>CANRIG010000004.1 GCA_947630595.1 uncultured Lachnospiraceae bacterium | reverse complement strand
CCAGAAATATCGAATTTTTCTGGGATTTTCAAGCTGTTTTGACTCTGATTTTATGATGAAACTGTAAAACTCGGGTCTTCTTACAATACTATTATTAAATATAATTATTTTATTCTTCCACGTATAAATATGAAAACGAATCAAATTTAAATATTTGTAGTTTTTTTCACATACTTTTTCTATAATTTTCTTACATTACTATTGACATCTTTCCGCATTGTGCTATAATGTAAGTGCGGAAGATTGACTGGTTAATATATTTCACTAACTGTTATAGATTATGAAATGGAAGCCGTTGTAGTCTATACCAGTTAGTGAATTTTTTTACAGGCTTTCGCACAATCTTATTAGGAGGTACCGCAAATGAACAAAGGTACAGTAAAGTGGTTTAATGCAGAAAAAGGCTACGGTTTTATTACCGGTGAGAACGGCTCTGATGTATTCGTTCACTTTTCTGCAATCCAAGGAGAAGGCTTCAAGACACTCGAGGAAGGACAGGCTGTTTCTTATGATCTGACAGAAGGCGCTCGCGGAATGCAGGCAGCCAATGTTGTAAAACTTTAAGAAAAATGTCCAAAGCACCTTAGGGGCTGTTGCATAGGCGGCGGCCCCTGTTTTTATGCGGTCAGATTTTTATCCTTTCTCTGTTCCTTATTTCTCCGCTTCTCATTTCTCCGTTTCTCATTTCCCTGTTTTTCACTTCTCTGTTTCCCGGATTATTTTTCGCTCGCGATTTTTTCGATTATTTTTTCGATTATTTCTTCAATTACTCTTGACATATTTTTGTTTTATATATAATATGAAACTGTAATTATGTTTGTGGAATTTTTGAACAGTCTTCCGAAACGCTTTACATCAATGCACACATTCGCTATAATAGAGATTGTCTATGGATTCCCCAATCCCGCCGCGAGGCCGCAGACGCCCGCCGGGAGCCCACGTTCAGGAGGTAAGAATTTGTTAGAGAAACACGATCTGGAAACTATCGGCAAAATAGTGGACGAGAAAATGGACAAAAGATTCGAGGAATACGATAAGAAAATGGACAAAAGATTTGAGGAATTTGGCAAAACGATGGATGAGAAAATGGACCATCGCCTGCACGAAACGGAAAGCATGCTTCTGGATGAGATTGACCGGGTACGGCGGTATCAGGAAAAGCAGACCCAGGAATTAAAACAGGATATCCGGAAGTTAAAGGAGCTCAACCAATGTGTCCGGCTGCAGAACGACACGATCACCCTGATCCTGCAGATCGTGCAGAACCTGCAGGAGCGAATGGAGGTAATCGAACGGAAAATCGCCTGATCAGGCATTCGGACAGTTTCTGAAAACGTATCGCTCTGCCTGACAGAGCCTCATTTCCGGTGATCCGGTTTCACGCACAGTGTTCGCTCAGCAGTTCCTGAAGCGCCGTCGCACTGCTGCTGTGGCATCGGAGCACCGGAATTTTATTGCGCTTCGCCTCCTGCAGCGTGCTGCGCACCATCTTGTGCGAGACGGTGTTTACAAACAGGATAAACAGATCCGGGCAGCCCAGCTTCCTGCGGATTGCCCCGCTTTCCTTGGCAAAAATCTTGGCCTTGCAGCCGTAATTCCGGCAGATATCCTCATACTGACAAACCATTCCCTCATTCCCGCCTATGATAACAACGCTCATGTTACCCTCCGCTTACATTTGTTAGTTTTGTCTAACTCTTGCTGTGAAAAAATACCGGTTATCCGGTTTGAGTTTGAGTTAGCTTTTACTAACCAAATAATAACACCTTCTTTTGACGCTGTCAAGATTTTTCCGCCGCATGCCAGGTCTTTTTGCGCAAGACAAGCGGATTGATGCAAAATATCAGATAAGACCTGGCACAATCCGGTTGTACACATGTCTGATCTGAGGCGGATATCATCCGCCGCAGACAGACAGATGTAATGAAGACTGGGAAAACAACCGGATTTGTGACGAGTCCATCACATGTTGCAGCAGTCCCCTGCTGATTTTACAGCTTCTCAAAATCCTCCGCGCCATGCTTACACAGCGGGCAGACAAAATCCTCCGGCAGCGTCTCGCCCTCGTAGACATAGCCGCAGATCTTGCAGACATAGCCCTTCTTTTCCGTGGTCGGCTGCGGCTTCGGTTTGATGTGGTCAAAATAATACTGATAAGTCACGCTCGACACATTGGACAGCACCGCCGCCTCCGTCACTTCCGCCACAAACAGGGTATGCGTGTCATAGTCCTGTTCCTCGACTACCTTACCGGAAATGACCGCATTGGCATACTTCGACAGGCAGAGCAGGCCGTTGGCCGTGCGCATCGTATCCTGAAAGTCCGCGAATTTGTCCGTATCCCTGCCGCTCTGGAAGCCAAAGTGCTGGAACACCTTGAACGGCACCTCGGTCGTCAGCACGGAAACATTGAATACGCCCGTCTTTTTGATCATGTCGTGCGTATAGTTTGCCTTGTTGACCGCAATCGCAATCCGCTTCGTCACGTCGGTCACCTGCGTCACCGTATTGATGATGCAGCCGTTGTCCTTCCCGCCGTCGCGCGCGGTCAGCACAAAGAGACCGTAGGAAAGCTTGAACATCGCGGTCGGGTCTATCACGGCCTTGGTCTGAATTTCCTCTTTCTTCTCCTCCAACTCTGCCTGAGCACGGTTCGCTCCCGGAACGGTAGCCGCCAGCGCGTCGGCCAGCGCGTCGATCTCGGGGAGCTGCTCCTCGCGCAGGGAGGAAGTGATCGTAATCACGTTGTCGAGGATGGTCATGTTTTTACATTTTTCAAATTCCGCGCGCATCAGGCTGCCGCTCGTCGGCACCCAGGAACCGTTCTCGATCAGAGCGACGGTGCGGTTCTGGATGTTGTGCGCCACCAGATCATAAATCAGCGATTCCATGTTGACAAAAATGCCCGCATTGTAGGTCGTCGACGCGAACACCAGATGGCTCCACTTAAAGGAGGCCGCAATGATGTCGGAAGCCGGCGTCACCGACACGTCGAACATCACCGTCCGCACGCCGCGCTCGCGCAGGCGGCAGGCCAGGATTTCCGCCGTGTTCTCCGTGTGCCCGTAGACCGACGCATAGGCAATCATCACGCCGTACTCCTCCGGCGCGTAGGAACTCCAGTGCATATACTTGCCGATAAAATCGGAAATATTTCTTCTCCACACAAAGCCGTGCAGCGGGCAGATCATCTCGATCTCCAGCGACGCAGCCTTTTTCAGAAGCGCCTGCACCTGATCGCCGTATTTGCCCACAATATTGGTGTAATATCTGCGCGCTTCGTCGAGATAGTCGCGCTCAAAATCCACCTCGTCCGCAAACAGCGCGCCGTTCAGCGCCCCAAACGTGCCGAAGCCGTCCGCGGAAAACAGAATTTTGTCCGTGGTATCATAAGAGACCATGACCTCCGGCCAGTGCACCATCGGCGCCATCACAAAGACCAGATTGTGACGGCCCGTGCTGAAGCTGTCGCCCTCTTTCATCACGACCGCGCGCGCGTCAATGTCAAAGTCAAAATACTGGCGGATCATCTGGACAATCTTTGCATTGCAGATAATCTTCACCTCCGGATACCGCCTCACCAGCTCCTGAACCGCCTCCGAGTGGTCCGGCTCCATGTGATGCACCACCAGGTAATCGAGCCCGCGCCCGTCCAGCACCGCCGCCACGTTCTCAAAGAACGTGCCCTTCACAGCCCGGTCCACCGTGTCAAACAGCACCGTCTTCTCATCCATCAGCAGATAGGAATTGTACGACACGCCGCCCGGCACCGAGTACACGCCTTCAAACATGGCCAGCCGTCTGTCATTGCTGCCGACCCAGTATAAGTCGTCTGTCACTTTTCTGTAGCAATACATGATAACCCTCCTGTTTACGCGGCGCATGCCTTCGTTTTGCCGCGTTTTCTGAATACGCCGGGACTGTCTTCCCCGCCCCGCTCATTTACAGAAAGTAGTATACCAGATTTTGCCAAAAACATCTACCGGAAAAACAAAATTAGGAAACTGCCACTTTTTTGCGCGATATGACAAAATTTCTTGCAGACAGCCCATCCCCCAATGTATAATGTTCGCGAAAGCAATGAGCCGTGCAGAAGCGCTGGAGCGGGAAACGCCTGCTTGCAGGCGCTTTCACGGAACAGCGCTTCTATAGGGCGAACGCCCGCGGCCTCGGAAAACCGCAGGTTTTTCGAGGACTGCACGGCTCATGATCTGGCCGCGGCAGATACGTCGGAGCGGGAAACGCCTGCTTGCAGGCGCTTTCACGGACCAGCGCTTCTATAGGGCGAACGCCCGCGGCCTCGGAAAACCGCAGGTTTTTCGAGGATTGCACGGCTCATGATCTCGCCGCGCCAGATACGTCGATGCGGGAAACGCCTGCTTGCAGGCGCTTTCACGAACCAGCGCTTCTATAGGGCGAACGCCCGCGGCCTCGGAAAACCGCAGGTTTTTCGAGGACTGCACGGCTCATGATCTGGCCGCAGCAGATACGTCGGAGCGGGAAACGCCTGCTTGCAGGCGCTTTCACGGGGCAGCGCTTCTATAGGGAGAACGCCCGCGGCCTCGGAAAACCGCAGGTTTTTCGAGGATTGCACGGCTCATAATCTTTTTTTACAACCTCCATGGAGACGCAGTTTATGCAGAATTATTATGAAATCCTCGGCATCAGCCGGGATGCCACCCAGGAAGAAATCAAAAACGCCTACCGGAAGCTGGCGAAAAAATACCATCCCGATTCCTCGGGAAGCAGCGAGGACAAAGAGCGCTTTCAGGAAATTCAGGAGGCTTACTCTGTCCTCTCCGACCCGGAAAAGCGCAAGATCTACAATTATTACGGTCACGAGACCTACCGCAAAAACTATTACGCGCAGCACGCTGCGGGAAATTCCGCCTACGGACACGCCAGCCACCGCCACGAAGGCTGCGGCGGGGACTATGACGGAAGCTGCGGCGGGAACCACGGTGGAGGCCGCGGCGGGAGCTGCGGTGGAAGTCACAGCGGAGACTGCGATGGGAGCTGCGGCGGAAATCACGGCGGGGGCTGCGATGGAAGCTGCGGCGGAAACCACGGCGGAGACTGCGATGGAAACTGCGGCAGCTGCGAGCATCATCATGGGAACAAAGAAACGGATGAGGAACAATTCCGCCACGTCGTCCGCACTGCCGTGTGGCTGGAAATGGAAGAAACCTTCACGGAGGTGACAAAGCATATCACGCTGAAGGAACGCATGCCGGATCCGGAGGACAGCTCCGGCCGGCGTTATATCGAAAAAGAATGGCAGCTTAAAATCAAACTGCCTGCCAATACCTTTGAAAATCAGATGTTTGATCTGGCGGATGTTCTCTGCGAAAATCAGGAGCTGCTCGGCCGCCTGTACGCCGCGTATCCGGACAATCTTTACGTCGTGATCATCCTGCTTCGCCAGCGGCCGGGCTACACCCGCCAGGCCTATCACCTGTACCTGGATTATGATATTGATTTCCACACGCTGGTGCTGGGCGGAAGAATCAAAATTCCGGGGCTTACGGGCAGTTTTCTCTTTGACCTGCCGCCCGGCACTTCCCCGGAAAAGCCTCTGCGGATTCCCAACCAGGGACTCAACTACCCGCCCAACATCGGCAAGCGCGGCGACCTGTACCTGAATCTGCATGTCAAAATACCGACCAGCCTCACTGAGGCCCAGCTGCTCGCATTCCAGATGCTGCGCAGCGCTTTCGCGGACGCCTCCTCCGAAAGGAACCTTTAGGGAAAATCTGTGGAGGCATCTGCGGATGTCACACAATCAGTCGCCGGGGGCCTGCGCAGACGCCTCTTTCAAAGGAAACCTATAAGGAATGCCTGCGAAGGTATCTATGGATATTACCCCATCTGCCGCCCGGTGCCTGCGCAAACGCCTTCTCTGAGAAATCTATATAGGAGAAAGTCTATAGGAAAACCTGCAGAAACACCCAAATCGTCGATGCAAAAAACTTGCAGAAACATCCGAATCATCAATACGAAAACCCTGCGGAGGCGTCCGGATTATTTCCCGGGCGCCTCCGCCGAAAACAACTTATAAAAGAATTTATAAAAAACCTTATAATAAGAACTTATAAGAATATTATAAAAACCTATAATACGGAACCCCTACAGCGCCATGATGTCCGCCGTCAGCTCGTCGACCTCCGCCTGCGTCGTGTACCAGCTGGTGCAGAAGCGGACGCAGCTGTGCGTCTCGTCGATCTTTTTTTCAAATTCATAGACGTACTTTTGGCTCAGCCGCTCCAGCAGCCGGTTTTCCATCACCACAAACTGCTGGTTGGTGCTGCTTTCTATATAGGAAGGAATCCCTTTTGCGGCGAATGCGCGCTTGATCTGCATCGCGTATTCGTCCGCCTGTCTTGTAATTTCAAAATAAAGCCCGTCCTGAAACAGCGTATAAAACTGCAGGCCCAGCAGCCAGCCCTTCGCCAGCATCGCCCCGTTCTGCTTGATATAGCTGCGGAAATGGCTTCGAAGCTCAGGGTTGACCAGCACCACGGCCTCGCCGCACAGCGCGCCGCACTTGGTGCCGCCGCAGTAGAACACGTCGCTCAGCCGCGCGATGTCCTGTATCGTGACGTCGGCATCCTCCGCGCCCAGGCCGTAACCGAGCCGGGCCCCGTCGATGAACAGATACATCTCATATTGTCTGCAGACCGCACTGATCTCTTCCAGCTCCCGTTTGCTGTAAATCGTGCCGTATTCCGTCGGAAACGAGAGGTAAACCATCTTCGGCTGCGTGATATGCTCCGGGATGTCGCTCTCCGCGTACAGCCGCGCTTCCTCTGCAATCTGCGCGGCCGTGATCTTGCCGTCGGCTGCGGGCAGCGCCTGGATTTTATGTCCGCAGTGTTCCACCGCCCCGGTCTCATGCACATGAATATGTCCGGAATCCGCGCTGATCACGCTCTGGTACGGGCGCAGCGCAGCCGCGATCACCGTAAAATTGGCCTGCGTCCCGCCGACCAGAAAATGGACTTCTGCATCCGGGCAGTCCAGATATTTTTTGATCTCCGCGGCCGCCTTCTCACACCACGGGTCGATGCCGTAGCCGCCGTAGCTCTCGGCGTTGGTGTCCGCAAGCGCCTGCAGAATCCGCGGATGCGCGCCGCGGCTGTAATCATTGTTAAAACGTATCAAGGTTTTCGCCTCCTGCTTTTCTTTTATAGGTAGGCGTCGGTTTGCTGTATGCTTTCCTGCAGCAAATACCGGCGTACTCTCTGCCGTCACACGCCGTCCCGCTGCCGCAGGTATTCCGCGCGCCCGGTCTCGTACAGATTATTTCCCTCGCTGTCGATGATCACGATGAGCGGCATTTCTTCCACGTAAAGCCGCCGCAGGGCTTCCGCTCCCAGGTCCTCATAAGCGATCAGCTCGCATTGCTTGATGCAGCCGGCGAGCAGCGCTCCCGCTCCGCCGATTGCGCCAAAATAAACGCCGTCGTATCGCTTCATGGCCTCGATGACCTCCGGCAGCCGCGCGCCCTTGCCGATCATGCCGCGCGCACCTGCCGCCATCATCGTTGGCGCATAGGCGTCCATGCGGCCGCTCGTGGTCGGTCCTGCGGAACCGATCACCTGGCCCGGCTTTGCCGGCGACGGGCCCACATAGTAAATGGTCGCGTCCGTCGGTTCGAACGGAAGCTGTTCTCCGCGGGCGAGCGTCTCGCACATGCGCTTGTGACCGGCGTCACGCGAGGTGTAGACCTCCCCGGTCAGATAGACGGTATCGCCCGCATGCAGGGTGCGCGCAAGTTCCCTCGTCAGGGGCAGGGTAATGTGCCGTTCCATTCAAATCACCTCCGTTTTGTGCCGCGTCACATGGCAGCTGACGTTGACCGCGCACGGCAGCCCGGCGATGTGTGTGGGCATCGTCTCGATGTTGAGGCCCAGCGCCGTCGTCCGCCCGCCGAATCCCTGCGGGCCGATGCCGAGGCGGTTAATCTTCTCCAAAAGCTCCCGCTCCAGATCCGCATAAAACGGGTCGGGATACGACGAATCCAGCGGCCGCAGCAGCGCCTTCTTGGCCAGCAGCGCCGCCTTGTCGAAGGTGCCGCCGATGCCGACGCCGATCACCATCGGCGGGCACGGGTTCGGCCCCGCGTGTTCCACCGTCTCCAGTATAAAATCCTTGACGCCCTGCAGTCCCGCGGACGGCTTGAGCATGCGGATGGCGCTCATGTTTTCGCTGCCGAAGCCCTTGGGCGCGACCGTCACCCGGAGCTGATCGCCCGGCACGATCTCCGTATAGAGCATGGCCGGCGTGTTGTCCCCCGTGTTGACGCGGCGCAGCGGGTCCCGGACCACAGACTTGCGCAGATAGCCCTCGCCGTAGCCGCGGCGCACGCCCTCGTCCACCGCCTCGCGCAGGCTGCCTCCGGCAATATGCACCTCCTGCCCGACCTCCAGAAATACGCAGGCTATGCCCGTGTCCTGGCAGACCGGCAGTTCCCGCTCCTGCGCGATCTCATAGTTTTCAATAATCTGATCCAGCACGTTCTGCGCGATCGCCCAGTCCTCGCAGGCGCGGCAGTCCCGGAGCGCGCCTTTTACGTCCTCCGGCAGATACTGGTTCGTCTCGATGCACAGGCGCGCCACCGTCTCCGTGACCGCGCCCGCCTGAATCTCTCTCATTCGATTTTCTCCCTCCTTGCAGGCATTTATCTTCTGACATAGTTTCCGCAAAACACTTGTCTTTGCTTTCTGTGGCGGAAAAGCCTTTCCGCGTCAGCCAGTCAGGGGCTTTCCCGACCCGGAATAAAACCCGGTTCCCGCTCACTTCTGAAAGCGGTCCAGATTTTCGTTGTCCCCGACCACGATCAGCAGATCGCCGGCCCGCAGCGGCTCCTGCGGGTCAATGTGGATGCGGACGGAATCCCCCGTCTTGATGGCGATGACGTTGAGGCCGTATTTTTCCCGCACGCCCAGCTCGATCAGCGCCTTCCCTCGCCAGTCGGCGGGCACGTCCATCTCCACCAGGCTGAATTTCGGCGACAGTTCGATCCAGTCCACAAAATTGTCGCCCATCAGGTAGCGGGCAAGGCGCTTGCCCATCTCCGCCTCGGGGTAAATGACCTTGTGCGCGCCGACGCTGCGCAGGATTTTCTCGTGCATCTCGTTGCGCGCCTTGGCAATGATCCGCGGAATCCCCATCTCCCTGCACATCATGGTCGTCACGATGCTGGCCTCGAGGCTGTCGGTGATGGAGATGATAGCTCCGTCCAGGTTGTGCATGCCCAGCCGTTCAAAGATGGTCATCTCGGCTACATCCGCGCACAGCGCGTAGCTGACGTCGTCCGCCGTGTCCTGTATTACCTCCGGGTCTTTATCGACAAGGATAATCTCGCAGCCCAGCTCCTGCAGCGTCACCGCGACGCTCCTGCCGAATTTTCCGCCTCCAAATACAACATATTGTTTTTTCTTCATCCGACCATAATCCTTTCCTCGGGCAGCCTCCGCCCCTTGCTTTTTCTCCTCCGGTCAACAAACAGCAGCGCCAGCGTCACCGGGCTCAGCCGGCCCATGTACATCAGCAGCATGATCACCCATTTGCCGGCCGCGGACAAAAACGGCGTCAGCCCGGTGGACAGGCCCACCGTCCCCACCGCCGAGGTCACCTCGTAAAGGGCCGGCATCAGCGCCGTCCGCTCCAGGGCTGCGATGGCGATCGTGCCGCCCAGCAGCGCCAGAAACGCCACCGTAAACACCGTAAACGCCGTGCGCACGCCGGAAGCCGGCACGCGCCTGCGGAACATCTCTGTATCTTCATTGTTGTGCAGAAACGACCGGCAGGTCAGCAGAAGCACCGCCGCCGTCGTCGTCTTGATGCCGCCCGCCGTTCCGCCCGGACTGCCGCCGATAAACATCAGGATGCAGCACAGCAGCCGCGATTCCTCGCGGAACAGGTTCTGCGGAATCGTAAAAAATCCGGCGGTTCTCGTCGTCACAGACTGAAACAGGGCCGCCTGCCACTTTTGTCCCAGAGACAGCGCGCCCAGCGTCTGCGGGTTGTCGTACTCCAGAAGGAAAAGCGCCGCCGTCCCGCCAAGCACCAGCACCGCGGTCATGGCCAGGGCCAGCTTGGTGCCGAGGCGCATTTTCTGCAGGCAGCGGCGCGGGCTGTACTCCCTGCGCACCATGCGCCGCAGCGCCAGCGACAGATCGCGCCAGACGATAAACCCCAGCCCGCTGACGATGATCAGCGCGATGGTCACGGCGTTGACCAGCGGATTGGTCTGGTAGGCCTGCAGGCTGCTGTCGCCCAGAATGTCGATGCCGGCATTGCAGAAGGCGGAAACCGCATGAAACACCGCGTACCAGCAGCCGCGCGCAAACCCGTACTGCGGCACGAACTGAAACGCATAGAAAAGCGCGCCCGCGCCCTCCACTGCAAACGTCCCCCGCAGCGCGTAGCGCAGCAGCACCACCAGGCCGCTCATGGTGTCCAGATTAAACCATTCCTGTATCATCATCCGCCCGCGCACCGTAATCTGCCGGTGCAGAATCAGAAAGACGCCCGTCATGCAGGCGATAATGCCCAGTCCCCCGATCTGAATCAGACACAGCAGCACCACCTTGCCCACGAGCGTAAACTGCGTGGCCGGCACAATGGTCACCAGCCCCGTCACGCAGACCGCGGAGCAGGAGGTAAACAGCGCGTCCACCGGGTTCAGCCAGCGCCCGCCGGCGTTGCTGACGGGAAGCGACAGCAGAAAACCGCCGATGAGGATGGCCGCCGCGAAGCCGGCCGCCATCAGGCCGGAGGCGGAACATTTGTCCTGAATTCGATGAAACCATTCCCTGACTGTGTTCATAGCGGATTGCCGTATTCCCGCTGGCGCACAATTTCATAGGCCAGTACGCCCGCCGCCACGGAGGCGTTCAGGGAATCGATGTCTCCTTTCATGGGAATCGCCGCCGCGAAGTCGCACTTCTCGCGCACCAGCCGGCTGACGCCCTCGCCCTCGCTGCCGATCACCAGTCCGATCGGCCCGGTCAGCTTCTGCCGGTACATCGGCTCCGCGTCCATATCGGCGCACACGAACCAGACGCCCTCCTTTTTGAGCGCCTCGATGGTGACGGCAAGATTGGTCACACGCGCCACCGGCGTGTAGTTCAGCGCCCCGGCCGAGGTCCGCGCCACCGTCGCCGTCAGCCCTACCGCCCGGCGTTTGGGGATGATGACCCCGTGCGCTCCCGCCAGATTGGCCGTGCGGATGATTGCCCCCAGGTTGTGCGGATCTTCGATATTATCCAGCAGAATCAGAAATGCGTCCTCGCCCCTGGCCCTGGCCGTCTCCAGCATCGACTCCACCGAAGCGTACTCATACGCCGCCGTGTAGGCGACCACGCCCTGGTGGCGTCCGGTCGGCGAAATCCGGTCCAGCCGCTCCCGGTCCACAAAGTCAACCACAGTGCCGGCTTTGCGCGCCTCGCGCCGGATGGTCAGCACCGGCCCGTCCTGGCAGCCGTCCTGAATCAGCAGCCGGTCGACCGCGCGGCCAGAGCGGAAAGCCTCCAGCACCGCGTTTCTGCCCTCGACGATGCGGGTGTTTTCCGTCTCCTGACCGGCTGCCTGCTCCCGGTCTGCCGGTTTTCCGGCTGTCCGCTCCTGGTTCGCCGGTTTTCTGACTGTCCGCTCCCGGTTCGCCGGTTTTCTGACTGCCTGCTCCCGGTCCGCCGGTTTTCTGCCGGTCTGCTTTCTTCCTGTCTGTTCTCGTTCTTTCTCTCTCATGACAGTCCTGCTTTCTGTGAATCTTTTTCCCCGGAGAGCGCCTCCAGCCCGCACGCGAGCAGCGCGTTCATCCGCTCGTACCGGCGGCTGAGGTAGAGATAACCGATCAGGGCCTCCAGCCCCGTCGCCTCCAGGTACTCCTGCATGGTCGCGTTTTTCGCCTTAGTGTAGGGCTTGGAATTGCGGCCCCGCCGGAACACGCCGGCCTCCTCCTCCGTCAGCAGCGGCAGCAAAACGGCCGCCATCTGCGCCTGCGCCCTGGCATTGACGCAGGCCGACGCGCGCTGGTGCAGCTTCTGCGGCTGGCAGTTGGCCCGTTTCACCAGAATCGTGCGCACCACCAGATCACAGACCGCATCCCCGATGTAGGCGAGGGTCAGCGGCGAATACATTTTCCAGTTTTTATCAGAAAGCCTGAATGTAGAATCCAGGCTTTCCGTAAATGACGCTATGCTCTTTTCCATTTTACTCCTTCTCTCGTGTCGAGAAGTGTGATGCCCTGCTCCGCAAGCTGATTGCGGATCTCGTCCGCGCGGGCGAAATTCTTTGCCTTTCTGGCCTCCTGGCGCTCCGCGATCAGTTTTTCGATCTCCTCGTCCAGAAGCTCCTCCTGCGTCTCCACGATCAGGCCCAGAATGTCGCAGAGCTCTACGATCTCCGCGCGCACCGCCTTTGCGAACGCCGCGGTGTTGGCCCCGGAGACGCTGCTGTTGGCGAATTTCACCAGCTCGAACACGGCCGCAATCGCATCCGCCGTGTTGAAATCGTCGTCCATGGCCTCGTCAAACCTGGCCGCATACGTCTGCGCCTGCGTCAGGCTCTCCTGCTCCTGTGCCGTCATCTCACCCTCCGGCGCGTTCTTTGCCAGGAAGTCCAGATTGGAGACGGCGTTTTTGATGCGCTCCAGTCCATTGCGCGACGCCTCCATCAGCTCGGCGCTGAAATTCAGCGGGCTGCGGTAATGCGCGCTCAGCATAAAGAAGCGCAGCACCTGCAGGTCGTATTTCTCCGAAATCTCACGCACGGTAAAGAAATTGCCGAGCGATTTTGACATCTTGCGGTTGTCGATGTTTAAAAACGCGTTGTGCAGCCAGTATCTGGCGAACGGCTTGCCGTTGCAGCACTCGCTCTGCGCGATCTCGTTCTCATGGTGCGGGAAGATCAGGTCCTCGCCGCCGGCATGGATGTCAATCTCCTCGCCCAGGTATTTTCTGGCCATCACCGAGCACTCGATGTGCCAGCCCGGACGCCCGTCGCCCCAGGGCGACGGCCAGGACGGCTCGCCCTCTTTTTTGGGCTTCCAGAGCACGAAGTCCAGCGGATCCTCCTTCTGCTCCTCGCCGGTCACCAGCAGGGAGCGGCTGCCGGAGCGCAGATCGTCCAGATTTTTGTGGGAGAGCTTGCCGTAGCCCGCAAACCTGCGGGTGCGGAAGTAGACGGTCCCGTCCACCTCGTAGGCATAGCCCTTTTCGATCAGGTCGCTGATCATCTCGATCATGCCGCCGATCTCCTGCGTCGCCAGCGGATGCGTCGTCGCCGGCTTCACGTTCATGCCCTCCATATCTTTCTTGCACTCGGCGATATAGCGCTCGGAAATCTCCTGCGCCGGCACGCCCTCCTCCATCGCCTTGGCGATGATTTTATCGTCAACGTCCGTAAAATTGGACACGTAATTGACCTCGTATCCCTTGTGCTCCATGTAGCGCCGCGCTGTGTCGAACACGATCATCGGGCGCGCGTTTCCGATGTGGATAAAATTGTATACGGTCGGGCCGCACACGTACATGCTGACTTTTCCGGGCGTCAGCGGCACAAATTCCTCTTTTCGCCGGGTCTCGGTATTGTATACTCTCATGGTCTGTCTATCCCTCCGCTTTTTGTGAGGATACCCTCAGGACATCCCGCAGTTTCATAAAAATTAGTCTATGCAAATTCGGACGCTTTGTCAATTCTTTTCTGTTCGGGGACAGCCGCCGCAGCCCGGACAGCCGTCAGCGCGCATGCGGTCGTCGGCGATCAGGTCAGCCAGCGGCTGCAGCAGACACACCGCCTGCGCCGCAATGCCCTCGCCGCTCCCGGTGAAGCCGAGACCTTCCTCGGTCGTGGCCTTGACATTGACCCGGTCCGCGGTCAGGCCCAGCGTCTTTGCGATGTTGGCGCGCATCGTGTCGATGTACGGCCGCAGCTTGGGCCGCTGCGCGATGACCGTCGCGTCCACGTTTTCAATCACAAAACACTTTTCCTCCAGAAGCTCCGCCACATGCCGCAGCAGCAGCATGCTGGAAATGCCGCGGTACCGCTCGTCCGTGTCCGGAAAATGCAGGCCGATGTCGCCCAGCGCGGCCGCGCCCAGCAGCGCGTCCATAATCGCGTGCAGCAAAACATCCGCGTCCGAGTGTCCCAGCAGTCCCTTTTCATATGGGATTTCCACCCCGCCGAGAATCAGCTTCCGCCCTTCCGTCAGCCGGTGCACGTCATATCCCGTTCCGATCCGCATAACCTTCCTCCTTCACTGCCTGAGCCGCTGCCGCAGCTTGTCCATCCGCGCGTCCAGCTCGGAGCTCATCTCCGCGCATTTCAAAAGCTCCTGCGCCATCTCGTCCGTAAATGTAAAATCTTTCTTGTAGCGGAGCTCATGCTCGACGCTCGCCCAGAAATCCATCGCGATCGTCCGGAACTGAATCTCCGCCTTCATCAGGCGCTTCTCGTGCGACAGGAAAATGGGTACCTCGACGATAAAATGCAGGCTCCGGTAGCCGTTGGGCTTGGGATTGTAAATATAATCCTTCTGCCGGATCAGGGTGATGTCGTCCTGCTTCAGAAACGCCTCCGCGATCGTGTAGACGTCGTCCACAAACGGGCACACCACGCGGATGCCCGCCACATCGTTCAGATTTTCCTCGATCGCTTTCAGCGTCAGCGGACACCCCTTTTTCTCCAGCTTTTCCCGGATGCTCGTCAGCCTTTTCAGGCGCGTCTTGATGGTGCTGATGGGGTTGCGGTCGTATTCCAGGGAGTATTCCTCGTTCAGCACGCGGAATTTTGTCTCGATCTCCATCATCGCGCACCGGTAATACGCCATCAGCCGGATGTATTCCTTTGACTCCTGCTCAATCCGTTCCAGGGTCTGCCCCTCCATGGGAGAAAGCGGCTGGCTCCAGAGAGCGTCCTTGGTTTCCTCTGACATAGTATCTTCCATCCTTTTATCTGTCGTTCATTACAGGAGCGGCGAAACCGCCTTCAGCAGCGCGCCGGTAATCTTCACCTTTCGCTTTTCCTGACGAATCGTCTCACTGGTCACCACGCGGCACTTCGGCAGCGTCTTCTCAAAATCCGCCTCGATGTCCGCGATGCAGTCCGTCCGGTACAGATACGCGGCGCATTCAAAATGATGGTACAGACTGCGGTAATCCAGGTTGATGGTGCCCACCACGGCCCGGCAGTCGTCGCTGACGAACACCTTGGCATGCACAAACCCGGGCGTGTATTCGTAAATCTTTACGCCGGACGCCAGCAGCGACTTGTAATGCGTCTTGGCCAGCGCATACGGAGCGGCCTTGTCCGGGATGCCCGGCAGAATCAGCCGCACGTCCACGCCTTTTTCGGCGGCGAATTTCAGCGCCGTCTCCATCTCGCCGTCCAGAATCAGATAGGGCGACATGATATGAACGTAACGGACGGCCCGGTTCAGGATATCCATGTAAACCCGCTCGCCCACCTTGTCCCCGTCCAGCGGGCAGTCGCCGAACGGAATCACATAGCCGTTCTCGTGCGAAGCGGCAGGCGCCGGAGCTTTCAGATAACGCTCAAACTGCGGCTGGCGCTCCGTGATGCCCCACATCTGCAGAAACATGAGGGCAAAGCTCTTTGCGGCCTCCCCCTGCACCATCAGGGCCGTGTCCTTCCAGTGCCCGTAGCGCACGATGTGATTTATGTACTCGTCCGCCAGGTTCACGCCGCCGGTGAACGCGGTGTGGCCGTCGATCACCAGAATCTTGCGGTGGTCGCGGTAATTGTAGTGCGTGGACAAAAACGGGGACATCGGGGAAAACATCTTGCACTGGATGCCCAGCTGCTGCAGCTTTTTCGGATAGTTATAAGGCAGCGTGGAAAACTCGCAGGTGCCGTCGTACATGACCTTCACCTCGACACCCTCTTTCACCTTCTGCGCGAGGATTTCCAGAATCCTCCCCCACATCATGCCCTCCTCGACGATAAAGTATTCGAGGAAAATGTATTTTTTTGCCTGACGCAGCTGGTTCAGCATTTCCGCGAACTTGTCCTCGCCCAGCGGGAAAAACGTCACCCGCGTATCCCCAAACACCGGGTAGCAGCCGCTGCGCCGGAGATAGCGCGCCAGCACTGCCTCGCCGGGGTCCGTCTTTTCCAGCTCCGCCATGACGCCGCCGTCCTGCGGCAGCATGTCCTTCGTGGAGTCAAGGATGTCCTCCAGACGTTTCTTTACGGCGCGGTGTCCGATTTCGCTCTGCGTATACCAGAACAGCAAAGCGCCGAACACCGGAATCAGCATGATCACGATCAGCCAGGTGATTTTCGCCGTGGGGTCCAGCGAGCTGTTGATCAGGTAAAGCACCATGACGACCATAAAAATCACGGTGCCGCCCAAAACGTGGGGCAGAAATTCTTCAAACCAGTGAAACAGGCCGAACAGGCCCAGCGCCTGCAAAACCAGCAGCACCAGCATGATGCCCACCCGGCTGAACAGGGCGTGCATGATGCCCTTCTGTCCTTTCTTCAGCAGGAGAAGTCCGTTGTTCTGATCCGTTGTTTCCATTTTCATTGCTCCTTTCCGGCATGTTTTGTCTGCAGGAAAGGGCTGCCCTGCATCCGCGTGGCAGGGGCTTTCCTGTCGCAAAAAAAGTCCCGCACAAAAACGGGACTTTCGGTAACAAGTAGCGGAAGGGAGACTTGAGCTCCCGTGGCTCCCCTCCGCCGAAATCCAATACATAATATTATTACCTGTAAAAACAGGTAAAGCTAGGCATCCTATTTATTTGGGGATCAATCAATTATTGCTATACTAACATATTTATTGATGTTATGCAACACGAAATGCAACACGGCAGCGAGGATTGTGGTATCTGGCGGCAGGCCATTCTGCCGCAAGTCTTCCTGCCTGTTTTCAAAATATATGCTATCCGAATAAGAGCCGGGAAGCTGCCAAAGCCCTGTCTTGTCTCTAAGTTCATATACTTTCTGTACAAAACCCTTTCTCACCGGAAATTAGGTATGGACACTGGTCAAAGTTTCTTATTATAATTAAAATAGCGTCGGAAACCCTGAAAAAGATTGCCATTGTTCACAGACTCAGCCACAAACGCAGGTTCAACTACAAACACAGACTCAGCCACAATCACAGACGGGCAGAAATGAGAAAATGGTGTGGATTTCAGATAATGGTCAAAGATATCATCGCAATTCCGGCTGCAGTAATATGAAAAGTCCAAGACAGGTGACCCTCAGTGAGGCGGAATCTATGGGATATACAGCTTGTAAGCCGCCAACTTTAACACTTTGACAATATAATATGCTTCACCGGGCAGCCGGGGGACGTGCTTCCTCCCACTCTGAGTCTTGCAGAGAGGGGTGGTAATTATGAGCACATATGAAGAATTAAGCTTGATTGTAAGCATTGCCTTATTGATCGTAGCCATTCTGAATCTGACACATAAAAAATAGCCGTCCTACCCTAGCAAAGTAAACGGCTATTTTTTAGTCTTTATTCGCCAGAGTGGGTGAGATGCATTCACCTTCCGGCTGTCTTGTTAAGCATATTATAGACCCTGTACGGGGCATTGTCAACAAGCAAAACCGCTCGGTGCGCCAGGCTAAAAAACTGCCCTCGGGCTCCTGGCGGTGTCAGGTCTGTTCTCACACCGAAGAAATCCGGCAGCCGGATGGAACCACCAAAAAGAAACGCATCTACAAATCATTCACATTTGATGATCCAAGCGTGAAAGGGAGGCGAAAATGTGAAATGGATGCGGCCGAATGGGCCGCAAAGAAGGATCAGCAGAAGGTTTCAAACTACTCCATGACGTTCGGAGAGGCGTTAGACATTTACATCATACATAGAAAAAGTACCGTAAACACGGTACTTTTCAAGTAGCGGAAGGGAGACTTGAACTCTCGACACCACGGGTATGAACCGTGTGCTCTAGCCAGCTGAGCTATTCCGCCATATTCTGTTGTATGGGGCCTACAGGGCTCGAACCTGTGACCCTCTGCTTGTAAGGCAGATGCTCTCCCAGCTGAGCTAAGACCCCATATCACGCGGGCTGTTCTCCAGCCCGCTTTGCTATTATAATCCAGAACATATTCAAAAGTCAAGCATTATTTTTAAGAAATGCGTCTGACCTCGGTCTTGGCTTTCCGGCGCTGCAGCTCCTCCTGCCATTCCACCTTGTAGAGCAGTCCGTGGATGACGACGCTCATCATGATGCCGCAGACCACGTCGACCACCGAGTGCTGATCCAGGAACACCGTGGACGCGCAGATCAGAACCATGATCACAAAGTGCACGCTGATCGTCAGCCGCCGGTATTTCAGGTGGTCCAGACTGCAGATCGCCTGGAAGATCATGACCGTGTTCATCACGTGGATGGACGGGCAGACATTGGTCGGCGTATCGATCGCGCGCAGCATCCTTACCATATTGTAGAGGAAGCCGGTCTCGTGCGGGTTCGACGCCAGCCGCAGGTTCAGACCGGTCGGGAAAACATAATAAATCAGCAGGCAGATCGTGAGTCCTGAGAACACCATCCGGCAGAGCTTCGAATAGTCCTCCCAGCCGCGCCGCTTAAACCAGATAAACGCGCCCGCCACGTACGGGAACCAGAAGATATAGGGAATGATAAAGATCTCGCAGAACGGGATCATCTCGTCCAGCTTGCAGTGCACGATGTACTCCGGCCTGATGTTTACCTCCAGCCAGTGAAACGCGCACAGGTAAAAAGCCAGGTACAGCAGGGCAATTGCGTAAGGATATTTTTTGAACCACTCTTTTACTTTTTCCATCTTCATACTGCGTCTCCCCAAACAGTATAAATATTACTGTTTCTGATTTTCATGCTAAGCCGGGTAATAATATAACACCTTTGTCTGTTATATGCAACCGGTTTTTAAGATGCTTTTGTGTAGGTGCCGTTCAGCGGCGAAGCGGAGGCGTCGTAGTCCTCCTCGCTGGAAACCGACACGTCGACGGTGTCTCCGCTCAGATTAAATACCACCACGTGATGGTCGTCGCCGTTGTAGACGGCCTGCGTGCCGTTCACGGCCGCCGTCCCCGAAATCCCCGACTGCGCAAAGGAAAAAGCAAGATTTCCTCCGTCCATCAGGGCGAGCGTGAGCGTCTCCTCTGCGCCCGTGTAGGTGCCGGACCAGGCGTCCGCCTCCGCGCCGGACTCCGTCTGACCGGCCTCCGCCGCGTCCGCGTACTCATCCGGGATCACATCGCCCACAGGGCCTCCGTCCTCCAGCGGGCCGCCTGCCTCCGGAACCGGCTGCACCGAAGTATCGCCGCCGGCATCGATGGGCGCCGCCTCATCCCCGCCGGTCAGGCCGCTGTCTCCGCCTTCATTCGCCCCTGCCGCGCTCCCCGCATCGGACACGCCGCCCGCCGCGCCGCCCTGCGCGCCCATCTGTTCCGAGGACGTACAGGCAGTCAGCGCCAGCATCGCCGCCGCTGCAGCCGCAAACAGGAGGATTGCTTTTCGTTTCATATCTATTCTCCTCTGTCTCCAAAATTGACTCTGTTTTTAGTTTTGTACATTTTATCACTTTTATTTGCGCTTGTCATGAATTTTTGATTTTCTTAAGAAAAAGATTCGATTTCCGTTATAATTGTAAATCTGGTTCGTTATATTCCATAGAACCTGCGCGCGAAAGCGCGTCCCGGCGCCTCCGCGCGCCTGCCTTCACGCGGGAAGCGCGGCGGAAGAACCACTCTGGCAGTGATAGCGCTCCAGGCGCTGCCGCGCCACCTCGCGGTCCGCGGAAAAATACAGAAGCAGAATCCGGCAGTCCACCAGATCCCAGTCGTAGCTGCCGGTGTAGGAAATATAGCTGCTCCACCAGTAATCGCCGATGCAGCGCACATAGCCCTGCTCCAGCGGAATCCGGTGAATCTCCCGGCTGCGGACGACGATCTCCCGCAGCGAGCCCAGCTCGCTGGCGCTGTAGCGGGGCAGTCCTCTCCCTCCGGACCATCCCGGCGGCCGGCCGTAGCGGCACTGGCGGCGAAAGCGCACCGCCGCCTCCCGCGTCATATGCTCGAGCGAGTATCTGCCGGCCGCCTCCAGAATAAAATATGCGCTGTCGTCCGTGAGACAGAACGCATAAATCATCAGCTGATGCTTCTGCTGCAGCTCGGCGACGATATCCAGCAGCCTCTTTTTGTTCCGCTCGTCGGCAAACACAAAACGGTCACCCTTCAAAACGTGATAATAAACCTTTCCTGATTTCCACTGACGCGACATCATGACTTACCTCCCCTTTCCGCCGGAACCGGCGCACAGACTTGTTTCTTCTTTTGTATATTAGCATCTTTACATATATTTTTCAACATATTGAAACAATTAGTGTCATAAAACCAAATTTTTATGACCCGTGTCCAGTCTGCGCAAAAAAAAGCAGGAGGTGCAACAATCTGTTGCACCTCCCGGTCTCAGCTCAGTCCGTCTGAAGCGGTAAAGGCCTGTCCGTAAGCCGCGCTGTACTCGTTCAGCCGCCCGATGATGCGTTCGGCCTCCGTCCCGGCCGCCGGCGTCGGCTGGTAGTTGTTGTAGCCCTCCACCGAGGAAACGCTGCAGGGGATGATCTCCACCTCGCCTTTGCCCGTGGGGCCGTTCCTGCCGACGGTAAAGGTCTGCCGGTAAATCATCGTGTCCATGTCCGACGGCGTGGAATTGCCGCCGAAGCAGAAATTGCCGAGGCTGTAGACAATATATGTGCCGTTGTATTCCTCTATGCCCTGCAGCACATGCGGATGATGTCCGATCACGAGATCGGCCCCGCAGTCCACCGCCGTGTGCGCCAGCGCCTGCTGCGTCTCGTCCGGCTGCGTCGCCTTTTCGCTGCCCCAGTGGAACGCCACCACCACCAGCTGCGCTCCCTGCGCCTGGGCGGACGCGATCGTCTCCCGCACCTGATCTTCGCAGGCCATGCCGTCCCGCAGCACGTAAATGCCGATAAAGGCCACCGGAATCCCGTTGATCTCCTTTATCACAATCGTGTCGCCGGAACAGTAATCGATACCCGCCTCCGTCAGGCTGCGCTCCGTGTCCTCCAGCCCCTGCGCGCCGTAGTCCCCGCTGTGGTTGTTGGCCAGCGTCACAACCTCCACCGAGCCCTGCCGCAGAACCTCCGTGTAATCAGGGGAGCCGCGGAAGGCGTATTCTTTGTTTTCCCGCGTATCCGCGGTCGTGAGCGCGCCCTCCAGGTTGGCAAAGGTCACATCGTCGTTTTCCAGGATCTCGCGCACGTTCCGGAAAAACCAGGCGTGTCCGTTGACCGCGTCAAAGGCGTCAAAATTGGTCGTCGTATTGAACGATACGTCCGCCCCCAGCGTACAGTCGCCGATCGCGCTGATCGTCACCGTGCGCGTGTCGCTGACCGTCACCGGACAGGTCAGCTCCTTGATGCCGTCCGCCCGGGCGTGAATCACCGTAGTACCGTTTGACACCGCCGTCACATTGCCCCGGCTGTCAACAGCCGCCACCTCCGGGTCCGCGCTCTCAAAGACAAGGTTGTTCAGGTAGGCGCCCTCCGGCTCCACCTGCAGATTCAGGTAGCAGCTCTCCTGCGGGAACAGGGAGAGCTCCTCCTGCGCCAGGCTCACGCGCTCCGGCTGCTCCATGGTCGTGATCACCGGCTCGGAGCGGTTGCCCGCTTCATCCTCGGCATAAAAATAGTAAGCGGTATCCTTTTCAAACAAAAATGATTCGCTGTATTCCTGATAATACGGAAGCTCCGTCAGGCTGCCGCGCTTCACCGCCGCATAGCGGATGGCCGTCACCTTGGACCTCGCGTCCGCCGCCGTCACCGCAATCCGGTCGTCCTCCCGCGTCAGATTCACCACCGGCGGCTGCGCGTCCAGCAGCGGAATCTCCACCTGCGCGTGAAGCGTGCCCTCTGAGGTCTCGGCGTCCACCTCCAGGAGGTACTGCTCCGCCTCCACCTGGATTCTGCCCTTTTCATCCGGCACAGCTTCCTGGCCATCCACGGTCACGCGCGTGATCTCCGCCTGCTTCGCCCGCAGGCCCAGCTCCACCAGAGCCGAGCTGCACCACGCCTCCGGCTCGCGCTCCACCGTCACAACAAAGCCCGGATCGGCCGTCACATGCTCCTGCTTCCGCCGCTCCTCAAGGGAGGCCCGCACCGCATTGACAATCAGAATCACCACAATCACCGCCAGCAGCAAACCCAGGCCGATCATGCACAGTTCCCTTTTGTGGATGCCCTTCTGCGCCAGATTTTCCATCAGCTTTTCCGCGGTCTCCTGCAGCCGTTCCCTGCAGTCCTGCAAAGCGAGTTGCATTGCGTTCGGCTTTTTCCCGGAGGTCCCGCCTCCGTCGCCCTTTTGAGGCTTTTTCTTTTCCGTCTGCCGTCCGCCGCCCGTGCGTGCGCCCGCGCGCTGCCGCAGCTGCTGCAGCAGTCCGGAAAGACGGGAAGGAGCTTTCTTTTTCTCCCCGTCGTCCTCATCCCAGTCCGGGTCGTCCAGCCACACGAGGTCACGCTCCGGGGCCGTCCGTTCCCGGCGGCCGAAGCTGCCCTCCCAGGAGGGGTCATCCTCCCAGTCGCCGTCCTCCGGCTTCGCCGGCTCCTTCACACGGTCTTTCCGGGAGAAATTTTTGCGGACAAAGCCCGCCCAGGGCGGTTCCTCCCGCCCGAAATCTGTCTTTTTAGATGCGGCTCCTTCAGGCTCACCGGATGCCTCCGGGTTTTCTCGCCCGGACGCCGTTTCTTCCTGTCCGTCAGGTTCCTGCGCAGCCGTGTCTTTTTTTCCGGCACCGCCCTTTCTCCGGGCGCGGGCCTCCCCGCGCGCCTGCGCTCTCTCCCGGGCCTGCGCCTCCTGCCGGGCACGGGCTTCCTCGCGTGCCTGCGCCTCCGCCTGCGCGCGCGCCTCCTCTTCCCGGCGCAGCGCCTCGTCCGGTTCTTCTCCGTTTTGCACCGCTTTCACAATGGTCAGCAGCTGTTCGGCATTCTCTGCTGTGATTCTCTTTCCGTTCATCTAAAGTACGCTACTCCCGACTCAAAAATCTTCAGATCCTGTTCTCCATATATATTGACCGCCACGGAATCCCCGCGCCGTTCCGAATGCGCCATCTTGCCGAGCACGCGACCGTCCGGGCTGGTAATGCCTTCGATCGCGCAGTAGGAGCCGTTGATGTTCCACTCCTCCTCGCTGGCGTCGATCCTGCCCTCCGGGTCGCAGTAGCACGTCGCCACCTGGCCGTTCTCAAACAGCCGCTCCAGCCACGCGCGGTTCGCCACAAAGCGGCCCTCGCCGTGCGAAGCCGGATTGGTGTACACGCCGCCGGGCTGCGCGCCGGCAAGCCACGGGGATTTGCTGCTGACCACCTTTGTGTAGACCATTTTTGAAATATGGCGCCCGATCGTGTTGAACGTCAGCGTCGGGGAATCCGACGTCTGACCGACAATCTCGCCGTGCGGCACAAGTCCCAGTTTGATCAGCGCCTGGAAGCCGTTGCAGATGCCGAGCACCAGGCCGTCGCGCTCGTTCAGAAGCTTCATCACCGCCTCTTTCAGGCGCGCATTCTGGAACGCTGTGGCAAAGAATTTTGCGGAGCCGTCCGGCTCGTCGCCCGCCGAGAAACCGCCCGGGAACATGATAATCTGCGCCTGGTCGATCGCTTTCCCGAACTCCTCCACCGACTCGCGGATGTCCTGCGCGCTCAGATTGCGGAAGACGCGGATGTCCGTCTCGGCTCCGGCCCGCTCAAACGCCTTTTTGCTGTCGTACTCGCAGTTCGTGCCCGGGAACACCGGGATGAAAACGCGCGGCTTCGCCACTTTATGCTTACAGATATAAATGTCCGAAGCCCAGCGGCAGCCGTCCTTCCCGCCTGCAAAGAAATATGCGGTCGGCCCGTCCGCCGGCCTGCCGTCCAGGTCGAGCCCGCCGCCGACCGTGGGGATGCCGGAGCTGGTCTTGAACACGCGCTCCAGCGTGCCCTTCCAGGCCGCATACGCCTCGCCGACCGGAATCCGCACGTCCGCATACTCAAACGCGTCCGTGTCCGTCACCTCGCCGACCACCGTGTAGGTGATCGCCAGGCTGCCGACCGCGCCGTCCGGCACCTCGGCCACAAGATTGCCGAAGCCCGCCGTAAACAGGTCGCGCGCGTCTACATTGTGCTCAATCCGGAAGCCCAGGCCGTTGCCGAACGCCATCTTGGAAAGCGCCGCCGCCAGGCCCATGCCGTCGAGCGCATAAGCGGAGATGATGCGCCCCGCCTTAATGTCCTCATGAAATTTTCCGTACTGCTCCATGATCTGCCCGTAATCCGGAAGGTCATAGGCGTCTTTTTCAATCTGCAGCAGCACCAGCTTGCTGCCTGCTTTTTTCAGCTCCGGCGTGATGATCGTGCGGTCGCTGGCAATGTCCACCGCGAACGACACCAGCGTCGGCGGCACGTCGATTTCATTGAAAGAGCCGGACATGCTGTCCTTGCCGCCGATGGCCGGCAGACCGAAACCGATCTGCGCCGCATACGCGCCCAGCAGCGCCGCAAACGGCTGGCTCCAGCGCTTCGGATCCTCCGTCATCCGGCGGAAATACTCCTGGAACGTGAAGCGGATCTTCCGGTAATCGCCGCCGTTCGCCACAATCCGGGCCACCGACTCGAGAACGGCGTAAACCGCGCCGTGATAGGGGCTCCAGCTCGACAGATAGGGGTCGAAGCCGTAGCTCATCATCGTCACCGTGTCGGTCCTGCCCTCGGGCACCGGCAGCTTCGCCACCATCGCCTGCGTCTCGGTGAGCTGGTATTTCCCGCCGTACGGCATGAACACCGAACCGGCGCCGATGGAGCTGTCAAACATCTCCACCAGGCCCTTCTGCGAGCAGCAGTTCAGGTCTGCGAGCGTCTCCAGCCATTTGGCGCGGACGTCCGGCACCTCCCTGCGCACAAAATACCGGTCGTTCTCCGACGGCATCTCCACGGCGACCGAGGTCTCCTGATGCGCGCCGTTCGTATCGAGAAAGGCCCTGGAGATATTGACAATCTCTTTTCCCCTCCAGATCAGCACCAGCCGCGGGTCTTCCGTCACGACCGCCACCTCCACCGCTTCCAGGTTTTCCTGCGCGGCATAGCCCATGAATTCCGTTACGTCTTTGGGGTCGACCACGACCGCCATCCGCTCCTGGGACTCGGAGATCGCGATCTCCGTCCCGTCCAGGCCGGCATATTTTTTCGGCACCTTGTCCAGATAAACCTGCAGGCCCGGCGCCAGCTCGCCGATCGCCACGGAAACGCCGCCCGCGCCAAAGTCGTTGCATTTCTTGATCAGCCGGCTCACCTCCGGACGCCGGAACAATCGCTGAATCTTGCGCTCCGTGGGCGCATTTCCTTTCTGCACCTCCGCGCCGCAGACCTCGATGGAGGCCTCCGTGTGCACCTTGGAGGAACCGGTGGCGCCGCCGATACCGTCGCGGCCCGTGCGCCCGCCGAGCAGAATAATCACATCGCCCGGGTCTGAATTTTCACGGATGACGGCGCTTCTCGGCGCCGCGCCCATGACCGCGCCGATCTCCATGCGCTTGGCCACATAATCCGGGTGATAAATTTCCTTTACGTAACCGGTCGCCAGACCGATCTGGTTGCCGTAGGAGCTGTAGCCGTGCGCCGCCTCGCGCACCAGCTTTTTCTGCGGCAGCTTGCCCTTTAACGTCTCTCTGACCGAGCCCGTCGGGTCCGCCGCGCCGGTCACGCGCATCGCCTGGTAGACGTAAGTGCGCCCGGAAAGCGGGTCGCGGATTGCGCCGCCCAGACAGGTGGCCGCGCCGCCGAACGGCTCGATCTCGGTCGGATGATTGTGCGTCTCGTTTTTAAAATTGACCAGCCACTCCTCGGTCTTGCCGTCGATTTCGACCGGCACCACGATACTGCAGGCGTTGATTTCGTCGGATTCCTCCTGGTCCTGCAGCCTGCCCTCTTTTTTGAGCCTGCGCATCGCCATCAGCGCCAGGTCCATCAGGCAGACAAATTTGTCGCCGCGGCCTTTGTAGACCTCCTCGCGGTCCGCCAGATACTGCCGGTAGGTGCCCTCGATCGGCGCGCGGTAATAGCCGTCCGCAAAAGTCACATCCTTCAGCTCCGTGGAAAACGTCGTGTGGCGGCAGTGATCCGACCAGTACGTGTCGAGCACGCGCACCTCCGTCACCGTCGGGTCGCGGCGCTCCTCCTTCCGGAAATAATTCTGGATGTGCTGAAAATCGCGAAACGTCATGGCCAGATTCATCGACGCGTAAAGCTGCCGCAGCGCGTCCTCCTCCATATCGGCAAAGCCCTCGAACGTGCTGACGTCCTCCGGCTCCTCAAACTCGGTCACCAGTGTCTCCGGCTTCTCAAATCCGGCCTCGCGCGAGTCCACCGGGTTGATACAGTAGGCCTTGACCGCCTCAAATTCTTCCTCGCTGATCTCCCCTTCGGTCACGTAAACCGTCGCCGAGCGGATGATCGGCTCCTCATCCTCTTTCAGAAACTTCACACATTGTACTGCAGAATCTGCGCGCTGGTCGAACTGTCCCGGCAGAAATTCCACCGCGAACGCACGCTCGTGCTCCGACATCGGAAAGGTCTCCTCGTACAGAATGTCGACCGGCGGCTCGGAGAAAACCATCCGGCACGCGTCCGCAAACACGTCCTCCGACAGATTTTCCACGTCATAGCGGATCAGCACCCGCAGCCCCGTGAGGCGCTTTGCGCCCAGATAGCTCCGGATTTCATGCGCCAGCCCTTTCGCCGCCACTGCATAGCTCTCCTGTTTCTCTACATACACTCTCTTTACTTTGCTCATTTAGCCCTCCTGGATGAGTTGATTGAGTTGACTGAGTTTCTGTATCCGTTTTGCTCATAATTTATATGTGAATTTTAACATACCTGCGCAGATATGACAAGATTCGGGTTTCGCGAATCTGCCGCCGTTACCGGAAATCAGGCCGTCGGATTCCGCCGTCCGTCCCAGAAAGCGGCGGCCCGCTCCTGTACCGTTTTCAGCGTGCAGTAGCCGGGATTGTCCCACTCCGCCGGGAACATGCGCCGGTAGCGAGCCGCCGCGAAGCGCTCGTCGAGCAGCAGAATCACGCCCTCGTCCTCCTCCGTGCGGATGACCCGTCCCGCCGACTGCAGCACCTTGTTCATGCCGGGGCAGAGGTAGGCGTAGAAAAATCCGTCCTCGCCCCGCCGGTCGTAAAACTGCTTCAGGATTTCCCGCTCGCTGCAGACCTGCGGCAGGCCGGTGCCCACCACGACCGCGCCGATCAAACGCTCGGCCCGCAGATCGATGCCCTCGCCGAAGATGCCGCCCATCACACAGAAGCCGGCCAGCCCCTGCCCGTGCGGCTGTTCAAATTCCTCCAGAAACTGCTCGCGCTCCCGCTCGGTCATGCCGGAGGCCTGGCACAGGAGCCGGATTTCTTCGCCCTCCTGCGCGCACAGAGCCGCAAACTGCTCCGCCACGTCCTCCATCATCCGGTAGGAGGAAAAGAAAACCATATAATTTCCGCGCTTCGCCCCGATCAGCCGCAGCACATACTCCGCCATCCGCCGGTATTCCTGCTCGCTGCGGTTCGTGTAGCGGCTGCTTGTGTCGGTGCCGATCAGCACCAGCCGCTTCGCCCGGTCGAAAGTCGATTTCGCGTAGATTGCATAGTTGTCCTTCTGTGTGCTCAGCAGGCTCTTGTAATACTGAATCGGCAGCAGCGTCGCCGAAAAATAGATCGTGCTCTTTCCCTTGTCCAGGCACTGCTGCAGATTTTCGGAAACATCCACGCAGTACAGCCGCAGCAGAAACCGCCCGTCCTCCTGAAGCTCCGAGTAGATCACATAATTGTCATTGAGGCAGTCGCAGGTGTCAAGAAAGCGCCGCGCCTGAAAATACAGCTCCAGCACTTTTTCGTTGAGCTCCGCATTGCGCGAGTCCTCCAGAAATTCCTCCATGATGCCGCACAGATTCATCAGGTAAATGGGGAACATGCCGACGTCCGGCCACACTTTCACGCGCTCGCATTCCCGCTTGCATTCCAGCAGCCAAGTGTTGCAGCGGTTCAGCGCCCGCGCCATCTTCGGGCTGTGCGGCCGGACCTCCTTTTTCAGCGCCAGAAAGTCTTCCTTATATAAAGAAGCGGAAAACATCTCCCGGCCGCGCTCCACCAGATTGTGCGCCTCGTCGATCAGAAACAGGTACTCGCCCTTCACACCTTCGCCAAAAAAACGCCGCAGCTTTGCCCGCGGGTCAAACACATAATTGTAGTCGCAGATAACCGCGTCCGCCCACAGCGACACGTCCAGCCCGAATTCAAACGGGCAGACCTTCCATTTCTCCGCCTGCGCCTCCAGCGCCGGGCGGTCGAACACCTCCGCCGACGAAATCAGCTCAAACACCGCGTCGTTGACCCGGTCAAAATGTCCCTTCGCATAGGGGCAGGCGTCGGGATTGCACTCCGCCTCCTCCAGAAAGCAGATTTTTTCCTTCGCCGTCAGCGTCACGGTCTTCATGCGAAGCCCCTGCCGCCGCAGAATCGCGTACGCCTCCTCGGCCACGGTCCGCGTCACGGTTTTGGCGGTCGCATAAAAAATGCGGTCGGCCAGCCCCTCGCCCACAGCCTTCACCGCCGGGAAAATAACCGAGAGCGTCTTTCCGGTGCCGGTCGGCGCCTGCAGAAACAGCTTTTTCTGCCGCAGCATCGTGCGGTACACCGACGACGCCACCTCCTTCTGCCCCTCCCGCCACGCGAACGGAAAGGTCAGGCCCTTGATCGACGCCTCCCGCGTCAGCCGCCAGTCGCGCTGCAGCTGCGCCCACTTCTGGTAGCGGCCGGCCACGTCCAGAAACCACGCCCGCAGTTCCTCCAGCGTATATTCCTGACGGAAACGGCGCACCTCCTCTGACTCCAGATTGCAGTAGGTCATCTGCACGCCGATGCGCTCCAGCTGCTTCTGGCTGCCGTAAATGTACGCATAGCATTTCGCCTGCGCCAGGTGCAGAGGCGCCGGCGCGCTCAGCTGCAGGACGTCGCGGTAGACGCCCTTGATCTCGTCGATGTAAAATTCGGCCGGATGCTCCGGGGACTTTTCCGGTAATTCGGCTGCATCTCCGAAAGGCTGTTCCAACAATGTGGCTGTATCTCCGGAAGATTGTTCCGACAATCCGGCCAGATGTTCACTCTTGGGGACTCCGATCGGGCTCTGGATTAACGTTTCGGGCAGTTCCCTGTCCTCGCCCAGCCATATTACGCCGCGCTCCGTGCGCAGGTTCTCATCCATCCGGAAAATGCCGTCCGCCCGGCCCTCGATGGTGAGCACATAGCCCTCGCCCTCGATATCCGCCGACAGCGGCACCTCGGCCTGGTAGCCGCCGCCCATCCTGCCCTGGATTTTGCGGTGAATCCGGCTGCCCTCCTGCATTGCCTCCCGCTCAGCCGGGCCGCCGCGCCGGTTGTCGATATCGCCGGAGCGCAAAATGAACTCTACCAGATTGCGCACTGAAATTCTGATTCTCTGCTCCTGTTCCACGCTGTTCCCGCTTTCTGTACCATTTCTGCTCTCAGTATAATACACTTTTCCCCGATCTGCCAGCACATTTCCCTGGCCGCGCGGGAAAACAAGGCAGGCCGGGCCGCGCTTTCCCGTAAGCGGGTCTTTCCGGGCACAAAAAAAACAGACGAACGCCTTAGGCCCGCCTGCTCTCTGTCTTATATTGCTTTTCTATTCCAGTGTCACGCAATCGCAAACTTCTCCAGCGCTTTGCCGAAAAGGCTGTCCTCCGCTGAATACTTCACCGTCAGCGGCTGCGTCAGATCCATACTCAGCACGCCAAGGAGCGATTTTGCATCCACGATGATTCGATTATAAAAGACATCTACGTCAAATTCACATTTTTCAGCTTCTTTTACGAATTCCCTGACATCATTGATCGCGTTCAGCCGGATTTTCTTCTCCAACATATTGAATTCCTCCTAACGTTTAACCTCTTACTTCAGGTTATGTGCCTCAACAACATGTGACTTGATTTTTGCCATTATGTCATGACTTTTCCAATTCGTCAAGGAATCATTCTGTCTGTTTTTCACAGTCCGGCCACGTCAATTTTAGCAGGTTTGCACAAGCGGGCATTTTGGCCTTGTGGAAAATGCCCCGGTTTTCGGCCTTTTTCGCCGCATTTTCTCCGATCTCACTGCCCCTCCGTCATCCAGCGGCGGTACTTCAGCGGCCAGAACTGCTGCTGCAGACGGCGGTTCTCCCGGGCCTCGATGGAGATGCTTCTGCAGAAATTTCGCCAGAGCTGCTGCATCTCCTGCTCATGCTCCGACAGCCTCTCCCCGGCCTCCGGCTGCGGCCTGGTGTCGCGCAGGATAAACCACGGGCGGGCGCGGCCGTGAATCAGGCAGTCGTTGTGCCCGACGTCGTATATCATAAAATCCTCGTTGGGAAAACGGTCGGCGAAGTGCGTTCCGATCATCGGCAGCACCTGATTCTCCGCCTGAATCTCCGAATACAACACCCCGTTCTCCAGCTCGCGGAAGCGCACAAATTCGATATAGCGCCTGGCCTCGTTCCCGGTTCGACGCGACAGCTCGAAAATACGGCAGACATCCTTGTCCTGCAGGCCCCAGATCAGCCGCCGCGCCTCCGTCGCCGGCGTGCGCGCCGACATGCCGCGGACAAGCACCCGGTAAATATGCTCCGCCTTGCCCGGGTCCGCCGACAGCGCCGCCTGCCAGATCGTCTGATAGGCGTCCATGCCCATCTTCGCCCGCACTGAGCGTGCTACCTTTTTTGCCTTGTCCGCATCCGTGGGCACCATGCGGTACTCCGCAAACAGTTCCAGATCCGCCTGCGTCTGCAGCCGCAGCGCCACGTTGGCGTGTCCGAGCCCGCTATCCCAGGCGTCGTATACCGCCGAGAAAATCCCGTCCACGCTGTCTTCACACTGAAAAATAATCATGTTCTATCCCTCTTCAAAATACACCAGTCTGCTGCATACTAACCTGCAGCACACCAACCGGTTGCATGCTAACCTACTGTACACCTGTCTGCAGCAGCTGCGGCGGCACAGGCCCCAGCATCTGCCCTGCGTCAAACAGAGACAGCTGGCGGTAGGTCGCGGTCTCCGCCGGTGCAGTCTCCCGGCTCTGGAGCAAATTCCGCAGAATGAAATCCTCCTCCATCTTCAAAGGGTACATCTGCCTGCCGCTGCAGGTGATAAAATAAATCGCCCGCTTCAATACCACGCCGGCCTTTTTCAGATCCGGAAAATCCAGACTGCCCATCCTGCGCGCCCGCACAATCCGCCGCGCAGACTTCGGGCCGATTCCGGGCACGCGCAGCAGCGTATCATAATCCGCACGGTTGATCTCGACCGGAAACCGCTCCAGATGCGCGAGTGCCCAGTCGCACTTCGGGTCCAGAAATACGTTGAAATTAGGGTGAGCTTCGCTCAGCAGCTCCCGGGCCTCAAACCCGTAAAAGCGCAACAGCCAGTCCGCCTGATACAGCCGGTGCTCGCGCAGAAACGGAGGCCCGCCCGGCAGGGACGGCAGCAGCGCGTCCTGCGTGACCTGGACGAACGCCGAATAAAAGACGCGCTTCAGCTCAAACTTCCGGTACAGCGATTCCGCCACCGACAGAATCTGGAAATCATTCTCCGGCGTAGCGCCGATGATCATCTGCGTGCTCTGTCCCGCCGGCACAAACTGCGGGGCATTGCGAAACACCGCCAGCTCGTTTTTATTGGCCCGGCGCGCAAGCTGCACCTGGCGCATCGGCGTCAGAATCCGCTGCCGGCTCTTGTGCGGCGCCAGCCTGCGCAGGCTCTCCGCGGTCGGGAGCTCAAGATTGACGCTCATGCGGTCCGCCAGAAAACCGGTGCGCTCAATCAGCTCCTGCGGCGCGCCCGGAATCACCTTGACGTGAATGTAGCCCTCAAAATGGTACTCCTGCCGCAGCTTGCGCAGCGTCTGGTACAGCAGCTCCATCGTGTAGGCAGGATTGCGCAGGACGCCGGAGCTCAGGAACAGACCCTCAATATAATTGCGCCGGTAAAACTCAATCGTCAGCCGGCAGACCTCCTCCGGCGTAAAGGCGACCCGCTCGATGTCGTTTGAGGAGCGGTTCACACAGTACCTGCAGTCGAATACGCATTCGTTTGTAAACAGAATCTTGAGCAGGGAAATGCAGCGGCCGTCTGCTGAAAAGCTGTGGCAGATCCCGGCTGCCGAGCAGTTCCCGATGCCCCGCCCGCTGCCTCCGCGGTCGACGCCGCTCGAGGTGCAGGCCACATCGTACTTGGCTGCATCCGACAGGATTTCCAGTTTTTCGTAGATGCTCTTGCCCTCTGCAAGCCTCATGCCCAGTCCCCCTCTTATAGTTTGTAAAATATTTTCTTATTTTAAATCGAACATATGTTCTTTTTCATTATAGCATACTACCGGGAAAATGCAAGCGGAGTTTTGGGGAGTTTGGGAACTTTGAGGATTGAGTGCAAAACTGAATTCCGTTTTGCGGAATTTCAGGGGTTTTATGCTTCCAGATCGGCCAGAACGGATTGCCGCACTATACAATGTATGCAGTCTCCCACTTCTGTACCCTTGACTCTATAAAGAAATTTGTGTATAATTTCTTTATAAAGGAGGTGCAGTCATGCCAACCATTCGTTCCAGCGCAGACTTACGCAACAGTTACAATGAGATTTCCAAGTTCTGCCACGACTATTCCGAACCTGTTTTCATTACAAAAAACGGGAAAGGCGATCTCGCCGTAATGAGTATCGAGGCATACGAGCAACTTATGGGACGTTTCGAGTTATATGGCTTAATTCAGGAAGGTCTGGAGGATGTTGCCGCCGGCAATACCCGCCCATTTTCTGAAGCCATGTCAGATATAAGGAGAGGGCGTAAAAGATGAATTATACCCTGCATATTACTCTGGCAGCAGAAAGAGATCTGAGCCATGCGGCGGATTATATTGAATTCAGTTTAAAAAATCCACAGGCTGCAGACCATCTGCTCGACAAGGCAGAAGAACAAATCAGCTCTCTGTCTCAATTTCCACAAAAGCATCCGCTCGTAGAGGATAAAGTCCTTGCCTCCTGGGGAGTTCGTTTTATACAGATTCGTAATTACCTTGCTTTCTATATCATCTCAGAAGAAGCCCGGCAGGTCACGATCATAAGATTCCTGTATGCGAAAAGTGATTGGCTTTCTATTTTAAAACTTGGTTTTTCGCTTATATAATCATAGAAGAAGTATCGCAAAACAGCCATTATCGAACACGCAAGACTATTGAAACAGAGCGCAAAACTGCGGCAGATGCAAAACTGTTGAAGCAGGGCACAAAACTGAGACAGGTGTAAAACTGAGGCAGTATACAAAACCATGTGGAATTTCACTGCTTTGTGTGTTATACTGATGTGCAGAATTTCTGCCCGCCGTCTGCAGGCAGACCATCACAATACATTTCGGGAGAAAAAGATATGGAACAGTTACTGGATATGGCTCTGGAAATGGGGTTCGCAAACGCAGCGCTGATAGATACAAAGGACATCGTATTCAATCCCGCCTTCCGGCCGCTGTGCGAGGAAAACCTCTGCGGCAAATACGGCGTCAATTACGCCTGCCCGCCGGACTGCGGCACCACAGAACAAATGAAAGAAAAGATTCTGAAATGGTCAAAAGCCATCGTATTGCAGACGCTCTGGGACATAGACCCGTTAGACGGCAGTCTCACCAAGTCCGCAAAAGGAAAGCACAACAAACTGACCCGCCAGTTTATAGAACAAACACAAAAGACGGGGCTGATGGTCGGGGCCAGCGGGTGCAGTCTCTGCAATCCCTGCGCCATCACCTCAGGAGAGCCCTGCCGGTTCCCGAATCTGCAGTTCTCCTGTATGTCCGCCTACTGCATCTTTGTCAAAGATCTGGCGGACAAATGCGGCATGGAATACGACTGCGGACCGAACCTGGTCCCATTCTTCAGCATGTTCTGCTTCTCCTGATGTCATGCGACACCCGGCATGACAAGGTAAAGAGACTGAAAAAATATGCCATAAAACCATTTGCCGGTCGACGGCATCTGCGGTTTTATGGCATGTTTCTGTTTTATCTGAAATTTTATTGCCAGAGTATCGAAATTTTACTCCTCCAGCGCTTTCAAAAATGCATTCAGTCTCGCCAGAAGCACGTCCAGCTCGATCCCATGCACCATAGCAGCCTCCTCCAGCGTCTCCATCTGTGAGGACGGGCAGCCAACGCAGTGCATGCCGCCTGCCATAAGGACAGGAGCCAGCCCCTGATTGATTCCCAGAATCTCACCGATCGTCATGTCCTTGGTAATGGTAACCTGATCCGCCACTTGTATTCCCTCCTTTGCCGGTTAATCATGGACACATTATAATACGTTTTCCCGCATTATGCAAGGCGCTGTTCCGACAAATCCCAGTGGAAAAATCAGAATTTTTTCCTGTGTTTCCACAGAAATACAAAGCAAAATTCTCTTTTCTGCTTGTGTTCTATCCGGATTTGTATTAAAATGATGAAAACAATGAAAAAGGAGGACACAATTATGGCATATGTAATCTCTGATGAGTGCGTAGCTTGCGGCACATGCGCAGGTGAGTGCCCGGCAGATGCAATCTCTGAGGGCGATGGAAAGTACGTAATCGATCCGGATGTCTGTCTTGAGTGCGGCACCTGTGAAGCAGCTTGCCCGACCGGCGCAATCTCTGCTGAATAATTCCGCATACATAGTCAATCTGCACGCAGTGACGCCATGCGCACAGGCATGGCGCGAAGCAAAGTGGGCGACCCCACTTGGACTTCCCAGCCCCTCAGAACTGAGGGGCTGTTCGCATTTTACGCCAGCCCCTCTTGCTTATATATTTACTTTACTTCAATATAGCTGTCAATTGTCCAGCAACACTTCCGGCAATACCTGCGCTTGCTGTCATCCTGCAGCAAAGCTGCTGATGATTGCCCGGCAGTGCCTCCAACAATACCAGTCTGTATGTCGCATATTGTTTTACAGCAACGCGGCTACCGGTCGCCCAGCAGCGCCTCCAGCAGCCTCCGCAGCTTTCCGTGTTTCCGCCCGCTTTCCCGCGCTGCGGCCGCCTCCCGCATCATCTGATAATACTGGAGATACAAATTCTCCGCCTCCTCGCGGAAGCGCTCCGCCATTGCCTGTTCCAGCTTTTCGTTCTGTTCCTCCACAATTTCCTGAATCAGGCGGCGCAGAATCGCCTCGAACTGTTCCAGATGATCCGGCTCCCGCTCCACCGTCACAATCTCACAAAACTGAGGACCGCCCTCCTGCTCTGCGGGCCCGCTGCCGTCCGCTGCGGCATCCCTGTCTGCTGCCTCGCCGCTATCTGCCGCCACAGTACCGTCCGCTGACGCATTGTCACCCGCCGCCTCAATATGATTCGCTGTCTCGCCGCTATCTGCTACCACAGTACCGTCCGTCGGCACACCGTCATCCGCCGTCGCGCTGTCAATCTCGCGAATCTGCTCGCCGAGCCCCAGGTCCAGCGCATCCTCCTGAGAGCACTCCAGAAGCACGCGGATCGCCCGAAGCTGAATGCCCTTATCCTTCAGCTTTTTCACCTTGCGGAACAGCTCAATATCCTTTTCACTGTAAACGCGGTGTCCCTGGCTTGTCCGCCGGATCGGCAGATGCAGTTCTTCTTCCCAGTAGCGCAGCACATGCGACGGAACGCCCGAAATCTGCACTGCCTCCGAAACCGAATACTCTTTTCCGTCCATAAGATTCTCCCCTCTCCTACATATATATGAAGAATCTTACCGAAAAAGACCTGCTATTTTCTCATATTGGCAAATTTTGTAAAGCGCGGCAGCCATGCCAGCTCGATCGTGCCGATGGGGCCGTTCCTCTGCTTGGCGATGATCACCTCGGCCACATCCTTTTTATCCGTGTCCGGATGATAATAGTCGTCGCGGTATAAAAACATCACCACGTCCGCATCCTGCTCGATGGCTCCGGACTCACGCAGGTCGGAGAGCATCGGCCGGTGATCCGGGCGCTGCTCCACCGCGCGCGACAGCTGCGACAGCGCCACCACCGGCACCTGCAGCTCCCTCGCAATCTCCTTGAGCGAACGTGAAATATCCGAAATCTCCTGCTGCCGCGACTCCGAACGCCGGCTGCTCTGCATCAGCTGCAGGTAATCGATCATAATAATGCCCAGATTGTGCTCCAGCTTGTATTTCCGGCACTTGCTGCGCAGCTCGGAAACCGAGATGCCGGGCGTATCGTCGATGATCAGATTGGAACGGCCGATGGTGCCGGCCGCCTCGATCAGGTTTGCCCAGTCGCCGTCGCTGAGGTTGCCCGTGCGCAGCAGCTGGGAATCCACGCGGGATTCCAGCGAAAACAGACGGTTCACCAGCTGCTCCTTGGACATCTCAAGGCTGAAAATCACTACCGTCTGGTTGTTGCGGAACGCCATATACTCCGCGATGTTCAGCGCAAAAGCGGTCTTGCCCATGGACGGGCGGGCCGCAATCAGAATCAGATCCGAGGGCTGAAACCCGGATGTCTTGTAGTCCAGATCGATAAATCCGGTCGCCAGACCTGTGACGTTTCCCTTGGAGCGGCTGGCCGCCTCGATCTTATCGAGCGCGTTGAGCACGATCTCCTTGATCGGCACAAAATCTTCGCCGCCGCGGCGCTGAAGCACATTGAAAATATTTTTTTCTGCCCCGTCCAGAATGTCCTCCAGACGCTCCGTGCCCGCATAGCAGGCGGCCGCAGTCTCCTCGTTTACCTTGATCAGACGGCGCAGGAGCGCTTTCTCGGAGACGATCTGGGCATAGTATTTTACATTGGCCGAGGTGGGAACTGTCGTGATCATATCCCGGACAAACTCAAGGCTGCTCACTTCCGGCGGAACGCCCTTTTCCCTGAGGCGGTTCTGCAGGGTGATCAGGTCGATCGGCTTGTCCTCCGTGTAGAGTTCCACCATCGCTTCAAAAAGGATGCCGTACTGCTTCTGGTAGAAGTCTTCGGCATCCAGCATCTCTGAGGCCACCGTGACCGCATCCCGATCCATAATCATGGCGCCGATCACCGACTGCTCCGCTTCCACGCTGTGCGGCATGACCCGTTTCAGTAATGCTTCCTCCACGGTACCCCTCCTCTCCACGTTTTTCTTTCGTTCTTCTGCGGCCCCTCTATGCGAGAGCCGTCACGCTGACCTTAATCTGCGCCGTCACCTTTGCGTGCAGCTTGACTGCAACCTCCGTCGTGCCGAGCGTCTTGATCGGAGTGTCAAGCAGAATCTTCTTGCGGTCGACTTCAAGCCCGAGCTGGTTCTTGATTTCCTCCGCAATCTCCTTGGAAGAAACGGAACCGAACACGCGGCCGGCCCCGCCGGTCTTGACCGCGATGCTGATCTGTCTGCCGTCCAGCTCGCCACCCAGCTTCTGCGCCGCCGCCAAAGCCTCCCTGGCCATCTTTTCCTCGTTTGCCTTCTGCAGCTTCAGGTCGTTCATATTCTGGCTGGTGGCCTGCTTGCCTAGCCCCTTTTTCAGCAGCATATTGCGCGCGTAGCCCTCGCTGACCTCCACAACTTCGCCCTTCTTCCCGAGCGATTTTACATCCTGCAGTAAAATAACCTTCATAATCATATCTCTCCTTCTTTCGTCATCTGCGTCAGCACCTCTTTCAGCCTTGTGCGGGCCTCCTCGAGATCGACGCCCTCCAGCTGCGCGCCGGCGATGTTGATATGGCCGCCGCCGCCGAAATGCTCCATGATAATATGCACGTTCACCTCGTCAATCGCCCGGGCGCTGATGTAAATTTTGTTGTTGAACTCCGTCAGCACAAAGGACGCCTTGACGCCTACAATATTAAGCAGCTCGTTGGCCGCCTGCGCGCCCACCACGGTCGGGCTCTCCAGTCCCTCGGCCGGGCACACGCTGATCGCATAACAGCCCATGAACGCTTCCGCGTGGCGCACGGCCTCCGCCCGCGCCTTGTAGCTGTTCATGTCGTTGCGGAACGCCTTGCGCACCCGCGTCATGTCCGCGCCGTTGCTGCGCAAAAACGCAGCCGCCTCAAACGTACGCATGCCGGTCTTGGCCACAAAGTTGTTGGTGTCCACGATGATACCGGCATAAATACAGTCCGCTTCGCCCTGTTTCAGGCGGACGTTGTCGTCATAATACTGCAGAATCTCCGCAATCATCTCGCAGGCGGAGGAAGCCGACGGCTCAATATACGAGAGGGAGGCGTTCTCCACCTTCTCCTCGCCCTGCCGGTGATGGTCGAGCACCACGATGGATTTGGTCAGATAAAGCAGCTCCTCGCACTCGGTCATGCTCGGCCGGTTCGTGTCCACCACCACAACAACGGTGCTGTTGTTCGTCATTTCAATGGCCTGCTCATGGGTGAGGAAGCGCTTTTCGTCATGCGCATCCCCGGATTCCAGAATGTCCAGCCAGGGGCGGATATTGCTGTTGAGCTCGCCGAGCACGATATGGGCCGGCTTGCCTGCCTGCTGCGCCGCACGGCACACGCCCAGGCAGGCGCCCAGGGAATCGATGTCCGTGATTTTGTGGCCCATCGCAATCACGCGCTCATGCGAGCTGATCAGCTCGCGCAGGGCCTGCGCCTTCACGCGGGCGCGCACCCGCGTATTGCGCTCGACGCGCTGCGTCTTGCCGCCGAAAAACGTCATCCGGGCGCCGTCCTTGACGACCGCCTGGTCGCCGCCGCGGGCCAGCGCCATCTCGATCGCGCCCCGCCCGGCCTCGTAGTTCTGCGTATAGTCGCCGTTGCAGACGCTGAGGCCGATGCTCACCGTCATGCTGATGGTATTGCCGATGTTGACCGTCTTTACGTCCTCCAGCACTGAGAAGCGGTCCTCCTGCATCATCTCCAGGCCCCGGCGGTTCTCCACCAGCAGGTACTTATCCTTTTCCAGCTTCTTGATGAGGCCGCCCATCGAGGAAATATACTTGGTAATGCGCCGGTCCACCAGCGCCTCCAGCATGGAGCGCCTCACGTCCTCCACGCTGTCCATCACCTCGTCGTAATTGTCCATGTAGAGCAGGCCGACCACCGGCTGCTGCTCGTAGTTTTCCCGGTTGTACCGCACCAGCTCCGTAATATCGGAAAAATACAGCGCGATGATATGGCTCCCGGGAGAGGCCGGCTCCACGCCCTCCAGACCGTCGAGCATGCCGTCCAGAGAAATTTTTTTCATTTCCACCCGGTATTTGCGCTCATTGTAATCGATCTCCTGCGTGCGCTCCTGCTCTTCCGCCGGGAAACCGGCGATCCTGAGCTGCGGAAAAAGTCCGGAAACATTTTTATGGTAGGAAGCGTGCCTGCCGGTAAGCGCGCACATGCTGTCGTTCATCCACAGCATCCTGCCGTCCGTCTGCACCAGCGCATAGGGCGCGCTGAACTCTTTCAGCAGTTCTTTTTCAATGCCGCTGAACCGGTGCGAAAAATCCATCAGCTCCGCCAGCACACGGGGACGGTAAAACAGCTCCAGCAGCAACAGAGACAAAAAGATCAGCACCGTAAAGCCGCCGACCACGCAGCCCGCCAGCGTGTTGATATAGAGCACGCCCGCTGTCAGCGCCAGCAGAAAAACGGTCAGCAGCACGCACCAGTACCAGTGCCGCATCACTTTTCCGCTGTATTTTAACTGCGCTTTATTCTCCGACAGGTTCTTTTTCATTGCTGCTTCCACGCTTTCCATACAAAATGAACGTCCGAAATCTCTGTTCAATTTTGTATTTTACCATAAACCAGAGCGTTATAAAAGCATTTTATCACTTCTTTTTCCCAAAAGCAGGAGCAGAAACGCCCCGGCCGCCAGAAACGTGAATACCGCGGCTTCCAGGCCGGTATCGTCCCCGGTGCGCGGCACCTTTTCCGGTCCGCTTCCCGGCCCCTCCTCCGGGCCGTCCTTTTGCGGTTTCTCGCTCTCATCCGTTTCCGCTTCGGTCTGCGATTCCGTGCCGGTCTCCGTCCCCTTTTCCGATTCCGTCTGCGGCTTTGTGCCGTTCTCTGTCTGCGTCTCCGTACTCTTTTCCGGCTCCGTCTGTGCCTCCGTGATCTTCTCTGTCTGCAGTTCCGTAGCTTTCTCCGTCTGCGGTTCCGTGCCTTTCCCGGATTCCTCCGTCTGCGGTTCCGCGCTCAGGGCCGGTTCTTTTGCGCGCACATTCTCCGCCGTGATCTCTTTTTGTATCTCCGGCGTGGTTCCGTCGCACGCCCGCAGGTCGGCCTCCCAGCGTTCCCCGCTCTTTTCGTAGCCGGCCGGCGCGCGTTCTTCCTTTATATAATAGCGCCCGTGCGGCAAATCCAGGGCAAACCTGCCGGCGCCGCTTTCGTCGGTAAGGCAGGTGCCGAGACAGACGTCCGCCTCCGCAATCAACGCGCCGTCCGCGCCCCTGATTTCCTCCGCCGCGTACAGGCCAAATTCTGCATCCGCCAGCGGCTGCCCGGAATCCGCGTCTTGTTTCCGCACCAGCACCCGCAGCCTCTGCCGCTGATTTTCAAAGGCGCAGGCGGCGCTCACCACCGGCGTCTCCTGATCCTCGTAGGCGAGCCTGACCACCGTTCCCTGCCGGTCGGCGACAAAGCCGAACGGCGCCTGTTTTTCCCGGACGCGGTACGTCCCCAGCCGCAGTCCCTCCACCTTTGCACGGCCATGCCCGTCCGTCGTCGCCTCCGCGACAAGGCTTCCCCGCGGATAAAGCAGCAGCGGCCCCTGGCCGTCCCGGCGGCCGTCCGGGGAAACAATGTCCTCTTCCGCCAGAATCTCAAAGGTCACGCCCGCGAGCGGGGCCTTCCGGTAGGTGAAATCCGTCCCGTAACCCTCCGGCACCTCCCCGGTCTTGGTGATTTCAATCCGCCCGGTCACCGCATTGTTGTAGCTGCTCTGCTCGATCAGCAGGCTCCCTGTCTGCGGGTCGACCTGACAGGCGCTCTCCTCATTCAGCTCAAACTCGATCATCTGCGCGCTCACCGTGTATCCGTCCGGCGCGGTGACCTCCTCGATGCCGTAACGGCCCGGCGGCAGCTCCTCCGGCAGCGTCAGCGTCCCCTCCCCGTCCGTAAAATACGTGCGGTGCAGCCGGTATTCCGGGTAGGCGGTCGTCTGCTCCACCGGTTTGCCGGTCGCAAGGTCCACAATCCGAAACTCCGTCCCGGGAATCAGCACATTTCCGCCGCTTTCCCGGTCTTTTTTGACAATCCGCAGGCGCGCCATAAGCGATTCGTCCAGCAGAATCCGCCATGGCTGCGGCGTCTGCGGGCTGTGCTCCGATATGGTCACCAGAAAATCCTCTACCGGCCTGTGATTGGCCGGAACCGTCGTTTCCCGCACCAGGTAAGTGCCGAACGGCAGCGGAACCGTGCACAGGTATCCGTTTTGATCCGTGAAAAGCTCGGTCTCGCCGCCCGGCCCGATCACCGCCGGGGCTGCGCCGTCCGTCACATAGTTGCCGCGCGCGTCCAGCGGCAGCGCGGAGCACAGCCACGCGCGAAAGCCCGCGCCCGGAAGCGGCGGCGCCTGATCGCCCCGGCCGGAGTCCTTGATCAGCTGAAAGCCCTGCTTTTTCACCTCATCTGCGACGGTCACGGTGCGCTCGACGACCGCCTCTGTCCCTCCCCCGGCGGACAGGGTCAGCTCATGCACCGCTTCATCCCTCTGATAGCCCGGAGGCGGCGTCAACTCCCGCAGACTGTACTGCCCGGGGAACAGATTTTCCGCGAAGGCGGTTCCTGTCTCGTCCGTCTGCAGAAGCGCCGCCTGCGCGTCTTTCGCGAGCACGGCTCCGGTGACGCCGTCGGGATGAATCACCGGTTCCCGAGCATACAGCCCGTAAACCGCGCCGGCGAGGGAAGCGTCTCCCTGCGGCCGCCCCTGCCCCGTCTCCCGGTCCGTCTTGACCAGCCGCAGCCGGATCAATCGAGCCTGATCCCATAAATCCACGGCCGCCTCCGTCTGCCCTCGTATGGAAATCCGGTGCACCTGCGTGTCCATGCAGTACCCGGACGGCGCCGATATTTCACGGATATAGTAAGTGTTCCGGCCGCTCAGCGGCACCTCGAGCCGCGCCGTCCCGTCGCTCCCGGTGGGCGGAAACTGCGCCGCCAGTGCGCTGCAGCCGGCGTCCTCATACAGGCCGTAGACCGCTCCCCGCAGGGCGCCCTGCGTCTGCGCGTCCTTTTTGCGGAGCGTCACCGCGCAGTACTGTTCGGAGGCGGATGCCCTCACCGCGGGCTTTTTCTCCAGCCCGACGGCTTCCAGCGCCAGATACGTGATGTCCTGCCAGCGATCTCTTTCCTCCGCCGGAACATACCACCAGCAGCCGTATTCCTGCGCTTTTACGGTCAACTTCACGGTCACGGTGAGCTGTTCGCGCACCATTTCGGTGAACGCCCGATGCGTCGCTTTCAGGTAAAACGGAGACAGCCGGTCGTTCGGGCGCACTTTTTTGATGGATACGCCGTCCGGCGCGCCGGCCGCCAGCTCACGCCGAACGCTGACAATGCGGTCTTCATGGGAGGAGGCGCAGCGGTAGTTTTTCACGGTTCTCCAACTGCCGTCCTCCTGCCGTTTCCAGTCGCTCTGCGCATCCGGCGTAATCCGGTAATTTACTTCCCGGGTCTGGTTGGTGGCGCTGCTCACCGTCGTCTGGTCGGCAAACGCATCCTCCGCCATCCGGTGCGCCAGATCGTACACCTCCGTATCGCGCGCCCGGTTGAGCCTGCCCTCGATCGAGCTCTCGCGCCCCTGCCGGTGATTGACCAGATGAATCGCAATCTGCGTGAGATAATAGTCGCGTTTCCAGTCGCCGGTGGAATAGCGGGAGTTGTGGCAGGTTCTGCCCTTATAGCGGCTGCCGTTGTACAGGCAGTAGGTAATCTCTTTGGAAAATGAACCCGAACCGTCGGGCACATAGCGCTTGTCCGCCGGTCCCTCCTTCGTATTGTAGAGGCAGTAGGCCAGCAGCGTTTTGTCGCCGATATCCATGCCGTGGTTCAGCACATATTTCACATAGACCGTCGCATCCAGGCAGGTGAGCAGCAGGGATTCGTCCCGCTTCACCCGCGGCTGCTCCGCCGAGCGGATTTTTGTCTCCCCGGCTCTCCGCACCGGCCCGTCCTGCCAGCCTTCCTCGAGATTATAGAGGATGGTCTCGGACTGCGGTTCTGTCTCCGTCTCCGTTTCTTCTCCCGGAGCGGCATCGGTTTCTGTTTCTTCTCCTGAACTGACATCGGGTTCCGTTTCTTCCCCTGAACCGGCATCAGTTTCTGTTTCTTCTCCTGAACTGACATCGGGTTCCGTTTCTTCCCCTGAACCGGCATCAGTTTTCGTTTCTTCTCCTGAACTGGTATCGGTTTCCGTTTCCTGCCCGGAAACTGCATCCGGTAATGATTCCCCGGCAGGTTCTCCGGCTTTGGCAGGCTCCGTATCATTTTCCGTGGACTCTGCATTGTTTTCCGCGAACCCTGTATCTTTCTCCACGGGCTCCATGTATTTCTCGCTTTCTGTACTTTCCTCCACGGACTTCATGTCCTCCTCTTTTTCCGTACTTTTCTCCGATGACTCCGCGCTTTCCTCCGCAGTTTTGGCACTTTCGTTTGTCTTTTTCTCTATGTGTGCCTCCGTGACCGGCTCCGCCGCGGATTCTGCAGCTTTCGTACTTCCGTCCGCCTTTTCTTCTGTGTGCGCTTCCGCAATCGACTCTGCCGCGGACTCCGCAGCGGCCTCTGTCTCCGTTTCCCGCCCCAAAACCGCATCCGGCCGCAGTCCCCCGACCGCCTTTCCAGCCGCGTATGCATGCCCCGCGTACAAAAACAACACCGCACAGGCCAGCGCCCATGCGCCCACTCTTTTGATTCTTTTTTGCATTTCCATAAATACTCCTTTTTTGCCTGACACTTGCTACTGCTTCATCAGAAAACAGAACAGGGAATTTTCGGCGATCGCCGGATTGTCTTCAGATGTGTTTGAATGATAACATATTATTTGTGAAATATCAATACTGTTTATGGAAACGTTTTGTGACAAAAAATCCCCGGAGGCGGGACGGAAGTTTCCCTCCAACCCGCATTCCGGGGGGCAAAATTCAAACGTATATCTGTCTGTCCATACGGCTTCTACAGCCCAAGCTCCGCATGCAGCCGTTCGATCGTCGCCGCAAAGTCCGGGACAAGCATCTCATTCTGTGAGCTGTACAGATCGTCATAGGGAATCCGCGATTCCTCCAGCTCATACTCCGGCAGCTCCGGCACCAGCTCCAGCAGATCCGCAATCTCAAACAGTGAAAAATCGTACTCCACCTCGTCAAGCAGCGTGCCTGCCAGCCTGAGAAGCTGCTCCGGGCCGAGCGCTCCCAGCTTGCCGAAAATCCCTTTCAGAATGTCCCTCTGGCGCTGCGTCCGCTCGTAATCATTGTTCCCCACATAGCGAATCCGCATGTAGGCCACGGCCTGGTTTCCATTCAGCACATAGGTCCCGCCTCCCGGCAGATAATCGTCCCAGGCTTCCATACTGTTGAGGTAACCGTTGAGCCACTGGCACTCGGCATCGCTGATCTCCATCTCCACGCCGCCGAAAATATCTACGATCTCCGCCATCGAGCCAAAATCCACAACCGCATAATTGTCGATCGAGAGGTCATAATTGTCCTCGAGTGTCTCCTCCAGAAGTGCGCCTCCGCCCACCGCGAAAGCATAGTTCAGCTTATGCGCCCCGTACCCCGGAATATCCGCATACAGGTCCCGCATGAAAGAAGTCATGGTAATCCTGTGCTCCTCCGGCCGGATTGTCGCCAGAATCATCACATCCGAGTTGCCGTTCCAGCTGTCGTTGCGGTGATCCGTCCCAATCAGAAGAATATTCTCCACCGATTCCGTCTGTGCCTGCTGCGTCTGTGTCCGGCCTGTCTGCACTTGTTCTGTCTGTTCCGCCTGCACCTGTTCTTCGTCTGCCTGCACCTGTTCTTCGTCCGCCTGCACCTGTTCTTCCTCTGCCTGCATCTGTTCTTCGTCCGCCTGTGCCGGCCAGTATCCTGTCCCGGCCGCGCAAAACGCCAGCCCCAGCGCCAGCAGCCCCGCGGCTTTTCGTTTCCCGTTCTTTCCCATAATATCATCCTCCCAATTCAGCATAGCACAGATGCCGCGCTTATGCAAACGCAAAGTAATTCTAACATCTGAGATTCTCCGCAAAAGGAAAAGCCCTTAAACATCCGTTTCCGGCATTTAAAGGCTCTTTTTCATCCAGGATATGACTCCGATCAGTCCTGTACGTACGGCATAAGCGCTACGTGGCGGGCTCTCTTGATCGCAACCGTCAGCGCTCTCTGATGCTTCGCGCAGTTGCCCGTGATTCTCCGCGGGAGGATTTTGCCTCTCTCGGACACGTATCTTTTCAGCTTGTTCACGTCCTTGTAGTCGATCTCATTGTTTTCCTTGCCGCAGAAAACGCAGACTTTCTTTCTTCTGCGCACGCCGCCTCTCCTTTTCATCGGAGCGTCGCCTCTATCTTTACTGAATGCCATTGGTTATTCCTCCTTTTACGCATAATTCCGACAGCCCGCTGCCGCCGGTGGTCTAATTGAACGGAAGCTCCTCGTCGATTCCGTCCGGAATATTCATGAATCCGTCTCCTGCGGACGCCTGGCTCGGTGCGGGGGCGGACGCTGCTGCCGGCATCGGCGCGGACTGCTGCATCATGCCGCTGTTTGCGGATGCCGCCTTGCTCTCTGCGAACTCCTGATCCTCCACCACCACATCGGTCGTATAGACCTTCTGGCCTTCGCGGTTGGTGTAGCTGCCGGTCTGGATGCGGCCGGTCACCACAACCTTAAGTCCCTGACGGAAATATTTCTCCGCGAACTCCGCGCTCCGTCCAAACGCCACGCAGCCGATAAAATCCGCGGTCTGGTCGCTGCCCTCACGGCGGAATCTGCGGTCGACCGCCAGCGTGTACCTGGCAATCGCCATGGAATTATCCCCTGCCGAATAACGTACCTCAGGGTCTCTCGTCAAACGTCCCATTAAGATGACTTTGTTCATCGTATCGCCTCACTTTTCTATTTATGCTTCCTGTCTAACGCATAAATATCTGATGACATTTTCCATGATACGGATACGTGCCTCGATCTCTGCCGGGCACTTTGCATCAGCTTCGAAACGAATAAAGTAGTAGAATCCTTCGCGCATTTTCTGGATCTCGTAAGCGAGCCTTCTCTTGCCCCACTCGTCTACTTCCGTGACAGTACCGCCAAAACGGGTAATAAGCTCTTTCACCTTTTCGATCGTAGCGGCTCTGTCCTCGTCCTCGAGTTTTGCGTTGACAACCACTGCTAATTCATACTTGTTCATGCTTCTCGCACCTCCTTATGGTCTCTGGCCCCTTTTCTGAGAAAGGAGCAAGGAAAAATATATCACGAGCATTGATTTTAACATGGTTTTCCCGCAAAAGCAAGCATTTTTTCCATATTTCAGAAAGCTGAAAAATCAAGCATTTCAGAAAGCGCATATTTCAGGAAGCACGCACGATATTTCAGGAGGCATGTCCCGGAGATTCCGGGGGAACCGTCTGCTCCTTATCCCGCAGCCCCCGCGTGTTCTTTTCCACCAGCCTGCGGGCGATCATGATCTGATGGCCGCAGCCCATGCATTTGAGGCGGAAATCCGCGCCCACGCGCAGAATCTCCCATTCCTGACTGCCGCAGGGATGCTTCTTTTTCAGCTTTACGATTTTGCCGACCTCATACTCCATGTTTTCCGCCTCCCGCCGCAGCGACGTTCTCCGTCTGCGTCTGTATTTGCGCTTACACCCGTGTCTGCATCTTCACTTGCATCCGCAGCTATATTTACATTCACATCCGTGTGCCTGCGTCTGCACTTACATCCGCAGCTGTATTTACACTTACATCCGCATTTACACCTGCACCGCTCCCAGCACCTTGCCGATGCTGTCCGAAATCAGCAGGTCGGCAAACCTGTCCCGCGGCGTCGGCGACTTGTTGATCACCACCAGGTGGTCGCCCTTAAAGTAATCGATCAGGCCCGCCGCCGGGTAAACCGCCAGCGAGGTGCCGCCGATGATCAGCACGTCCGCGTGGGAAATATAATAAATCGAATCCTGAATCGTCTTCTGATCCAGTCCCTCCTCATAGAGGACCACATCCGGCTTGATAACGCCGCCGCACTCGCACAGCGGAATCTCGCCCTCGTATTCCAGCATGTATCTGGCGTCGTAGCTTTTGCCGCAGCGCTGGCAGTAATTCCGGTGAATGCTGCCGTGCAGCTCCATCACCTTTTTGCTGCCCGCCAGCTGGTGCAGCCCGTCGATGTTCTGCGTCACCACCGCTTTGAGCTTGCCCTTCTGCTCCATCTCCGCCAGCTTTTTGTGGGTCGCGTTGGGCTGAACGTCGAGGCACAGCATCTTGTCCCGGTAAAACCGGTAAAATTCCCTGGTGTTCCTCACAAAAAACGTGTGGCTCAATATAGTCTCCGGCGGATAATCATACTTTTGATGATACAGTCCGTCCACGCTGCGGAAATCGGGAATCCCGCTCTCCGTTGAAACGCCCGCGCCGCCAAAAAACACTACGCTGCCGGCGCCGTCAATGATCTCCTGCAGTTTCCTGCTGTCCTCCATGCTCTGTCCCTCCCTTATATGTCACATATTGTTTTTCTTTTTTTACGGCTCCCTCATTCAACATGCCGCTCACACTATTGCATATTCTTCCAACAGCACACCGTTCCTGCTGCGCACATTTCCCCAACAATACGCCGCTCACACTATGCACATTTGTCCAACAGCATATCGCTCCCGCCGCGCGCTTACTCCTTCGACACGTACATCTGCACCAGCTTTCCGAGCACGACAAAGCGCGTCGAGCTGTCCCCGGTACAGGTGGAAAGCGTCATGATCTTGTCGTCCGGCGTCACCGTCACGTCCGGCTTCTCGATCACGGAATTTTCAAACGCCGTCTCGATGTATTCCTCAAAATCCTTGTCCGTGTAGAACGTCTGATAGGCAGTTCCGATCTGCGGCACGGTCATCGCCGAGAAAATCCGGTACTGGTAAATCAGGGCCGGCGTGAAGACCCAGAAGAACTTGCTCTTCTCAAACACGCCTTCCTCGCGGAATTTCTTGAGCTTGCCGAACATGGAGCCGTTGCGCATGTTGTGGCCATAGAGAATCGTGTTCATGTCGGTCAGCTCCGGACTGTTTTCATAATTGAAAAACAGGCAGCCGGCGATGTTGTCCTCGCCCTCAAAGGTCTTGTGCAGGTAGTAGTCGTTGTCCTCGCCCTGCACCACCGGGTAGGAAATATCCAGCGCCCGGATGCGCAGCCAGCCGACGATATCCTCGTTGACCTGCTCCAGCTCGTCAAAGTCGATGGGGTTGTACATGGTCGGCAGCAGCATCTCCTGATCATTCACGACCACGCTCACCATCTCTTTGTCTCCCAGATTGTCCTCCAGGTGCTCCAGCACCTCGTCGTCCTCGAGCGCGTCGTAATCCTCCGACTGGTTTTCGACCGCAAAATCGTTCTCCAGGTTGTCATATTCCTCCGAGCCTTTGCGGTATTCCTGATAGAACCCGTACAGCGTGTAGCCCGAATACAGGAATACGGCCAGCGCGGCCAGCATCAGCACGCCGCTGATAAAATCACCCACTCTCGATCTTTTCTTTTTTCTGCCTTTTGCCATGTTATCCCCTCCTTAATTTCCGGCAAACAAGCCAAACGCCGTTTTTTCGCGGCCTTCCGAAGCCTTACATATTCAGCGGGAAGCTCACGATAAATCTTGTATTCCTGCTGTCGCTGGCGGCCGAAATCGTGCCGCCGTGCAGCTCTACAATCTGTTTTGCAATCGCCAGGCCCAGCCCCGCGCCGCCGGTGCGGCTCGACCTGGCGTCGTCCATGCGGTAAAACTTTTCAAAAATCATCTCCAGCTTCTGCTGGGGAATCTGCGGCCCCTCGTTGGTGATGATAATGGTAATCCGGTCCAGGCTGCCCCGCGCCTGAATGAGAATCTGCGTGCCCTCGTAGCCGTAGGCCGCCGCGTTGCGCAGCAGGTTGTCGAACACGCGCGCCAGCTTGCCGGGGTCGCCCCGGAACATCAGCCGCTCCTCCACGTCCACGGCGCAGGTCATGTTTTTCTCGCTGAGCATGCCGTAGCTCTCGTCGGCGAGCTGCTCCAGCAGGGTGGACAAATTCAGCGTCTCCTTTTCCAGCACGATATTCTGGAGATTGAAGCGCGTAATATCAAAAAATTCGTTGATCAGCTCCTCCAGCCGGATCGCTTTTTCCAGCGTGATGTGCACGTACTTGGCGCGGTCCTCCCGCGGCATGTCCGGCTGCTCGTCCAGCATCGTCAGATAGGCGATCACGGAGGTCAGGGGCGTCTTCAGGTCGTGGGCCAGATACACCACCAGCTCGTTCTTGCGCTGTTCGCTCTCCGCCGCCTGCTTCTCGCGCCGCTGCAGCTTCATTTTCAGGGAAGCCATGCTCTCCGCCATCGGCGCCAGCTCCGGGTCGAGCACGATCGGCTCCTCCTCCGCATTTAAAATCTTCTCCAGCGCCTCGCTGATGTCGTTGAGATAGCGGGTCATGCGCCCGATGGACAGATAAAAGAAGAAGAAAAACAGAATCCCGAAAACGCCTACCACGAAAATGGGCTTGTTATAAATAAATATGCGGTTGTAATACTCAATCGCGCGCCACTCGTCCATGCCCAGGCGCTGCAGGATGCGGACGACCAGATTGGCGAAGCGGTCCTGAAAAATCCCGTCCACCAGAAACGTCAGAATCCCATAGCCCACCGCCGCGGCCAGCACGGTAATCAGCAGAGTCCGCAGCAGAATCGTCCGTTTCAGCTTTCCGTAATTATTTTTCAATCTTGTACCCTACTCCCCAGACAGTCTTGATGAAATCGCTCTTCCGCCTGCCGTCTCCCATCTTCTCACGCAGATGACGGATGTGCACCATCACCGTATTGTTGCTGTTTTTGAAATACTTTTCCTTCCAGATCTGCTCGAACAGCTGCTCCGAGCTGATGACCCGGCCGCGGTTTTTGCACAGCAGCCACAGAATGTCAAATTCGATCGGCGTCAGCAGCAGCTCACGCTCATTATAAGTACACTCGTGCGTGTCGCGATTCATCAAAAGACCGGCAAAGTCGATGATGTTTTCCTGCTGCGGCGCGTTTTCGTTATATTTCGTGTAGCGGCGAAGCTGCGCCTTGACCCGCGCCACCAGCTCCAGCGGGTTAAAGGGCTTGGCGATATAATCGTCCGCGCCCAGCGTCAGGCCCGTGACCTTGTCGGTATACTCGGTCTTGGCCGTCAGCATGATCACCGGAAACCGGTACTTTTCCCGAAGCTTCTGCAGGATGCGGAAGCCGTCGATGTCCGGCAGCATCACGTCCAGCAGCGCCAGGTCCGGCTGCTCCCGCTCCACCGCCTCCATGGCCTGCCGCCCCGTGTGCGCCAGCTCCACCTCGTAGCCCTCGTTGCGCAGGTACAGCGCAATGACCTCGGCGATCTCCTTCTCGTCGTCCAGTACCAAAATTCTGCTCATGCTATTCCTCAATCTGCACTGTGCGCCGCGCGCAAAGCTGGCGCTCAGCCGTCTGTTTCTGCGTCATTCACAGTTGCCCACGGTCCGCGGATACGGGATCACGTCGCGGATGTTGGACATGCCGGTCAGGTACATCACACAGCGCTCAAAGCCAAGCCCGAAGCCGGCGTGGTGCGTGGTGCCGTATCTGCGCAGATCCATGTAATACCGGTAATCTTCGGCCCGCATGCCCAGCTCCTCGATGCGCGCCTGCAGCTTGCCGAAGTCGTCCTCTCTCTGGCTGCCGCCGATGATCTCGCCGATGCCCGGCACCAGGCAGTCCATCGCCGCCACCGTCTTTCCGTCCTCGTTCAGCTTCATATAGAAAGCCTTGATCTCTTTCGGATAATCGGTCACAAAGAGCGGCTTTTTGTAGACCTGCTCGGTCAGGTAGCGCTCATGCTCGGTCTGCAGGTCGCAGCCCCAGGATACTTTATATTCAAATTTGTCGTTGTTTTTCTCCAGAATCTTGATCGCCTCCGTGTAGGTCACGTGGCCGAACTCCGCATTCAGCACGTGATTCAGACGCTCCAGCAGGCCCTTGTCCACGAAAGAATTGAAGAAATTCATCTCCTCCGGTGCGTGCTCCAGCACGTAGCGGATGATGTACTTGATCATGTCCTCGGCAAGTCTCATATTGTCATTCAGGTCGGCAAACGCGATCTCCGGCTCGATCATCCAGAACTCCGCGGCATGACGGGCGGTATTGGAATTTTCCGCGCGGAACGTGGGGCCGAACGTATAGACATTGCGGAACGCCTGCGCGAACGCCTCCACGTCGAGCTGGCCGCTGACCGTCAGGTTCGTCATTTTCCCAAAGAAATCCTGCGTGTAATCGATCTCGCCCTTATCGTCCAGAGGCGGGTTTTTCAAATCCAGCGTCGTCACCTGGAACATCTCGCCGGCGCCCTCGCAGTCGCTGCCGGTGATCAGCGGGCTGTGCACATACACAAAGTCGCGCTCCTGAAAAAACCGGTGAATCGCATAGGCGATCAGGGAACGCACGCGGAACACGGCCTGGAAAGTATTGGTGCGCGGACGCAGGTGCGGAACCGTGCGCAGGTACTCCATGGAATGGCGCTTTTTCTGCATCGGGTAATCCGGCGTCGAAGCGCCCTCCACCTCCACGGACGCGGCCTGAATCTCAAACGGCTGCTTGGCGTTGGGCGTCGCCACCAGCGTGCCCTTCACCACAATCGCCGCTCCCACGTTGAGGCTGGAAATCTCGGCGAAATTCGGCAGGCTGTCGGAATACACAATCTGCAGTGTCTCAAAAAAAGTACCGTCGTGCAGTACAATAAAACCGAACGTTTTGGAATCGCGGATGCTGCGCACCCAGCCGCCCACCTTGATTTCCTTTCCCGTGTAGGCGTCCCGGCTGCGGTATAATTCTCTTACTGTCGTAAACTCCATATTCTGGTCTCCTTCTCTGTCTGTTATTCAAATCACAATTCAAACCCTGCATTTCCCGGCGCGCAGGCACGTCCTTTCCCGGAATCTGCTTCGCGGCTTCTGGTAATTTATTATATCGTAAAACAGGCAAAAGTAAAAGTACCTTTTTGCACTTGACAGTGTTTCTGAAAGCCCGCACAATAAATTTCAGAAAATATTTTTAAAATCATGCAACAATCGCCCGGCTGCGGGACACTTAATATACAGAAACCCGAACGAAAGGAGCGAAATATGTACCCGAACACCGAACTTGTTCTCAAAGCGCGTTCCGGCGACGTCCACGCGTTCGCCCTGCTATATGAGTCCGTTTACAAAGATTTATACCGGTTCGCCTTATATACGCTGCGCCACGCGCAGGACGCGGAGGATGCGGTCAGCGAAACGGTGACCGACGCTTTTGCGCAGATCCGGGAGCTGCGGGAGGCTGGCGCGTTCAAAGCCTGGATTTTCCGGATCCTGACCGCCAAGTGCAGCAGCCGCATCCGACAGTATGCCGGCGCGCCCGGCGAGCTCGACGAGTCGCTGGCCGGGCCGGAGGCTGACCTCAGCGTGCAGACCGATGTACAGCGTGCCTTTGCTTCGCTGCCGCGCGAGGATCGCCTGATTCTCTCCATGAGCATATTCGCCGGTTACTCCAGTCAGGAAATCGGCGATCTGCTGCAGATGAACGCCAATACCGTGCGCTCCCGGCAGAGCCGCGCGCTGAAAAAGCTGGCGGCGCAGCTTTCCTGAGGCTTTTTCATCGCTTTATCTTTATGTTGGAAGGAAATTCTCATAAATACTTTCACTGGAAAGGAGATTGTCATGAACGAAAAAGAGCTTTTGCAGAAGATAAAAGAAGACGCCGGCTGTGTGACGCCGCCCGATTCCCTGAATCCGGAAGCTGTAGAGCAGCGGCTGCGCGGGCAGGCGGGGAAGACTGCGCAGGCAGAAGAACCATCTGCAACCGCCGGCCGCAGGAACCGGATCGCGGACATCCGCTCCCGCCAGAGGCGCCGCCGCATCATACAGTTTGGCAGCATCGCCGCCGTGTTTGTGCTGGCGCTGACCGCCTATACGCAGGCGGAGCGTTTTTCCGGCAGCGAACAGAAACTTTCGGCCGTACAGACAGAACATCCGGCCAAGATGCGTCAAAACGCCGCCGACACAGGTGCCGGAAACGGAAACAATGACTCCGGCACGATGCCGGAATCCGCAGCCCCGGAACAAACAACAGAGGCAGAAGCATCGGAAAAGACCATCCTGAAAACGGAACGGCAGACAGAAAAAAACGTTCCCGCGGAAGCGCTCTCCTACGCTTCCAGTTATGAGGAAGTTTATCAGGCGCTTTACGAACAGTTCGGTCAGAACACGCTCTACCGGAATTACGATTCCCAGGCTATGCCGATCATGGAAATGGCGGGTGGGGATATGGCTATGGCCGCGGTTGAGGACGGAGCCGTTTCCTCTGCGGACACGGGCACAGGCGCGGGCTTTTCCGATGCGGACACAGGCGCAGGCACGGACTTTTCCGAAACCAACATCCAGGAGGCCGGCGTCGACGAAGCCGATATCGTAAAAACTGACGGCACGTACATTTATATTCTCCGTCAGGACGGTACGTTTGCCATTGTGGAGGCGGCCGGGAAAGATTCCAGACTGCTCAGTCTCACCGCCGTTGACGGCACGCAGGACGCCAGTATGCACGAACTGTATCTCGACGGCGATACGCTGTATCTGATTGCCAGCTGCTACGCGTCCTCTCTTGCATCTGAGGACGATGTATATTATACGCGCTCCGGGCGCGAGACCACGCTGTACACCTACGACATCAGCGACCGCAGCGCTCCGGCGCTGACCGCGTCCGTGACCCAGGACGGAGCTTATGAGGATTCCCGCAAAAACGGTTCTTTCCTTTACCTGTTTACCTCCTATGATCCGACGATCGCCGACACTTACGAAAAAAGCCGCATCGCCCCGCTCATCGGCGGCGCACAGGCGGAGGCCGGGGATATTTATCTGCCGGAGTCGCTCAGCGACCTCGCCTGCCTTGTCATTTCCTCGGTGGACGCATCCGCCCCGGATCAGGTATTCGACAGCAAGGTGCTGGTCTCCGGAGCTTCGACCTATTACGTCAGCCCCGAAAACATTTACATGGCCAACCTGCGCTATGACTCCAGTTCGCCGCTCACCGAGCTTGTCAAGTTTCATTATGAAAACGGAACGATCACCGGCATCGCTTCCGGCACGGTTCCCGGCTACCTCAATAACTCGTTTTCTCTGAATGAATACAACGGAAATCTGCGTATTGTCACCACCCGTCAGGGCGATGAATACAACGCTGTGCGCGATTTCGTGGGCGAGCTCACCGACACCTCCTACGAACAGAACTGGACGGAGCACAACGCGCTCTATGTGCTGGACGAATCCCTCCGGCAGATCGGCGCAATCGAAGGGCTGGCCGAGGGCGAGACCATCCGCTCCGCCCGTTTTCTGGGCGATACCGGCTACTTTGTCACCTTCCGCCAGACCGACCCGCTGTTTTCCGTCGATCTCTCCGACCCGTCCAATCCGCAGGTTCTGGGTGCTCTCAAGATCAGCGGCTTTTCCTCCTACCTGCATTTTTACGGAGAAAACCGGCTGCTCGGCATCGGTTACGAGGCCGATGAAGAAACCGGCGTCACTACCGGTCTGAAACTGTCCATGTTCGACATCTCAGACCCGGCCAATGTGCAGGAAATCCAGCGCTTTGTCCTGCCCGGCATCACCTGGTGCCCGGCGATCGAGGATTACAAGTCCATTCTGGTTTCGCCGGAAAAAAATCTGATCGGCTTCTTCTGCGACGACCGCTATCTGACTTTCTCCTGCGATGAGGAAACCGGCTTCACCAGAGTGTTGCTCTACGATTTTTACGAGGACATGCTGACAGAGCAGGCCGAATACAACAACCTGCGCGGCCTCTACATCGGGGATGATTTCTATCTGGCCGGGGATGAATTTGTGATTTCCTTCGATATGAAGAATGGATTTGAAAAGACGGGGGTTTTGAGTATTGGTTGAGTATTGGATAAGGCGCCAAGGCGCCTTATCTTTTTTAAGCGTCTGGATAAAAGAAACCATGTGACAAAATTATTATTGTATTAATTGATACAAATTTATTGACACGATCTGTTCTTTCGCGTATTATTGTATTGGAGGTGAGGCAGCTTTGAATCCCCACTACAATCAGAATTACACACGAGAGGAAGTGGACTCTGTCCTTGCAAAAATCAGATCCTGTGTTGAAAGAGGCAAATACGTGATCTCTCAGAATGAAAACCGGCAGGAAAACATAGACTTCATCAATGAATACAATATCCGCAATGACAGGCAAAGAGGCATCCTTCTGCAGATTAAAACCGAAGATTTCTGCCATTCATTACAGAATACGAAGATCGGCTTTGAACACGAAGTCCTCTATGTTTTTGTCCCGCAGGTACCGCTGTTCAATTCAGACGGAGAAGAAGAAATCGTAGACGTTTATACGAAATTCAATATAATTGATCTTCCGTCTGGCAGCCGTGTCGTAGTCATTTCGTTCCATAAAAGGAACAAACCGGTCAGTTACCTGTTCAGGTGACCAGTCAAAGGAAAGGAGGAGCAATTATGACGAAGAAAACCTTCTGCGAGGAATGCAGAAACGACGTAGCATACACCGTTGCATCCGTTCCTATGACGGGTGCTATTAAGGGGAAAGAATACCACTATACCGGAACAGAGGCCCGGTGCGCGGACTGCGGAGCGCTTGTCTTTGTTCCGGAAATTTCCGATGCCAATCTGCGGACTCTTTATGATGTGTTTCGGGGAGAGAATGGCATCGTTCCTCTCGACGTGATTCATGCTATTCCAGAGAAATATGATATTGGAAAGCGTCCTCTGTCGCTTCTTCTCGGATGGGGAGAATTGACGTTTTCCCGGTATTGTGATGGAGATGTCCCGACGAGGCAGTATTCCGACATCCTTCTGCGTCTCTACAACGAGCCCCAATACTATGCAGAACTGCTGGAGGCAAATAAAGAAAATTTAAAATCTTCCCGCACATATGAAAAAACACGCCGGGCTGTAGACGCATTGCTGACTGCCGGCGCTCCGTCGAACAGTAAAATCAACACAGTAATTCAGTATCTTTTGAATCAGTGTGAAGATATCACTCCGCTGGCGCTTCAGAAAGCGCTCTATTACATTCAGGGATTCCATTTTGCTTTCTACAGAACGTTCCTTTTTTCGGAGGATTGCCAGGCATGGGTGCATGGGCCCGTTTACAGAGACGTCTACTTCCGCTATCGTGATTATCGCTTTAACCCGATTGAAGAACCTGCCGCTTTTGATACCTCCATTTTTTCTTCAAGTGAAAAGGCCATCTGTGATAGTGTAATTCATAACATTTGCTGCTATAGCGGAAAGGTTCTGGAACGTTTCACCCACAGCGAGGCGCCCTGGCTTACAACCAGAGGAGATTTGCCCGATACCGTTTCATCCGACAGAATCATTGAAAAATCAGTGATTGGCGCATACTTTGACGCGGTAAAAGAAAAATACAATATGGTAAATCCCGGCGGCATCAGAGACTATGCACGGGATATGTTTCAGCAGCTCTGAGGCAGATCGGCCAGCTTGTATATGTGATTTCTTTATGCGTAATATAAGTAAGAAATTCTTCCTTAAGAGGAGGCAAAAGAAATGAGTCCGCAAATATTTTCCGCAGAAGAATTTGAGGCATCGCTGGATGAAGCTCAAAAATGGGCCGCTTCCGTTGGCTATAAAGAAAACGATGTAGACGATATCGTTAAGTCCGTAAGAAAGAAAAAAGGATATGAAAAATTTTCGGGGGAGGCTACGCCAGCCCCCGCTCCTGCATCCACCCCAAAATATCCGCGTACACCTGCTCTTTGTCCAGCTCGTTGAGCAGCTCGTGGCGGTCTTGCGGGTACAGTCTGCACTCCACATCCTCCATGCCGTATTTGTGGAACAGCTGCTCCACCTTGCGCACGCCCTTGCCATAGCCGCCGACCGGATCCTCCGCTCCGGAGACAAACAGGACCGGCAGCTTTTTCGGCATCCGCTGCAGGTAATCGCTGCGGACGATTTTGGACAATCCCTCAAACAAATTGTAATAGCCGTTCAGGGTAAACGGGATGCCGCACTGCGGATCCGCGATGTAGGCATCCACCACCGCCTCGTCCCGGCACAGCCAGTCGTACTCCGTGCGGTTGGGCCGGAATTTCATATTGTAATTGCCGAACGTCATCTGCAGCAGCAGGCGGCTGCGGTAATCCCAGCCGCGCATGCGCGCTTCCGATCTGGCGAGCGTCATTCCCAGACGCACCACCGGCCCCGACTGGTATCCGGTGCCGCAGATGACTGCGCCGTCAAGCTCCTTCCCGTAAACGCAGAGATACTGCCGCGCCAGAAACGAACCCATGCTGTGCCCAAGCAGGATGTAGGGCACCTTTTTATAGTTGCGCTTTGTCAGGCGCAGTACCCGATGGATGTCCTCCACCAGAATTTTATTGCCGTTCTCCGGCGCAAAATAGCCGTAATCCTTCTGTGTGGGAGCGGAGCCGCCGTGTCCCAAGTGGTCATGCCCCACGACCAGAATCCCCCGCTCCGCAAAATATTCCGCAAACCCGCGATAACGCCCGATGTGCTCGCACATGCCGTGCGAAATCTGCAGCACCGCCCGCACCTCCTGGTCGGGAATCCAGCGCATCCCGTGACTCTGAATCGCTCCATATCCGGAAGCAAATGTAAAATGTTCTTCTCTTACCATACCTTACCTCTCCGTCCGCCCTGCCGCAGCAGTTTATCCGACACCGTATAGTTTTTCATCGCGGCAATTTTCCCGGTACTGCATGCTTTCTCATCGTATCAGCCTTTCTCGTCCTTTTCTCCAAGAAAATCCGAAAGCGCCGCAAACTGCTCCAGCGTCAGCGTCTCTCCTCGCACATTTTCCGGCAGCCCGGCCCGCGTCAGCGCCTCGAGAATCTCGCCGCGCGCAAGTGAAAGATTCGCGGCGTTCTTCAGTCCGTTCAGGAGCGTTTTCCGGCGCTGGTTGAACGAGGCCCGGATCAGGGCAAACATCAGCTTTTCATCCCTGACCTGCACCGGCGGCGTCTGATAGCATTTCAGACGGATAACCGCGCTGCCCACATTCGGGCGCGGGATAAAGCAGTTGGGCGGCACATTCGCCGCCACATAAGGCTCGGCATAATACTGGACGGCCAGAGAAAGCGCCCCGTAGTCCTTGGTCCCGGGCTCCGCCTGCATCCGCTGCGCCACCTCTTTCTGCACCATCACCGTGATGCTGTCCACCGGCATGTGGCTCTCCAGCAGTTCCATGATAATCGGCGTAGTGATGTAATATGGCAGATTGGCCACCACCTTGACCGGCCGGCCGCCGTTCTCCGCCTCCACCAGCGCCGCAATGTCCACCTTGAGGATGTCCTTGTTGAGCACGGTGACATTGTCGTAATCCGCCAGCGTCTCCGCCAGAATCGGAATCAGGCTGCGGTCAATCTCCACCGCCATCACCTGACGCGCCGCCTCCGCCAGATACTGCGTCATCGTCCCGATGCCGGGGCCGATTTCCAGCACATAATCTTCTTTTGTGATTTCCGCCGCCGCAATGATCTTGTCGAGTACATGCGGGTCGATCAGAAAATTCTGGCCAAACTTTTTCTGAAATCCGAATTCATATTTCTGCAGTATTTCGATTGTCTTCTTGGGATTTGAAAGTTTTTCCATGGAAACTCCGTCTTGTCTTATTCTTTATCCTGCCGGATACCGGGCGCACGTATTGTTTTATTCATCGGATGCATAAATACACACATTATTTTATATTTCTCTGTTCTTATCCCGCCTGATACGCGAATACACGCGCAGCGCGTTCTCCCAGGTCGCCTGCTCCACTTCCTGCGGCTCCAGGCCCTTGATCTGCGCAATCGCCGCGATCACAAGCGGCAGGTAAAGCGAAGAATTGCGCTCGCCGCGATGCGGCGCCGGCGCCAGGTAGGGGCAGTCCGTCTCCACGACGATCCGCTCCAGCGGAACCGCTGCCGCCACCTCTTTCATCACGCGCGCGTTTTTAAAGGTCACCACGCCGCCGATGCCGATGTAATAGCCCAGCTTTACATATTCCAGCGCCATCTGCGCAGACGAGGAAAAGCAGTGGATGATCCCGCCGGTCGTTCCCGCATGGTGCCGCTTTATGATATCAAAGGTCTCCTGCGCCGCCTCACGGCTGTGGATGTTGACCGGAAGCCCCGTGTCCTTCGCCATTTTCAGCTGCTGCTCAAACCACAGCTTCTGAAATTCATGCGGCTGCGTATCCCAGTAATAGTCCAGCCCAATCTCGCCCACGGCTACCGTCTTCGGCCGCCGGCAAAGGTCATACAACTGCAGAAGCACCCGCTCGTCCATCGCGCCGACCTCGTCCGGATGCACGCCCACCGCCGCGTAGACAAACGGATACCGCTTGGCCAGTTCCTGGCTGGCCTGCACGCCGCGCAGCGACGCGCCCACGTTTACAATCCCGCCGATGCCCGACGCCTGCATCTGCGCCAGCAGTTCTTCGCGATCTTCGTCAAATGCCTCGTCGTCATAATGCGCATGGCCGTCAAAAATCATATCTGTCCCCGCCTCTTTTGTTTTTCCCAGACTCATTGCTGATTCTATTGTGCCGGTTTTCCGAATAGATGTCAAGCGCGAAATGTGCGGTATCCCGGACCTTTCCCCACGTATAAAAAAAACGGAAAAATCGTAAAAAGATATGTCACGCTTTTCTCCAGCGCATGAAACCCTGCCAATTTTCCCCAACGTATAAAAAGACCGTGAAAATCGCAAAAGAATATATCACGCCTTCCCCCAGCGCATGAAGAAAATCAACAGGCTCCCCAGCACCTTTCCCGCCGCCATGGAAATCACGATCCAGCTCAGCCCTTTTGTGATGCCGAGCCTGCGGCAGTAGACCGGAAAGACATTGACGACCTCGGCCAGCGCCAGAATCCAGCCGCCGACAAAGACGCCCATAAACAGCCCGCCGGCGGCCAGCGCCCACGCGCCCAGCGGCAGGCTGATCTCGTAAACGGTGGCAATCGTACCGCAGACCGCGCCCAGCAGAATCGCATCCTCATAGCAGCGGATGTGCCGCGCGGTGCGGGTAATGCCGATAAAGCGCGTGATGATTCCCAGACCCACCATCAGCGCCACCACGCCGCCGGCGATGATGAAGCCGGCGGAAAATCCGATCAGTCCCAGAAGTGCCTGCATCATGACGGCTCCTTTCGGTTCCCGGACTCAATCAGTGTCGTATCGATCTCGTCCTCGTACGTCCGCATCTCCACCTCCAGGGGCGTCGGGTCCGCCATTTTGTTTTTGCGCGCAAAATGATGGAAGAAAATCAGGATTCCCAGCCCAACGCCCGCGGAATAGGTAATCTCCAGGACCGTAAAGCCGTCGGAGGCCTCGCCCGTAAATGTCTCATATAATTGTCCGAACAGGTTCGTGATGCCGACGTCGTTGTTAAAGGCCATGATCGAAAAAGCAGCCCCGAAAAACGCCAGAATGCAGACCAGGATGGTCTTGGCCCAGCTCAGCAGATCGGAGGTTCTGTTCTCACGCTCCACCGTGAGAATAAAATCCGCCTCACCCAGGTTGCTGACCTCGATTTCCGGGTACTCCTTTTCCACAGTCTGAATGATGTCCAGCACGGAAAACACATAGCGGCCCGGCCCTTTTACCGCCTCCGTCGGCAGCCGCAGCGTTTTGACCTTATGCTCCACCGGCTTTTTACTGCAGTGCAGCTGCGCGATGTCTCCCAGCAGCACCGGCGTGTTTTTGGCCTGCACATTTTTGTCGATTTTCAGATACAGGATGTCAGCACTCATGGTAAAAGCCCTCCTCCGAAGAATACTGGGCCAGCACGACATCCCCGCCGCGGTGCGGGGATGGCTTCGTCATGCGCCAGGCGGCCGCCGCACAGATAACCAGAACGGCAATCAGGATCAGATACCGGAACACAATTTTTCGCTCCATTTCTCTACCTCGCTTATTTTCGCATATCTGTCCACAGTATTGCCCGTATGTCCCGAACTTATCCCCGCAAAATACGTCTCACTCCAGCTTCGTCGCCAAATACAGAAGAACCGCCTCCGAAAACACACGCGGATTGTGCCCGGTCTTTTCGGCGATGCGGTCAAGCCGGTACTGCACGGTATTTTTATGCAGGTACAGCGCCTCCCCGGCCGCTTTCAGGGACAGGTTGCCGCCGAAATACGCCTCCAGAACCTGGCGGTCGCCGTCTGTCAGGGCGGAGGCCGTTTTCTCCAGGTAACGGCGCCTCGCGCTCTCCGGCACCGCGCCCAGCAGAATTTCAAGGTCCAGCTCATCGAACACCGCGATTTTCTGCCCGCCCGCAAGGCTGGCGAGGGCGATCCGTGCCGCCTCATAGGAGCGGTCCTGGCGGGAGAGCAGATCGACGCTGCCGATGCCGATCTGCAGCGCATCCTCCCATTCCTCCGCCAGCCGGCGGAAGACATAGGCCCATTTCTGATAGCGTTCCTGCTCGATCAGAAGAATATACTCGCTCGGATAATGAAAGGTATAAAGCTCCGCCCTCGTCTGGTCGAACGCCTGATACACGCTCCGCTCAATCGCGGAAACATTGGAGGGCGTCTCCCCGGCCGCAAGCCGCACCACCACGGTCCTGCACGGCGTATCCGGCTTTATGTGATATTCCTTCAGGGTTTCGGCCAGAAAATCAAAATTCACCGTCTCGCCCAGAATCAGCGCGCGGATGATGTAATTCAGCCTCGCCCGCTCGCTCTCCCTGCGCTCGTCCATCTCATGCTCCCTGAGAATCAGGTTCGTGATGCGCTGGGCAAGATAGACGTATTTCCGCACCTCGTCCGGCTTTCCGCTGATGCCGATGACGGCGGCCAGCTCTCCCCGGAAGAAAAAGGGCATGTTGATTCCCCTGTGCGTTCCCAGGAAGCTGTCGTCCTCCTCCACCTCGATGGCCGCGCCGGTCTGAATCACCTGAAAGCCGATCTCGTGAAAATCCCCCACCCTGGCCGGGTCTGTGCTGGCAAAAATAATCCCTCTCTGATTGATAAAATTGATGTCGTACCCGCTGACATCCTTCACGGTCTCCACAATCTGCTGCGCCGTGCTTTTTCGGATCTGCTGCATCATTTTCGTGTTCCTTCCCGGGAATGATATGTTCTGTATAACATAATTTTATGTTAAAATCAATATTTTATCAGTCTAAAGAACATATCTTTTTCGACATGAAGCAGATATAATGAAATTAAACAAACAACAAAAAAACACTCACCGAAAGGAGAACACCATGAACGTTGTTGTTGCAATTGATTCATTGAAAGGAAGCCTGACCTCGCTTGAAGCCGGCCAGGCAATCCGGCAGGGCATCGCCCGGGCATGCCCGGATGCGCGCGTGACGGTAAGGCCGCTCGCGGACGGAGGAGAGGGAACCGTGGAAGCGCTCGCGCTCGGCATGGGCGGACGCACAGAAAAAGTGACCGTCACCGGCCCGCTCGGGAAACCAGTGGAATGCGTCTACGGCATTCTGGACGAAAGCAAAACGGCCATTGTGGAAATGTCGGGCGCGGCCGGAATCACGCTCGTTCCCGACGCAAAACGCAATCCCCTGAACACCACCACCTACGGGGTGGGCGAGGTAATCCGGGACGCCATCGCAAAAGGCTGCCGCCGCTTTATCGTGGGCATCGGAGGCAGCGCCACCAACGACGGCGGCATCGGAATGCTGCAGGCGCTCGGCTACGGGATGCTGAATGAAAGCGGAAATCAGGTATCCTTCGGCGCAAAGGGGCTGGAGGAGCTTCGCGCCATCACCGACACCTATGTCATTCCCGAGCTTTCCGAGTGCACGTTCCGCGTCGCCTGCGACGTGACGAACCCGCTGTGCGGCGAGCACGGGGCCAGCGCGGTCTACGGGCCCCAGAAAGGCGCGACGCCTTCCATGATTCTGAGCATGGACAAATGGCTCGATCAGTATGCAGACCTCGCGGCAAAGCATTTTCCCCGCGCGAACAAGCTCCACGCGGGAACCGGAGCGGCAGGCGGGCTCGGCTTCGCATTCCTCACCTTCACCAACGCGGTGCTGGAATCCGGCATCAAAATCGTACTGGAGGAAACGCATCTGGAGGATTATGTAAAGGACGCGGACATCGTCGTCACCGGCGAGGGCCGGCTTGACGGCCAGACTGTGATGGGCAAGGCCCCGACCGGCGTCGCAAACATCGCCAAAAAGTACGGCAAACCGGTATTCGCCTTCTCCGGCTGCGTCACCGAGGACGCAAGAGCCTGCAACGACGGCGGCATCGACGCCTACTTCCCCATCCTGCGGCGCGTCGTCACCCTGCAGGAGGCAATGGAGCACGACAACGCGGCAGGCAATATGAGCGCAACGGCAGAGCAGGTTTTCCGGCTCGTAAAATGCCTGCGCCAGGATATGTAAGGAGGAAAAAAACATGGATTACAGTTTCAGCACCATCGGAGCCCTTCTGGGGCTTGCGGTTTCCATCATCCTGATCATCCGAAAGGTGCAGCCGGCCTACAGCCTGATTTTCGGCGCGCTTCTGGGCGGCATTGTCGGAGGCGGCGGGCTTGTGACCACCGTGGATACCATGGTTTCCGGCGCACAGAGCATGATGTCCTCCATCCTGCGCATCATGACCTCCGGCATACTGGCCGGCGCGCTTATCAAGACCGGCTCCGCCGAGAAAATCGCCGAGACGATCGTGGAAAAGCTGGGTGAAAAACGGGCTGTGGCCGCGATTGCGATCGCCACGATGATCATCTGCGCCGTCGGCGTGTTCGTCGACATCTCCGTCATCACGGTGGCACCCATCGCGCTGGCGATCGGGAAAAAGGCCGGGCTGTCCAAGAGCGGCATCCTGCTCGCCATGATCGGCGGCGGCAAGGCCGGCAACATCATCTCCCCGAACCCCAACACGATTGCCGCTTCGGAGGCATTCAGCGTCGACCTCACCTCGCTCATGATGCAGAACGTGGTGCCCGCCCTCTTTGCCCTGGTTATGAGCATCGTACTGGCGTCCATGCTGGCGAAAAAATCCGGCGGCGCCATCAGTGAAAACGACATTGAGGCGCAAGACGGCAAAGAGCTCCCGGGCTTTCCCGCAGCCGTCGCAGGCCCGCTGGTGGTCATCATCCTGCTCGCGCTGCGTCCCATCGCCGGGATCAGCATCGATCCGCTGATCGCTCTGCCGCTGGGCGGCGCGGTGAGCATCCTGGCTACCAAAAACTGGAAAAATACCGTCTCCTTTATGGAATTCGGCCTCAGCAAGGTGATCGGCGTCTCCGTGCTCCTCATCGGTACGGGCACCATCGCCGGCATCATCAAGGCGTCGGCGCTTCAATATGACGTGATTCATCTCCTGAACGCCATGAACATGCCGGCCTTCGTACTCTCTCCGCTCGCCGGCATCCTGATGGCCGGGGCTACCGCCTCCACCACGGCAGGCGCAACGATTGCCGCACAGACCTTCGCGCCCACGCTGATCTCCGCCGGTGTGCCGGCGCTGTCGGCGGCAGCCATGATTCACGCCGGGGCCACCGTGGTCGATTCCCTGCCCCACGGCTCTTTCTTCCACGCCACGGGCGGCTCTGTCGGCATGACGATCAAAGAGCGGATGAAACTGATTCCCTTTGAGGCCTGCATCGGTCTCACGAGCACCATCGTCGCCGTGGTTCTCTATCTGGTCTTCTGACCGGAAAATCCGCGGCCGGGCATGGCCTGAAACGCGGCGAAATCCTATCTGCCGGCCTCGCGCAGCTTTTTGAGAATCCGCTTTTCCGCGCGCGAGACCTGCACCTGGGTCATGCCCAGCCGTTTCGCCACCTGCACCTGCGTCTGATCTTCAAAGTAGCGCAGGCGAATCATCTCCTGCTCCTCCTCCGAAAGCAGCTGCAGCAGCTGTGCCAGCAGCATCCGGTTCAGGAGCGCCTCATTGTGGTCGCGCTGATCCGGCAGCCGGTCCCCCAGAAGCACCGGCGAACCGTCGCCGCTGTAAATGGTCTGGCTGAGCGATTCCACATCGGATACCGCTTCCATCGCCAGCACCAGCTCCTCGGGACTGATGCCGGTCTCCTGCGCGATTTCTTCCATCGTCGGCTCGGTGCCGCGGCGCTTTTCCAGCGTCTCGCGGGCGCGGAAGGCCCGGGCCGCCGATTCTTTCAGTATTCTGCTGACCTTGATCATCCCGTCGTCGCGCAGAAAGCGCTTGATCTCCCCGGCGATCATCGGCACGGCGTAGGTCGAAAATTTCACCTCAAAGGAGCAGTCGAAATGGTCGATCGCCTTCAGCAGGCCGATGCTGCCGATCTGCACCAGATCCTCATAGTCGCAGCCGCGCCCTAAAAAGCGGTGCACCACTGTGTAGACGAGCCCCATATTTTCCTCCACCAGGCGTTCCCTGGCCGCTTTATCCCCCTCGTGCACCTTCTGAATCAACGCAAGGGTGTGCTCCATCTGCCGGACCTCTACCTTTCCATTTTGTTGACGTTCGCAATGTGCTTGCGCATTCGCACGCGCGTGCCCATGCCCGGCGCGGAGTCCACCTCCAGGCCGTCCATGAACGCCTCCATGAAGGCGAAGCCCATGCCCGCGCGGTCGCACTCGGCCTTCGTCGTGTACATCGGCTCCATCGCCAGCGCCACGTCGGCGATGCCGCGGCCCTCGTCGGCGACCTCCACGAAGAAATCCTCCGCCTCGATGCGGCAGGTGATCGTGATCGTGCGCACCTGTCCCTCGTACCCGTGGATGATGGCGTTGGTCACGGCCTCGGAGACCGCCGTTTTCACATCGGCCACCTCCTCGAGCGTCGGATTGAGCTGGGTCAGAAAGGCCGCCACCGTCACCCTGGCGAAGCCCTCGTTGCAGGAACGGCTGTCAAATTCCAGTTTCATCTCATTTTGCTGCATATTCACTCCCCCTGTGTCAGTCCAGATTTAACTGCTGCGGTACTTCCCCGTAGATGTCGATCACCCTGCCGATGCCGGACAGCGCCAGAATCCGCTGCATGCGGGCGCTGACCCGCACCGCCACCGCGCTGCCGCCCATGTAACGCGCCATTTTGTAGCGCCCGATGATCATCCCGATCCCCGAGCTGTCCATGAAAACCGTGCGTCCGAAGTCAAACACGACGCGACGGATGTTGTAATTCCGTATCATCCGGTCAGCCTCTGTTTTGAGCTGCTCCGAGCTGTGATGATCCACCTCCGCCGGGAGATGCATCGTCAGCGTCGTCCCGGAAACGGTAAAAAGCTGTTCCACTTTGTATGCCTCCTCTCGCTGAATCAAAGCAATCCTTTTTCTTCCCCGGCGCAAGAAAAGGAGGCCGCTGCAAAACAATGCCTGTTCTGCAATGGCCCCCTGCTCCGGGGTTTCTCCCGTCTTATTCCTCTTACTGCTGTCCCGGCAGCGGAGCTTTGTCCCGCCGCTGTCCCGGCAGCGAATTTCTGTCTTACCGCTGTCCCGGCAGCGGATTTCCGTCTTACTGCTGCCCCGGCAGCAAATTTCCGTACACGTCGTACTGCAGTCCGGTCACCGGATCCGTCCATGCGGCGTACGGTTCTTCGCCGTACGTGTCCTGCCCGCCGTCGTTGTAGGTATAACTGTTGTTTCCGTCGTTGTATACGTCGATATCCTGTCCGCCGGCGTATCCGCCCGCCGTTCCGGCATCGCCGTAGAAATCTCCGCCGTAGGTATCATTGCCGCCCGTATTCGCGTTCTGGCCGGTGGCCGCTCCGCCGGTGCCGCTCAGATCCTCCGCATTGCCTCCCGTGCCCGAACCGGCCGCGGACGAGGACATGTAGCCCTGCACGTTGTAGGCCTGCTCCGGATAATACTGCACGATCTGCTTAAACGCGGCGTCCGCGTTGGCCTGATCGCCCATGTACCAGTAAGCCATGCCCAGATACAGCAGGGCGTCATAGTGCTGGCTCTGCTTGCGCTCCGGGTCGGCCTCGACCGCCAGCTTGAGCTGTTCGGCCGCTTTCACATAATCCGGCTGCATGTAGGCCGTCGTGCCGGCGTTGTAATACTGGCTGAACAGACTGGCCTGCGCCGCGCCGCTCAGCGCATCATACAGCGTCTTCGCATTGCCCTCAAACAGCGTGCCGTCGAGTCCGGCCATCATGCTGGCCGCGCTGTTCTGGTCGCCCGCAATGTACCGGCCAGCCACGCCCAGCAGGGTATCGTAGCCGTCCGCCTTCGCCAGCGCGTCGTCGCGCTCCTGCTCCGCCTCCTCGATCCGCTTCGTGTAGCCGTCGATCTCATCCTGCAGCTCCTGCACCCGCACCGACTCCGTCGCCAGCTTGGTGTTGGCGTCGTTCACCTGGCGGTTGGCCGCGTCGTTCACCGCCTGGCGGTTGGCCGGCACAATCAGGAACCAGACGATCGCGCCTCCGAGCAGAATGCCGAGGATAATGTTGATCAGCGTAGCGATCGTCGAGCTGTCGCGGAAGGTCGTCGGCTGAATCACCATCTCCGTGCCGCTCATATAGCGGAGCGTGCCGGAAACCGCCTCCTCCGACTCCTTCCCGGTCTTCCGGTGCCGTTTGCCGAGCGCCGTGCTGCGTCCGGTCGCATCCTCAATCTCCTGCAGATACCGCAGCGTCGTCGTGTTCGTCATGTCGATGGCGGCCGCTTTCTTCAGCAGCCTGCGGGCGCGCTCGTACTCCTGCCGCTTCATATACAGAAGCGCCAGCAGCTGGTACGCCTTGACCAGCTTCGGGTTCTGGCTGATTACCTTTTTCAGCTGGATAATCGCCATATCCTCGTGGTTTTCCCGGCAGTATTCCACCGACTGGTTGTATTTGCGGATGGTCTGGTTGATCGTGTCAAGCCGGTTTTTGTTGTTCTGCAGCTCGCCGATGTAGTAATCCGCGAGGTTGTCCTCCTGCTGCAGGTTTTTGCTGACCACCCACTCGCAGAGCGCGGAAACCGCCTCGCCCGTCTCATAGTAGCACAGGCCCAGGAGGTTGCGCGCATCCGTATTTTCCTTATTAAATTTGAGACTGCGCTTGAGGCAGGTGATCGCTCCCTTCATATCCCTGACCAGCGCCTTCTCCAGCCCCTCATTGTAAAGCAGATTGGAAATGCGGACGATCCGCTTCTGAATGGTGATGTCAGCTCCGCATCCAGGGCAGTAATCGATCGCGGCAAGAGGGGTATTGCAGTAAATACACCTCATACATTCCCCTGCTTTCTGTTTTTCTTCTCATCCCGCATCATCTCCTTGAGGATGTCGGTGACGTCCGTCAGGTCGCGGCTGTAAATCGCGTCCTCGGCCTCATTCACATCCATGCTGGGATGAAATTTTTTCAGCTCTTCCTCGTAGTTAATCATATGTAATCTCCTTTATGACTGCGCCCGCCGGGCAAGAATCGCTTTCAGCGCGCCCACCAGGTACAAAGAACCGGCGCAGAACAGCATGCTGTCCCCTCTGCGTGCCAGCGCCTCGTCAAACGCCTCCTCCACATTCGCTCTGGCGATCACCTCCGCGTCCGTGTGCTGCCGGAACAGCTCCGCCAGCGTCTCCGCCGGCACCACGCGCGCGCCGTCAATCTGCGTCACCACCACCGAAACCGGCCGCGTCAGCTCGCAGAGCTCGCAGATCATCTTCTCGTATTCCTTTTCCACCACCGCCGTAAACAGCAGAGACACCGGCCGTTTCTCCCCGACGCTCTGAACCGTGCGGATAAATTCGCGGATTCCGTCGGCATTGTGCGCACCGTCGAACACCACGCCCGGCATCACCGTCTCCATCCGTCCCTGCCAGCGCGTGGCGGCAATGCCGCGCGCCGCCTGTTCGTCGCTGATTTTTTTCTCCGGGTCGATCACCCGCAGCGCCGCCAGCGCCAGCACGCTGTTCACAATCTGATACTCTGCCAGATACGGAACGGTCACCTTAAGCGGCCCGTACAGTTCGGTCGCCGCGTGCGCCGCATTTTTTTTATCATACCTGCAATTAAGGATAAAATCAATGCTTTTGTCCGTTTTTCCAGTGATTTCACGCATCGTGTCGTCGTAGCGCCAGGCCGGGGCGTGCATCTCCTGCGCTTTCGCGAGGATCACCCGCTCGGCCTCCGGATTGCGGCCGTCGTAGATCACCGGCACGCCCTCCTTGATGATGCCGGCCTTCTCCCCCGCGATCTCCGCCACCGTATTGCCGAGATATTCCATGTGGTCGAGGCTCATCGTCGTCAGCACGCAGGCCAGCGGGCGCTCCACCAGGTTGGTCGCGTCCAGACGGCCGCCCAGCCCCGTCTCCAGCACCAGATACTCCACATTTTCCTCCGCAAAAATCAGCAGCCCCGCCGCAAACAGCAGCTCAAAATAGGCCGGATGCGCAAAGCCGCCGGCCTTCATCGCCTCCACCTCGGCCATAACGCGCGTGAACGCGCGCGCAAACGTCTCATGGCTCACCGGCTCCCCGTTGATCTGGAAGCGCTCCGTGATGTCCACCAGATGCGGCGACGTAAACAGGCCTGTTCGAAAACCGGCCCCGCTCAGAATCGACGAGAGAAACGCGCAGACCGACCCCTTGCCGTTGGTGCCCGCCACATGGATGATTTTCATGCCGCGCTCCGGGCGGCCGATCCTGCGAAGCAGCTCCCGTGTGTTTTCCGGTCCGTTCTTTTTGGTAAATTTCGGTACTTCCTCTATGTAAGCCACAGCTTCCGTATAATTCATATGCTCATCCTCTGTCCGTTTCCTGCAAAACTCCGGCCTGCGCCGGGTACATACCCTATCAATATACCACAGAGGCACTTTTATTCAAGAAATATTTTTCGCATCTTACGCCAAAATTTTCTTTCGCTTCCTGAATATTTTCTTAATTCTGTTTTTTCCATTTTTGTGCTATTGATACTGAAATTTTTTGGTGCTATAATGCGGATAAAGCCGGGTCATTCCATAAACCGGCACACAGAAGGGAGAGGTACACAATGAAAAAGAAAATAGTAATGAGCCTTGCGGCACTGGCGGCGGTTTCCATGCTCTGCGGCTTCGACAGCGCAGAGACCGCGGATTCGCTTTACGCAAAAATGTCGGAGGCTTCCGCAGAGGCTGACAATGTGGCCGCCGACATGACGTTCGCGATCGACGGCGCGGTCAATATCGACGACGGCTCCACCAGCTCCTCGATCGGCTTCAAGGTAGACAGCACGATGGCTATGGACTGTTTCCTGGATCCGCCTTCCACCAAAATAGACGCCACGATCGACGGCTCGCTCATGGGCCAGTCCTTCAGCATGAAGGAGCAGGCTTACACCGTGACCGGTGACGACGGCGTTATGACCAACTACGTTTACGTAGAAGACCCCTCGACCGGCGAAGGCCAGTGGCAGGCGCAGACGATGGAAGGGCTCGATCTGGCCGCTCTGTCGGAGAAAACCACCAATGTCACAGCCGCCGACCTGGCTGAGTGGGGCCTGACCCTTGAGCTGGCTCCGGAACCGGCGGACGTAGACGGCGCCGAGTGCTATCAGCTGTCGACCGTCATCGACAGCACGACTCTGTCCACCGTACTTGACAAGGTCAGCGAGCTGAGCGGGCAGGATTTGGCGAACAATGAAAACGTAGTGCTTGCGCTGTCCATGCTCGACGGCCTTAAGCTCAACGTCGTCTACTATGTCGACGCTTCCACCTATCAGACGCAGAAGGTACATATGGATATCGAAGGCAGCGACTTCACCAACCTCAACGCGATGATCCAGAATCTGTTGTCCGGCTTCGCTTCTGAGGATGCGCCTCAGTCCACGGCAGAGCTGGCGGTAAACGAGTTTGCGATCGACATCGCGCTCGCATACGGCGAGGCGGAGGAGTTCACCGTTCCTGAGGAAGCGCTCTCCGCTCCCAGCTCGGATGTCTCCGACGTGCTTTCAGAAATTGACGCTTAACGGGTTTTGCCGCTGACGCGGCGTCCGCAGGCGACGGATCAGGGGGCTGCCACAAAACGAATCACCGGATGTTCGGTGCGTTTTGGGGCGGCCCCTTTTTTTGACATGAAGGAGATAATGCTCTCAAATACGGACATACCCGGTAGAAGGACCGGCCCCGACTTTGGCAATATAACCGCTTTTTACCAAAGCTGTTAAAGTTCGTTCTACTGTGACCTTGCTTATGTCCGGGCACAGTTCCATGATTTCTTTTTTTGTGATCTTGCCGATTTTCTGTTCAAAAACAGCCTGAATCCGTTCCGGCTTGGAAAGACGGCGGTATTTCAGATGTTCTACCCGATTTTCAAACTCGTTGTACGCTTTGAGTATAATACCCAGATAATACTTCACGAACGGCGCGTAGCTGTTCGCACCGTCATGCCAGCCGTCAGAGCTTTCCTGCAATGCCTCATAATAGGTTTCCTTTGTTTTTTCAATCAGCATTTCCATGCTGATATATTTTCCTGCGATATAACCTGCTTTATAAAACAGAAGCAGCGTGAGCAGCCGGCTCATGCGTCCGTTCCCGTCGTTAAACGGATGGATACATAAAAAATCGAGGATGAACATGGGAATAAGGATGAGTTTATCAATCCTTTCAGCGTTCCATGCGTCCATAAATTCTGCACACAGCGCTTCCATTGCTTCGGGTGTCTGGAACGCGGGAACAGGGGTGAACCTTGCTTTTTGATTTCCCTCCGCATCCGTTTCTGCTATGATATTGTCAGAATTTTTATAATTCCCTCCAACCGAACTCTGTGAGTAGGAATATAAATCCCTGTGAAGCTGCAAAATTATATTGGGACGCACTGCAATATATTCGTAGCTTTCATGGATTGTCGCAAGTACTTCCCGGTATCCGGCGATTTCCTGCTCGGAGCGGTTGCGCGGCTCCGCTTTTTGACGAACCAGCTCTTCCAGCCGTTTATCACTGGTGAAAATCCCCTCAATCCGGTTAGAAGCGCCGGTGCTTTGGATCAGCGCAACTTCAAGGAGGGTTTTTAACTCATCTGCATTTGCTTCCAGAAACAATTCCTGCCTGCCTTTATGCTCATGGATGCTTCCTGTCATTTGAACGATCTCCGGTGTCAAAAGACGTTCCGGCGCTTTTACATAGTCAAATGCTCTCATAGATATCTCCTTCATTCAAGATTTATCTTCTTCATTTTAACATCAAATGATGGAGATTTCAACAGATATGACAGAGACTGCCCGCTCCGCTTTTCCCTGTTATGAAGTGACTTTTGTCAAGAGGTAAATTTGTATTCCACAAACTTTTTTCTTCCCCTGACAAATC
>CANRIG010000003.1 GCA_947630595.1 uncultured Lachnospiraceae bacterium | reverse complement strand
TGTACGTCCGGTTTGGGAGGCGGCTCCCTGAAACCTACTGATGAAAGTCAGCAAGGCGCAGGGTGCCTACCTCATACTGGGTCTGGAAATTCAGCTGCGCCAGCGGCAGCGTATTCTTGCCGGTGCCGGACATGATGACCAGCGGCGTCATCACATCGTTCCAGGTGCTCATCGCGGTCAGCACCGCCACCGTCGCGTGCATCGGCTTCATGATCGGGAACACGATCGACCAGTAGGTCTTCCAGGTCGTGGCCCCGTCCACGCGCGCCGCCTCCTCAAGGGCGATCGGGATGTTGGTCAGATAACCCTTGTACAGCATCAGGTTCAGCGGCATGTAAAACACCGTGTAGAGCAGGATCACGCCCAGGCGGTTGGCGATGCCCAGCTGCGCCGTCTGCTTGACCAGCGGCATCATCAGAATCGCGAACGGCACGAACATACCGCTGACAATGTACAGGTAGATGAAATTGTAGGCCTTGCTGGTTCTCATGCTGCGGCCCACCGCAAACCCGGCCAGGCCGTGGAGAATCACCGCCAGGCACACCGTAGTGGCCGTAATCAGAAAGCTGTTGCCGAGCGAGCGCCAGAAATCCGTGACCCGCATAGCCTCTCTGAAATTGGAAAGGCTCCAGTGCAGCGGCAGCGCCAGCGCCCCGGCGATGTCGTTTGTCATCTCGGACGGCTGCTTGAAGGCGATCACAATCGCCATATACAGCGGGAAGAAAATCGTCACGCAGCCGAGGATCAGCAAAATCGTAACAGGCCAGTTGAAATGCTCCTTATCTCTGCTCTGACTCATAACTGCTCCTCCTTTCGGTTCGTCACCGTCATCTGGAATACCGAAATCGCGACAATGACCACAAAGAATACAAACGCGTTCGCGCTCTGAAAGCCGAACTGGCCGCCGCTCATGCCGTTGTTGTAAATCAGGTAGGAAATCGACTCCGTGCTCTGGGACGGGCCTCCCTGCGTCAACGCCATGATCTGGTCAAACACCATCAGGAAGTTTTTCATGCACAGCACCATGTTGATTGAGAAAAACGGGATGATCAGCGGGAACGTCAGGTAGCGGAATTTCCTCCAGCCGGTGACGCCGTCCAGCGAGCCTGCTTCATACACATCCTCCGGCACGGTCTGCAGTCCGGAGATATAAATGATGGTGTTCATGGCGATCGCCTGCCAGCAGCCGACGATCACGATCGCAATCCAGGCCTTGCCGGTGCTGGACAGCATACTGCTGCTGAGCGCTTCAATGCCGAGGCGCTGGCCCGCAGCCGGCAGCACATAGGTAAAAATAAAGCTGAAAATGTAGCCGATGACCAGGCCGCCGAGCACGTTGGGGATGAAATAAATGCCGCGCAGCGCGCTTTTGGCCCTGATTTTGCTGTTCAGCCCCAATGCCAGCACCAGGCTGATGACGTTGGTGAGAATCGTGCCCACCAGCGCGTATTTAAACGTAAACAGGTAGGAACGGCCCACGCGCGCATCTCCGATCAGGTCCGCATAGTTGCGCAGTCCCACCCACTCGTAGGAGCCGTAGCCCTTGAAGTTGGTAAAGCTGTAAATAAATCCGCGAATCAGCGGCAGTGTGTTGAAGCAGAAGAACAGTGCGACTACCGGAATCGTAATCAGCAGAAACGTCCGTTTCCTCTCCTGCGCGCCCTTTGATATTTTCATGCGTCCTCTCCTCCTTCCGCCGCTTCCTCCGGATGCTCCTCATAGTAGCGCTGCACCTTGGCGATCAGATCGCGGTTGTAGCGCACCCAGTCCGTGTCAAAGCGCTCCAGGAACGTATCCAGCGCGTTCTCGCTCTCGTCCATCAGATACGTCTGAATCATCGCGTCCACCGCCATCTCCGACGGATAGTGGTGATCCTGATAATCAGCCATTTTATCGCCCTCGATGTACGGCTTCATGCCGTCCAGCATGGAGGGAAGCTCGAAATCGCCCTGCTTGCAGGGAACTGCGTTCTGGTCGTCCAGATAGGTCTGGATGTTTTCGTCTTCATACAGGAAATCCAGCACCGTATAGATCGCCTCTTTGTTGTCCTCGCTGCCCGCCATTACCGACCACTGCAGGTCGTTGCCGGAGTTCAGCAGATTTTCCTCCGCATTGTTGCTGGCCGGGAATACAAACGAGTCAATGTTGATGTCCGGGTTGACCGAACGGATCTGCGGCACCGCGTAGCTGCCGATCACATACATGGCCGATTCGCCCCTCGCGAAGGCAGTGCAGGCGTCATTGTAGCTGTAAGCGACGGGGTCGGGCTCCGCATACTGCAGCAGCGATTTCGTGACCTCGGCGGCCGAACGATAGGCCTCCGCAAATGTGGCCGTCCCGGCGTTCACCTGCGAGCAGATGTCGGACGGAGCCAGGTCCACGCAGATCGCGTTCCAGGGCGCCAGGCAGGTCCAAGTATCGCGGAAGCCGAAATACAGCGGCTGAATGCCCGCAGCCTGAATATCCTCGCAGAGCTGGTAAAACTCGTCCAGCGTCGTCGGAATCGTCCAGCCGTGCTCATCGAAAATGTCCTTATTGTAGAGGACTCCGGCCGCGTTCGCCATATACGGCACCGCGTAAACGCCCTCCTCCGGCACAAACTCCAGCTCCTTGTCGATTCTCAGATAGGACTCCTTGATATCCGCCAGCCCCGCGTAATCCGAGATGTCCATCAGCATGTCCGAATCCAGGAAATTGGAGTAGTTGATGTCGCCTCCGATTCCGATGATATCCGGATAGTCCTCGCGGATAAACCTGGTCTTGAGAATCGTCATGGCGTCATTCGGGGAGTCAATGACCAGCTCGATGTCATCGTGCGTGGAATTGAATTTCTCCTCAAGCGCCTCGAAGGCCTTAACCGCCTCCGGCTTGTACTGGACGATCTCCACTACCGTTTTGCCGCTTGCCTCTTTTCCGGAACCGCACCCGGAAAGCAGCGCTGCTGCCGCTGCCGCGATCAGCGTCAGAAGTCCGGCGGCTTTTGCGTGTCTTTTCATGACACATCCTCCTTTCACCTCATACTGCCATATCCGCCGCCTCCCGGAACCGTCCGGGCGGCATGGCAGAATCATTAACTGGATTATAACATTCCATTATGCGTCTATAAATACCGCTATATCAGCGTTTTTATACCACAATGCGATTTTTTCTGCAGTATGGGAAAGTGATCTGGCATTTTGGTATATTTTGGTATATAATGACAGCAGACGCCACCTGTTCACCGCAAAAGAGAACCGATATTATCCATCCTTCCATGATGCACGATTTTATTTTTTCGATCTTTCCCAATGAAAATTTTGTAGACCTGGGCCTCTACCAGTTCGGCTGGGAGCAGTGCGGCCCGGCGCAGTCCTTCGGCCCGGTCGCGCGCAACCACTACCTGTTTCACTATGTGATCTCCGGCAGCGGCACGCTGATGGCCGACGATTCCAAGGGGAATACGCAGACCTACCACATCCGCAGCGGGCAGGGCTTCCTGATCACGCCGGGGCAGGTCACCACTTACGTTTCCTCAAAGGATCTGCCCTGGGATTACGCATGGCTGGAATTTGACGGGCTGCGCGTCAAGGAGGCGCTGGAAATCGCCGGCCTCACCGCGGATACGCCGGTCTATCACGCGCGCCTGAAAGATCTGCGCGAAGAAATGATGAATGAAATGCTGTACATTGTCCATCACCGGGACGCTTCCCCGTTCCACCTGATCGGACACCTGTATCTGTTTCTCGACTGTCTGACGCGCTCCGCCGCCCCGCTGCAGACGCCGCGGCGCAGCAAGCTGCGCGACTTTTATATCAAGGAAGCGTTTTCCTTTATCGAATCCAATTTTCAGAACGACATCTCCGTCGAGGACATCGCCGCCACCTGCGGCCTCAACCGCAGCTATTTCGGCAAAATTTTCCGGGATGCCGTCGGCAAATCGCCGCAGGAGTTCCTGCTCAGCTACCGCATGATCAAGGCCACGGAGCTGCTGAAGCTGACCTCGCTGTCCGTCAGCGACATCGGCAATGCGGTCGGCTATCCCAATGCGCTGCATTTCTCGCGGGCCTTCAAAAATGTGTATGGGGTTTCGCCGCGGACGTGGCGGAATCAGAATGCGGGGTGACGTCTTAACGCATCGGGGTTCAGCGGAGTATATCTTTACACCCTCATGGAATAATAAGACCTGTATTGCGGTCCTGAAAAGTGCAATATTTGCACTTTTCTATTGATTTGGTGCAAATATTGCACTAGAATAAAATCGGAGGTGCAAATATGGGCGAACTGAAAGATTTAAGAAACGAAAAAAAACTGACGCAGCAGCAGGCTGCCGAACTGATGGGGATTTCCCTGCGTTCCTATAAAACATACGAAAACGACGCCGGAAAGGCAGGCACATTCAAATACAACTATATCATGGAGAAGCTGGCGCAGATAAATCCCATCGATGAAACTCACGGGGTTCTGGAGATAGAAGATATCAGGAAAAAATGCGCCGCAATATTTGAAAAGCAGGACGTTCATTTTTGTTATCTCTTCGGTTCCTATGCCAAAGGCAGGGCAAAACCGGCAAGCGATGTCGACCTCCTCATTTCCGCGAATATAAAAGGATTAAAATTTTACGGGCTGGTGGAAGAGATAAGAAACGCGCTCCACAAACGGGTGGACGTTCTGGATATCAGCCAGCTGAAGGATAATCTGGAGCTGACGCAGGAAATTCTGAAAGAGGGAATAAAGATATATGGATAATGTAAAAATTACTGGAATTGTTCTCTGTGTAAATCAATTTCCATTTCTGCGATACCATAACAGAGTTGAATGCGGGGAGCCTGAGAACTTTCATGCGCCCCGCATAAAGCGTTTTAACGCCCGATCCAGTACTTCATGCAGCGGGCCAGCCGCTCCACATCCAGCGGCTTGGAAATATGTTCGTTCATGCCGGCGTTTCTGCTGGCAATCACATCGTCGTTAAAGGCATTGGCCGTCATCGCAATGATCGGGATGCGCGCGGCATCCTCCCGGTTCAGGGCGCGGATCGCACGCGCGGCGTCATAGCCGTTCATGACCGGCATCTGCACATCCATGAAAATCAGGTCGTAATAGCCCTGCCTTTTCCCCATGAAACGGTCCAGCGCCTCTTTGCCGTTGGCCACGCTCTCCACCTGCACGCCCATGCAGCCGATGATCTGCTCGGCGATCTCACGGTTGAGCTCGTTATCCTCCGCCAGCAAAATCCTGCGCCCGGACAAATCCACATCGCGCTCCTCCGTCAGGCAGGCGCTGCCGCCGGCAACCGCCGTACCTGCACCTGTGCCGAACACACCGGCACCAGCTGCTTTTGCGCCGCCTTCTTCTGTGCCTGCAGCTCCTGCTCCGTCTATCCCGGCACCGTCCGCGCCTGCTCCGTCTATCCCGGCACCATCCGCACCCGCGCCGGAAGCCTGCTGCCGCAGAAATACCGTGATGGTAAATTTGGAGCCATGTCCCGGCCTGCTCTCCACGCGGATGCTGCCGTTCATCATGCGCACAATGCTCTGCGCAATCGTCATACCCAGGCCGGAGCCCTCGATCCTGCTCACGCGGGAGTCCTCCTCGCGAGCGAAAGGCTCAAAAATCCGCCGCTGAAATTCGCGCGACATGCCGATTCCATTGTCCTCAAACACAAACTCATAACAGCCGTACCCATATCCGGGCGCGGACTTTTCCCTGACCTGCAGGCGCAGCCGTCCGCCGTCGGGCGTATATTTCATTGCATTGCTCAGCAGGTTCATAAACACCTGCTGCAGGCGCATCGGATCGCCGATCACGTTTTCATGGCTGAGGCCCGCCGTATCCACTTCAAGGATATGGCGCCGGTTCTGTATCTCGGAGCGCGTCATGGTCTGCAGATCCTGAATCAGCTGCGAAAGGCTGAGCGGCGTCTCGGCCAGATCAATGGTGCCCGATTCAATCTTGCTCAGATCGAGCACCTCATTGACCAGCGCCAGCAGATGATTGCCGGCTACTGTGATCTTTTGCAGGCAGTCCGAAAGCCGCGCCTGATCCTGCAGATTTTTTTCAGCAATGATTGTCATGCCGATGATGCCGTTGAGCGGCGTGCGGATATCATGGCTCATGCGGGAAAGGAAGTCGCTCTTGGCCGCGTTCGCATACTCCGCGGCTTCATAGGCCTCGCGCAGCGCGTTCTGTTCCTGTTCCTCCCTGCGCTTGCTCTCCGTCACATCCTGTGTCACATAAACCGCAGTCGCCGGCCTGCCCTCGCGCAGCTCGCACAGCGTCACCGTCGCCCGGACCCACACGCAGGAGGCCGTACGGTGGGCGGCCGCGTCTGTCTCAGCGGCAGACACAGGGTCTGCCGTGTGAGAAAGCGCATCATCCGCAGCGTCAGAAGCCGGCAGCTCACGAAATTCCAGCACCTCCATCGGATGCTCTTGGCTGAGCGCGGCCGCCAGGCTGTGCGGATTCATTCGCTCCAGATATTCCGCCCGGTCGTCCGGATGAATCCGGGCAGCCGCATAGTCCTGAATCCGCTGCCAGTACGGCCCCTTTTCCCCGAATATCTCACCAGCCCCCGCCAGCGTGGAAACCCGGTGGAACTCATCCTGCTCCAGATCGATATAATAGGCGCTGCCGAACATGCCGCTGAGGCTGTTGATTATGGCAATGCGCTGGCTGGCCGCACGCGCCGCCTCCGCTTCCGCCTGCGCCCGTTTGAGCTCGCGGCGCGTGCGCCGGTCTATATCCTGCACCGTCAGGATCGCATATCCTCTCCCGCTCTGTCCCGTATAAAAATGCGCTTCTATCACAATGTAGCGGTATTTTTCCTGAAACAGCCAGCGGCTGACCATCTCCGGCCCTTCCCCGCCGCGTCGCCAGCCGTCCTGCAGTCCCGCCAGCGAATATTTCTGCTGAAATTCCTCCCGATCCGAGGGCAGAATGCGGTCACTGCGTATATATTCCGCCAGCGCTTCCCAGCACGCCTGCCCGGAACCGAACTGCTCCCGCATTTCCTCCGGCAGGTGCGGCGCCCGGAACCGTCCGTCCTCAAGATCAATCACACAGATGATAAAATTGTTTTCTCCGATGACGTTGATGATTTCCTGATTCTGAAGATTGATCTCCTCATGCCCCAGACTCTCATGGTAAATATCATATATAAGTTCATTCTTCTCGACGCTCAAGATTTCCACTCCCGTCTTTCCATCCCGAAAAGCCATACAAAAATCCGGCACGCAGCGCGCCGAATATTTTTGTACGGCTTACGGATGCGTCATAGTTTTTTTATTTTACTATAGGCCTGCAGAAAAATCCAGTCATTTCCTGTCAAACCGTATATTCTAAGCCGTATATTCTAAGCCGTATATTCTAAGCCGTATATTCAAACCCCGTGGCGGGTATGCTTATACTTGCATTTTTATGCATGTAGCACTATAATAATACCGTCACACCAGTTCTTGGAGGAGTATGGCTTTGCCGTATCGGAGGTGTCCGGTCTCACACTGACTTATCCCGGGAACACGCTCCGGCTGGTGTGATTTTTCTGTTACAGATGACAGTTTTTCTCTCTTTCCATTTCGGGATTTTGAGAGAAGTATGATAAAATACCATTGGGATCAAGCAAAAAGGAGAAAGTCACACAGCCGGAACGGAGGAAAGCATGTACAGCGAGGCCTTTTGCAAAGTATACAACGAATTTGGATGGAACTATTTCCCGGAAGCGTTCGGCGAACAGCTGCTGCTCTGGATTGAGGAAAATCACGCCGTCGTCCGCACCAGTCTGGACCTCGCCTGCGGCACCGGCGTTCTCTGCGAAATTCTGCACGCACACGGCATTCAGGCCGCCGGCATGGATCTTTCCGAGGGCATGATCGCGATTGCGCGAAAGCGCAGTCCCGCCATCGCCTATGAAGTCGCCGATATGGTTTCGTACCGTCCGCAAAAATCTTTCGATCTGGTCACCTGCACCGGCGACGCCCTGAACCACATCATCAGCCTCGCCAACGTGGCGCAGATTTTCCATAACGTTTACGGCTGTCTCAATCCCGGGGGCTACTTCATCTTCGATCTTCTCAACGAAAAAGAGGTGCCGCCGGGTGAGCCGATTGATCTCGACTTCAGCGACACCGTCAAAGCACAGTTTCAGATTACGCAGGACGGCAGCGGCCTCATCTGCCTGAAAACGGCCGTCTGGGAAAACGGAAAGCTCCAGTTTGAGGAGACTATCCGCGAGACCGTGCACGACCGCGAAGCCGTCTGCGCGCTGCTGGAACAGGCCGGATTTCAGCTGCTCCAGTGCAGCCACCAGCTTTCCAGACAGGCGGACGGGCAGGCTGCGACCTGGTATGTGATTGCGCAGAAGCCGCAGTGAACGGGGATTTCTGCTTTTGCAGTAACTACAGAATTTTCTCACTCTCCGGCAGTCACATGGTAATGCATTTTGGTGACGGATTCATTCATATTGACTGGTATCAGCTTAATATCGGAATTCCAGTCGGAAATCACAGATACCTCCCGGTCACGCTCTCCCTGTTCGCCTTCACCTCTTCCGCCGTCCCTGCGGCCACTACCCGGCCGCCCTGTTTGCCGCCGCCCGGTCCCATGTCGACGATATAATCGGCGCTGCGGATCACATCGAGGTCATGCTCAATGACAATCACGGTGGCTCCCTGATCGATCAGGTGCCGGAACACCTGCAGCAGTGTCCGGACATCGAGCGGATGCAGGCCGATCGTCGGCTCGTCAAATACGAACACCGAATCCGTCTGTCCTTTTCCCATCTCACTGGCGAGCTTCAGCCGCTGCGCCTCGCCGCCGGAAAGACTGGGCGTCTCCTCGCCGAGCGTCAGATAACCAAGCCCCACATCGTGCAGCACCTGAAGGCGGCTGTGCACCAGCTTTAAGTCGCTGCACGCCGCAAGCGCCTCGTCCACACTCATGGCCATCAGCTCCGGCAGAGAGCAGGCCGCGCCGCCTTTTTTCGGGCGCAGAACGCCAAAGGCCTGTCTGGCGTAGCGCGAACCGCGGCAGTCCGGGCACGGAACGTCGACATCCGGCAGAAACTGCACGTCAAGGCTGATGGTGCCGGTGCCGTCGCAGGTCGGACAGCGCAGTTTTCCGGTATTATAGGAAAAATCACCTGCTTTATAGCCCTTTGCCTTCGCATCTTCCGTCCTTGCGTAGATTTTGCGCAGCTCGTCGTGGACGTTGGCATAGGTGGCCACGGTGGAGCGGACGTTGATGCCGATCGGCGTCGCGTCGATCAGCTTGACCTGACGGATGCCGTTCGCCTGCACAGCATGCACATGCTGCGGAAGCGGCCGCCCGGCAATCTCCGCCTCCAGCGCCGGAATCAGGCTCTCCAGCACCATCGTCGTCTTGCCGGAGCCGGACACGCCTGTGACCACGGACAGCCGGCCTTTCGGAAATCTCACATGGAGAGGCTGCACGGTGTGAATCCAGTCGGTTGACATCCCGATCTCTCCTAAATCGAATAAATAATCTGTCATTTCTGCCGGTTTTTCCCCAGCTGCTTTCCCTGTTGCCAGTTTCTTCTCCGTTGTTTTTTCTTCTTCCGTTTTTTCTTCTTTCGTTTTTTCTTCTTTCGGTTTTTCCTCTGATAATCCTTTCCCTGCTGCTTTTTCTTCTGCTTTTTCTTCTCCTATTTTCTCTTCTAACAGTTTTTTCTCCGTTGTCTCCCCGGTGCGCCCGGCCTGAACCACCTGCTCCGCCAGCAGATACGGCCCGATCATGGACGCCGGATTGCGCATCAGCGCATCCACCGGTCCCTCGGCAATAATCCGACCTCCGCTGGCCCCGGCCTCCGGGCCGAGCTCGATGATCCAGTCCGCATGGGACAGCACATGGGTATCGTGATCCACCAGCACCACCGAATTGCCGTCCGCCACCAGATCGTCCATCACGCCTTTCAGGCCCTCGATGTTGGAGGGGTGCAGGCCGATCGACGGCTCATCCAGCACGTACAGCACGCCCGTCGTCCGGTTACGGACCGCCCGCGCCAGCTGCATGCGCTGCCGTTCCCCGGTGGACAGTGTGGAGGCGGCGCGGTCCAGCGACAGATAGGAAAGCCCCAGGTCGACCAGCCGTCTGGCCGTGCTCTGGAAAGCCTCGCAGATGCTCTCCGCCATCGGCCGCATCTTGTCCGGCAGCGAAGCCGGCACGCCCGCTATCCATTCGATCAGCTCGGACAGCGTCATTTCGCATGCCTGCGCCAGGGAAATCCCCCGCAGCCGCGGCGCGCGGGCGCGCGCGGAGAGTCTGGTGCCGCCGCAGTCCGGGCACACCTCCTGTTTCAGGAATTTCTCCACGCGCTTCATGCCCTTCTCGTCCTTGACCTTGGCCAGCGCATTCTCCACCGTGTAGACGGCGTTAAAATAAGTAAAGTCAATCTCGCCTGCCTCATTCGTGGTCTTGGCCTTGAAGAAAATGTGCTTTTTCTCCGGCGGCCCGTTGTAAACAATGTCCCGCTCTTTTTCCGTCAGCTCCGAAAACGGCACATTTGTGCGCACGCCCATGGCGCGGCAGACGTCCGTCATCAAAGACCACATCAGCGAATTCCAGGGCGCCACCGCGCCCTCGTCGATCGAAAGCGACTCGTCCGGCACCAGCGTCGACCGGTCGACCGTGCGCACAATGCCGGTGCCGCCGCAGGAAGCGCAGGCGCCCTGACTGTTAAAGGCCAGCTCCTCCGCAGCCGGCCCGTAAAAATGTTCCCCGCACACCGGACAGACCAGCTCCCGGTCCGCCGCCACATCCAGCGTCGGCTCCAGATAATGTCCGTTCGGGCACATATGGTTCGCCAGCCGCGAAAACATCAGCCGCAGGCTGTTCAGCAGCTCCGTCGAGGTGCCAAAGGTGCTGCGGATGCCCGGCACGCCCGGGCGCTGATGAAGCGCCAGCGCCGCCGGTATATAGCGTACCTCGTCCACCTGCGCTTTCATGGCCTGCGTCATCCGCCGCCTCGTGTAGGTGGAAAGCGCTTCCAGATACCGGCGGGAACCCTCCGCATACAACACGCCCAGGGCGAGCGAAGATTTTCCTGAACCAGACACCCCGGCAATACCGACGATCTGATTCAGCGGTATGTCAACATCGAGATTTTTCAGATTATGCACCTTCGCCCCGCGGATTTTAATGCAGGGCGGCGCGCCGTTTAGTCCGTGCACGGCGATTTTCCTCCGTCTTTCTTTATGTTTTTTATGGTTTGCTGTGCGATTTGCTGTACTGTCTGCTATACTGCTTTCGTTACCGTTTTCATATCCGCAAAACATTCTTTCACAGTTAAACAGTCTTAGTCATGATTCCTTATTTCGTTACTTTTTCCCATCCGCAAAACATTCTCCCACAACCAGACCATCTCAGTCACGATTCAGTATTTCATTCATCGCCGCGAGCACCGCGGAAATCTCAAGCGGCTTGGAAAGATGCGCGTTCATGCCAGCCTGCCGGCTCTTTTCCTCGTCCTCGGCAAACGCATTGGCCGTCATGGCAAAAATAGGGATGGCCGCGGCATCGGGACGCTCCATCGCCCGGATCTTTCTGGCCGCCTCAAAACCGTCCATCTGCGGCATCTGAATATCCATCAGGATGAGGTCGTAGTAGCCCGGTTCGCTCTTATCAAAAAGCGCGACCGCCTTCCGCCCGTCCTCCGCCTCGTCGATCTTTGCGCCCGTGACCGTCCCGAGCAGCTCGACGGCGATCTCCCGGTTCAGCTCATTGTCCTCGGCAAGCAGGATATGCTTGCCCGCAAAATTGTAGGTTTTGGTCTCGGCGGTCTTTTTCTCCGGGGAGCTGCCCGCTTTCCAGTCCAGCATGCGGGAATTTTCGGGCACGGCAAAGGGCAGAATGACTTCAAATTCCGAGCCTTTGCCGTATTCGCTGCGCACTGTGACGCTGCCGCCCATCAGCTCGGAGAATCTGCGGACAATCGACAGCCCAAGACCGGTGCCGCCGAATTTATGAGTGATTTCGGCGTTTTCCTGTTCAAACGCCTCAAATATCTTGTCAAGATTTTCCTCTTTGATGCCCATGCCGGTATCTCTGACCGAAAAACGCAGCAGGACACGGCCCTCCTCATGCTTCAGTTCGCTGACGCCCAGGACGATGCTGCCGCCCTTCGGCGTGAACTTGAACGCGTTTGAGAGGAGATTCGTGAGTATCTGATTGAGGCGCAGGGAGTCGCCCCCGATCAGCTCGTCAATCCGGCCGGACAGGGAAATGCCGAAGTCGATTCCCTTCGTTTCCGCCTGCACGCTGTAGATATTTTCGAGATTCTCGAGAAAGAGCCGCAGGTCGAAAAGCTCGTTTTTGAGCTGTATCTTCCCGCTTTCGATCTTCGACATATCCAGCACATCGTTGATCAGCGACATCAGATGCTTCGACGAGAGCGCGACCTTTTTCAGGCAGTCGTCCACCTTTTCGGGATTGTCCGCATTCTGCCGGGCGATCTCCGTCATGCCGATGATCCCGTTCATCGGCGTGCGGATTTCGTGACTCATGCGGCTTAAAAACTCGCTCTTTGCAAGGCTGGCCTTTTCGGCGGCCTTCTGCGCCTTTTCCGCCGATTCGCGGGCAAGCTCGAGCTGTCTCGAGTGGGCCCGCAGATTCATGAAATAAATGAAGAAAATAATCAGGATCAGCAGCAGCACGGAAGCCATTATGGCGACCGCATTCCGGTTGAGACGGCCGCTCAGGTCCTCGGTCATTTCATCCACAACCGCATAGGGCACTTCCATGAGCATATACCACTCCGTGCCCTCGATCGGCGCATAATACATGCACATATGGATTCCGGAGGCCTTGAATATCACCATGCCGGCGTCGCCGTTCCCGAAATCGTCCTCGATCTGTTCCACGGAAAAGCCCACGTCAAATTCGGCGTATTTTCGGAATTTGGAGAGGATGTTGCTGCCCCGCGGAAGGTCGGAGAAATAGGTGTTGTAAACGATGAAGCTGCCTTCTCTGGTGACGATGCTCGCGTTGGTCTGTCCGTCCTCGCTGCGCAGAAACAGGTGCTGTCCGATGGAATCCGCCGTAAATCCGGCGATAATCGCAATGATATCCGCCCCGTCAAAGCGCATCGGCGTGATCTGCGTCCCGAGCACGATCATGTTGTCGTCCAGGAACGTTTCGTTATAGGAAATCAGCTCATCCCTGCCGTCGAGCAGATCCGCCAGGAAGCTGAGCTTGGAGGCCGCCGGGCGTTTCCCGTCCCTGCTGTAATAGAAGCCGTCCTCATCGATAAACGCCATAAACTCAAAGTCATTGTTCCGCTCGGCGGCGGTGATGAACCGCTCCATCGCTTCCAGGCTTTCCGTGTCCTCATCATTGACGCTTTCCGCCACGGCCCGCAGACCGCTGTACCGCAGGGAGAGGCCCGATTTGAAGTTCGCCTGCGTCAGGTTCGTCATCTCACGCAGGTACATGATATTCATATTTTTCGTAAAATCGGATGTGATCACCGACGCGGCGGAAATCAGCCAGTTCACCAGCACGCACACCAGCCCGATCGCCAGAACCAGCACAATATAAAGCCGCCTGTGTGAAATCCTTTTGTTGTGGTCTTCACTCATTTTCCTTCACCGCTGTGATCCTTCCCTCAATCTGCGATGCGATTTCTCCATCGTTATGACTGACGATATATTCTTCCAGTACATTGTGAAACGTATATTCCGTTTCCTGAACGAGCTTCACGTTTTCGGCTTTCGGGACATCGTCGCTGTACACATTGAGCATCGTGAAGCCGTCGCCGTTGTTGTCGGTATATCCGCTGCTTCCCGCCATGTAATTCGTTACGGCGATCGTATAGGCCGCGTCTTCCTCGAGCGGCGAGCCGTCCGGCAGCGTCACGTCGAGAAGCTGCGCCGGGGAATCGTCGGCCGGCGGGACAAAGGAATATTTCAGGCCCGAAACATTGAGGAATCTTCCTCCCGGTATCCCGCCGTCGCGCGTCATGGCCGACAGGCCGTTTGAAAGCATGCTCCTTATGACATCCGCATTCACTTCGAGCACGACGATATGATTCTCATAGGGGCAGACATAATCCAGGTCGTAGCTGTAAACGTCGCCTTTATAGAGGCTCCCTCTGATAGAGCCTCCGTTCACCGCGGCGATATCCGCGCCGGTTACTTCCCGGACCGCGTCGGCGATCAGATTGGCGATCTCCGTCTCTTCCAGACGCACATTGTAGTTTTCCACGATCATATCATGATCGATCGTCCCGATCAGCGTGGCGCTCTGGGTATCGCCGTCCTGCATATATTCATCTACCTCGGCAAGCGCGGACGCCGTATCCGCCTGTCCGCAGAGCACGGTATTGCAGCGGGTGCCGAAGTAGCGCATAAAATCGTTGGAGATCGAGACATTGTAGTTATAGCCCTCTTCAATGCAGTCCCTGATTCCGTCCGGGACGATGTCCGGGCCGGGCGTATAATCTACAAGGTACGAGTCGGCTGCCCCGTTGTCCTGCATAAAGGCGTCCTGTCCTTCCGGCGTGGACAGAAGGCTGAAAATCCTCCGGCAGGCATCCAGCCGGGCCTCGCCGCCGTCCCCGGTCAGCGCTTTGTTGATGCCGAGGAAAGCCGTCGGCATGGAAACCGTCCAGGCCGGATTGCTCTCATCGCTGAGCATCGGCAGCATGTCAAATTCATAATCGCTGTCCCTGCGGATACGATCCAGCATCGTGACGCTGTCAAACGCCACGAGCATTTCCCCGCCGCTCATTTTTTCGAGGACAGGAACGGAATTGGAAACAGCGGTAAATGGGAGGGAATCCAAATATCCCTTTTCGATCATTTCCAGCGGCAGATCAAGACACGTCTCGAGCGAGTCGCTGAAAGAGGCTTCCCCGCTTTTCATGTCGTCCAGCCACCGGATGCCGTCCGGAAGTCCGAAGAAATCCGGAATCTCCGCCGCAATGACAAAGGCGGCCGTCGTGGCGGGCGTTCCGTTCACGGTGAAGACAAATCCGTTTTGGTCCGTGCCGATGCGCTCCGCTTTTGCCCGTTCAAGCATATTCAGCAGTTCATCCTGCGTCGCGGGAACGGACAGGCCGTTTTCCCGCGCGAGCGTGACATTGTAGATATACCCGTAGTACTGCGCCGGCAGCGGGATAAAAAAGTTTTTCCCGTCCCTGGCGGTCTTGTGCATAATGCCGGACTGATAGGACGAGATATATTCATCCGCGCCCAGATCCGCGAGATAATTCACCACGTTGCCTGTCGCAAGCGTGGACACAACGATGTCGCTGCCGTGCCCGTTGCGCAGACGGCGTTCCGTTTCGCCGTCGATCGTCCCCGCCGCGTTTCTCTCGATCTGAAGGTCGATATCCGGATATGTGGTCTCCACCAGCGCTTCCAGATTGGGCAGATCGCTGGTATACAGCATGGTAACGATGGTTTTATCTCCGTCTGCCGTCTCGTCCGCGGTCTCCGTTTTCTGCGAAGAACAGCCGCCAAGGCAGAGCGCAGCCATAAGCAGGCAAAGCAGTTTTTTCCTGTTCATCCTGTCCCCTCCGAATACTTTTTTCCAAAGCAGATTCCGGCCATTGTTGTACCATTGTACAATATTTCTTCCTCTTTATCAATCCCCGGGAAGGCAATACGTATAAATCTCCGCGCCATAAAAAGCGAAAAAAGGCTCCCGGAGAAATACCCCGGAAGCCTTGATTTTACTGCATTATTCGATTCGCCTCTCAACCAAGCGCAATCGTCGCTGCCGCTCGATTTCGCCAAGGTTCGATGCGGACGTTCCCACTGAATTCGCGCTTTGCACTCATTAAGTGCTCACAGTTACTCGATAACCGTAGCAACACGGCCTGAACCAACCGTACGGCCGCCCTCGCGGATAGCGAACGTAAGACCCTGCTCCATAGCGATCGGATGGATCAGCTCGATGGTCATCTCAACGTTGTCGCCAGGCATGCACATCTCAACGCCCTCCGGCAGATTGATCACGCCGGTAACGTCGGTGGTTCTGAAATAGAACTGCGGACGGTAGTTGTTGAAGAACGGAGTATGACGGCCGCCCTCATCCTTGGTCAGGACGTAAACCTGAGCCGTGAACTTTGTGTGGCATTTGATGGAACCCGGTTTTACCAGAACCTGGCCTCTCTCGATGTTCTCTCTCTTGATACCGCGAAGCAGAGCGCCGATGTTGTCGCCGGCCTGCGCCTCGTCAAGGAGCTTACGGAACATCTCGATACCGGTAACGGTCGTCTTCTGAATCTGCTCTCTGATACCAACGATCTCAACTTCCTCGTTCAGGTGAAGCAGGCCACGCTCAACTCTGCCCGTAGCAACGGTACCACGGCCTGTGATCGTGAACACGTCCTCAACCGGCATCAGGAACGGCTGGTCCGTCGCACGCTTCGGATCCGGAACCCACTCGTCAACAGCGTCCATGAGCTCGAGAACCTTGTCGCCCCACTCGCTCATCGGATCCTCAAGAGCCTTCAGAGCGGAACCCTGGATGATCGGTGTGTCGTCGCCCGGGAACTCATACTCGTTCAGCAGCTCACGGATCTCCATGTCAACCAGCTCGAGCAGCTCTTCGTCGTCAACCATGTCGCACTTGTTCATGAATACTACGATATACGGAACGCCTACCTGACGGGACAGAAGGATGTGCTCCTTGGTCTGAGCCATAACGCCGTCGGTAGCGGCAACAACGAGGATAGCGCCGTCCATCTGAGCAGCGCCGGTGATCATGTTCTTTACGTAGTCAGCATGACCTGGGCAGTCAACGTGCGCATAGTGTCTCTTCTGTGTCTCATACTCAACGTGAGCGGTAGAAATCGTGATACCACGCTCTCTCTCTTCCGGAGCCTTATCAATGTTTTCGAATGCAACAGCCTCGCCAAGGCCAAGTCTCATCTGAAGGGTCTTTGTGATTGCAGCTGTAAGAGTCGTTTTACCATGGTCAACATGTCCGATAGTACCAATGTTACAATGCGGTTTTGTTCTCTCAAATTTAGCCTTTGCCATTTTGAATGTCCTCCTTAATCAATTGCTTATCGCATCTTTTACTTTAAATCGGCTAGTTCTGATTATATTTCAAAACGCCTTTCTTTTCAAGCCTTTTTTGGCCTGTTCCTGCATTATTTTCGTGGAATTTCCACGGTTTTTACTTTGATTTCGCGCTCAGCACCTTTTCCTGCACGGACTTCGGAACCTGCTCGTAGCGCTCAAAGAACATGGAGTAGTTTCCGCGGCCCTGCGTCTTGGAACGAAGGTCGGTCGAATAGCCGAACATCTCCGCCAGCGGCACAAAACCTTTTACCATTTTGCCTCCGCCGATATCGTCCATGCCCTCGATCCGTCCGCGGCGGGCATTGATGTCGCCGATGACATCGCCCATGTACTCCTCTGGCATGGTCACTTCCACCTTCATGATCGGCTCGAGCAGAACCGGCTCGCCTTTGCGCATCGCGTCCTTGAACGCGAGGGAACCTGCGATGTGGAACGCCATCTCGCTGGAGTCGACCTCGTGGTAGGAACCGTCAAAGACGTTCGCATGCACGCCGAGCACCGGGAAACCGCCGAGAATACCGGCCTTTGCCGCCTCTTCGATGCCTTCGCCGACCGCCGGGATGTATTCCTTCGGAATCGCTCCGCCGACTACCGTCGACTCAAACTGGAACGTCTCCTCGCCGTTCGGATCCATCGGGGTGAAGATCACCTTGCAGTGGCCGTACTGGCCGCGTCCGCCGGACTGCTTCGCGTACTTGCTGTCCACGGTGACTTCCTTGGTGAAGGTCTCCTTGTACGCAACCTGCGGCGCGCCGACATTCGCCTCTACCTTGAACTCACGCAGCAGACGGTCGACGATGATCTCCAGATGCAGCTCGCCCATGCCGGCGATGATGGTCTGGCCCGTCTCCGGATCGGTGTGCGCGCGGAAGGTCGGATCCTCCTCCGCGAGCTTCGCGAGCGCCTCGCCCATCTTGCCCTGGCCGGCCTTGGTCTTGGGCTCGATCGCCAGCTCGATCACCGGCTCCGGGAACTCCATGGACTCCAGGATTACCGGATGCTGCTCGTCGCAGATCGTGTCGCCCGTGGTCGTGAACTTGAAGCCCACCGCCGCCGCGATGTCGCCCGAGTACACTTTTTCGAGCTCCGCACGCTTGTTGGCGTGCATCTGTAAAATACGGCCCACGCGCTCTTTTTTGCCCTTGGTGGCGTTGAGCACATAGGAACCGGAATTCATAGTACCGGAATAAACGCGGAAAAACGCCAGCTTTCCTACAAACGGATCGGCCATGATCTTGAATGCCAGCGCGGAGAACGGCTCCTCGTCGGAGGAATGCCTCTCCACCTCGTTGCCGTCCAGATCCGTTCCCTTGATGGACGGGATGTCGGTCGGGGCCGGCATGTACTCTACCACCGCGTCCAGAAGCTTCTGAACGCCCTTGTTGCGGTATGCGCTGCCGCAGCACACCGGAACCGCCCTGCACTCGCAGGTCGCTTTCCGCAGCGCCGCTTTCATAGCCTCCACAGACGGCTCCCCGCCCTCCAGATATTCCATCATGAGGTCATCGTCCAGTTCGCAGATTTTCTCCACGAGCTCTGTACGGTACAGCTCTGCATCCTCTTTCATTGCCTCCGGAACGTCCGTGATGGTGATGTCCTCGCCCTTGTCGTCGTTGTAAAGATAAGCCTTCATCTCAAACAGGTCGATAATTCCCCGAAACTCATCTTCTTTTCCGATCGGAAGCTGCAGGCAAATCGCATTTTTCCCGAGTCTGGTGCGAATCTGATCCACTGCGCCGTAGAAGTTTGCGCCCATGATGTCCATCTTGTTGATGAACGCCATACGCGGAACGTTGTACGTGTCGGCCTGGCGCCATACGTTCTCCGACTGCGGCTCGACGCCGCCCTTCGCGCAGAACACGCCGACCGCGCCGTCCAGCACGCGCAGAGAACGCTCTACCTCGACCGTGAAATCCACGTGGCCCGGAGTATCGATGATGTTGATACGGTTCTCCGGCTCGCCGTCCTTGGGCTTGCAGTTTTCCTGCAGCGTCCAGTGACAGGTCGTCGCTGCCGACGTGATCGTGATGCCGCGCTCCTGCTCCTGCTCCATCCAGTCCATGGTCGCAGTGCCCTCGTGGGTATCGCCGATCTTGTAATTCACACCGGTGTAATACAGAATGCGCTCTGTCAATGTCGTCTTACCGGCATCGATATGAGCCATAATACCGATATTTCTGGTTCTCTCTAATGGATATTCTCTTCCAGCCAAATTTTTTCCTCCTAAACTATTGCAAGCCTGCTTTCGGTCAGAATCTGTAATGAGCAAAAGCCTTGTTCGCCTCTGCCATCTTGTGCATATCCTCTTTTCTCTTTACAGAAGCGCCCGTATTGTTGGCTGCGTCCATCAGCTCGTTCGCAAGCCGCTCCTCCATGGTCTTCTCGCCTCTCTTGCGGGAGAACATGGTGATCCAGCGAAGCGCCAGAGCCTGACGCCTGTCCGGTCTGACCTCGATCGGAACCTGATACGTAGCGCCGCCGATACGTCTCGCTTTTACCTCGAGCACCGGCATGATGTTGTTCATCGCTTCTTCAAATACATCGAGCGCCGGTTTCCCGGTCTTCGCTTCCATTCTTGCAAATGCACCGTAAACAATCTTCTGTGCTACGCCCTTCTTACCGTCCAGCATAATGTTGTTGATAAGCTTGGTAACCACTTTGTTGTTGTACATCGGATCTGCTAAAACGTCTCTTTTCTGAGTATGTCCTTTACGTGGCACGTTACTTCCCTCCTTAATCATTTCCTTCCGCCGCGGCGAAGCGCCGCGATCGGTCCCGGCGAAACCGCCCCGCAGGGTGATTCCGCATCATTAAATCACAGGTACTCACGATTGTGTTTCGTGTATCATGCTCGGACTTCTGTATTAACCTGCAACCACCTGGCAACAAGAACTCCGCACAACATTGGGTGAAACAAAATCAAGTTTGTGATACTGGATAATTACTTCTTCGCGTCTTTCGGTCTCTTTGCGCCGTATTTGGAACGGGCCTGACGTCTCTTTGCAACGCCTGCCGTATCCAGCGTACCTCTGACGATGTGGTATCTGGTACCCGGAAGGTCCCTTACCCTGCCTCCGCGGATCAGCACAACGCTGTGCTCCTGAAGGTTGTGGCCTTCGCCCGGAATGTAGCTCGTGACTTCGATTCCGTTTGACAGACGCACTCTGGCGATCTTGCGGAGCGCGGAGTTCGGCTTCTTCGGCGTGGCGGTCTTCACTGCGGTGCAGACGCCGCGCTTCTGCGGAGAAGACGCATCCGTCGCTTTCTTTCTCAGAGAGTTATAGCCTTTCTGGAGAGCCGGTGCAGTCGATTTCTTTACGGATGTCTGTCTGCCTTTTCTGACTAACTGGTTAAATGTTGGCATTACTCTTTCACCTCCTGATTTTTTGTGCGGCTGGGCCGTCCGGCGGCCCGTCCGCGGGCCGGATATCTCCGATACCCGGTCTGGTCATTTCTCTTTACGTGTGGTTGCGTTCTTTCTTCATTAAGCCCTGTGCCCGCCCAAACAGCATCGCACGGACCAAATTCTGTGCCGCGGCGCCCGCATATCCCGATACACAACAAAAAAACATGCGGGGTCACGCACCCTCTCATTATACTTACGCGAATCCCCTCTGTCAAGCGGTTTCTGCGGAAAAAACGACGGAAAATCGGCAGAAAACCGGCGATTCTGCGGTAGATTTTCTTATGAATTCCTTAAACCACTGGACAGCCGCAGACGGCGATGATAAAATGCAGAAGAAACAGGGAAGCCCGGAAATTGGAGCCGGGCAAATGCATATTATATATAAGGAACATTCTCGGACGTTTCCGCGTCCGGAAGGCCTGAAAAGGGGAGTTCATATGATAAGAAGTCTTTTAAAACCGCTGTCGTTTCTGCCGGCGTTTCTGATGATGTACATGATTTTTTCTTTTTCCGCGCAGGACGGCGCTGCCTCGTCGCAGCTGAGCTACAAGATTAGCTACAAGGTCGTCGAGATCGGCGGCGAGCTTCTGGGGGCGGATTTCGAGCCCTGGGAGATTGAAAAGCTGGCGGACCGTTTTCACGGGGCCATCCGCAAGCTCGCGCACATGACCGAATACTTCGTGCTTGCGATCTCGGTGGCGTTTCCGCTGTATGTCTACGGCCTGCGGGGGATCCTGCTGATGCTGGTGGCCGGATTTTTCTGCGTCGCCTTCGCCTGCGGGGACGAATATCACCAGTCCTTTGTGGCCGGGCGGGGGCCGTCGAAGCGGGATGTGCTGATCGATTCGTTCGGCGTCTTCTGGGGCATCGTCGTCGTGCGCATCATCGGCTGGACCGGCCGCAAGACCATCTTCCGCCCCTGGGGCCGGAAGCGCCGGCAGGAGCCGGAGGCCGCATACGCCGCCGCTGCGCCTTACCCGCCGTACGCGGGCGAGACGCCGCCGTCGGTCTATCCGCCGGGCTCCGCGCCGTATCAGCCGTACCCGTACCGGCAGCCGCAAAATCCCCGTCCGCCCTATCCGCCGCAGGGCCGGGGCTATGCGCCGTACACCGGCGGCCGCGCACCGCAGGGACAGAGCTACGCGCCGTACGGATATCCCGAGGATGATTACGACGAAGAGGAATCCGTCCCGACCTCCGACTATCTGTCCGAGGATATGTCGCTCCGAAAGCTGATGAGCGATCTGAAAGACCAGAAACAGACGCGCCGCGAGTCCCGGAAGAAAAGCGCTCCCGAAACGCGCGGCGACGATGAGTGACATCCGTTTCATATGAGTTCATCCGCGAGCAGAACATTCCGGATCCTGCGCGTCATGGCGATCGTTCCGGCATCCTTCTTCTGCTGCATCATCAGCAGCGTCATGCATTCCCTCGGGAAATTCGCGAAATAACATCCGAGCCATCCGTCCCAGCCATACTCGCCCTCCCTCGCCAGAGTGGCGGCCTGGCCGGGATTTTTCATGATGCGCATCAGGTGGGAGTACGAGAATCCCTCGAGTCCTACCCAGTGCCGGTAGGACGCCTGCTGCGCGTCCGTCAGCTCGCCACCTGTCAGGAATTCGACTGTCCGCGGCGAGAGGATCTGCACGCCGTCCAGGCTGCCCCCGTTCAGGAGCATCTGGGCGAACCTCGCGTAATCGTCGATCGTCGAGGCCAGACCGGCGCCGCCCGCCTCATACCGGGGCCTGGTCTCCATCCGGCTGGAGATCAGCAGATTCTCCCCGGTGTACAGCTCCATCTCCCCGCCCGCCGTACTCCCGTACGCGTACGCGAGACGGCTCTGTTTCTCCGCGGGCACCCAGAAATCCGTATCCTTCATCCCGAGCGGTCCGAAGAGGTTCTCCTTCAGGAAATCGCCGAACCGCATGCCGGAGGCGCGCTCGACGACCGCCCCGAGGACATCCGCCGACAGCCCGTAGTGCCATGAGCTGTCCGGCTCGAACGCGAGCGGGATCCGCCCCAGCCCGTCCGCAAAATCCACGGTGGACACCTCGTCCTCCGTGTGCAGTTTCCCGGCGCAGGCGTCCAGATAGCCGAGCACCATCCGCCCCGCCGCCGACTCCTCGTCCCCGTAGGTGATGCCGGAGGTCATGTTGAACAGATGCAGCAGGGTGACCGGCGTGACCGCGTCCTCCAGCTTTCCGTCCCGCTCTACCTTCTGGCCCGCGAAGCCGGGAAGAAACTCGGACACCTGCTGTCCCAGGTCGATCTGCCCGCGCTCCACGAGGATCATGACCGCGGCCGCGGTGATCGGTTTCGACATGGAAAACAGCCGGAAGATCGTGTCCCTCCGGATCGGGATCCCCTGCTCCCGGCTGGCAAAGCCCTGCTCGTCATAGAAAAGCTCCCGGCCGTCCTTCAGGACCAGGAGGTTGACTCCCGCGGTCGTTCCGTCCGCGATCGCCGCCGCGACCACACCGCGGAGGCGCTGTTTCGTGATCTCTTTCATCTTCCTTCTCCTCTCATTCACTTTCTCCAAAGAATCTCGAAGCTTTCCGGATCTCTCTTTGGTAGAACAGGATCAGCATCGCCGTCGCCACGCTCCACGATCACCGTGTCCGTCATGCTGTAGAACTGCTGAAAGAGGTTCCCGGCCATGATCGGAACCGACATTTTCAGAATTGTCCCCAGCGGTTTCCCCGCCGTCATATCGTTCACCATCGGATCATTCCCCCGCCGTCTCTCCGCTGTAGGTGAACCGCGCGAAATCCGCGCAGCCGCCTCTGTCCGCCCCGTTCGACGACGCGTACATTCCCACCGTGCACCCGACGAAGCCGCCGGCCTCCTCGGTGCTCAGAAAGCGAAGATCCACGTCCTCCGCCAGAGCCCTCCAGGTTTCCCCGTCTCCCAGGTAAAAGTCTGCCAGGAGCCCGCGCACGGAGACCTTCAGCCGGATCTCCCCGCGCCGGACACACGCCTCGTCCTCCGCAATCACCGAGTCCACGCCTTTCCTGCACGCGACCACGCGGATGTGCAGGCCATTTTCGCACACAATCGCCCGATCACACAGATCTGGTTCACCGGATTCGCTGTTCTCCGCGGCCGCGCCGCACTCCACGCGGATGTGGTTCTCGTTGCTCTGCACGACCGCCAGCCCCGCGCAGTCCCCCGCCCCGCAAAAATGCGGCTGCAGGACAGTCTCCACCTCATAGTTCCGGTCCCTCTGGCGCAGCCCGACGTAAGCCGGCGACGCCGTGTCCTTCAGTGTCTCCGGCCGCATATGCAGCCGCAGGAAACCGGGGCGTTCCGTCAGGGAGACGGTGCCCTCCGCCGGGTTGCGCAGCATCAGAAACTGCGGTGGAAGCGCGCTTTCCGCGAAGCGGTACTCCTCCCGGCGGCTCTGTCCCGCGAAGTTTCCCTTCTCCGCGGCACCGCCTTCCTCCGCAGCGCCTTCGGCATGCCCCGCCGGGGCACCCGGCAGCTCGAACCGCTCCTCCAGCCGTCCCACGCCCGGATTCACGACGGGCCAGCCGTCCTCCCAGACGACCCGCGCCAGGAACGTCTCCCGCCCCATCAGCGTGTACCCCTGCTGCGGGCGGCATCCGAGCACCGCCATATACCAGTTCCCGCGGCCGTCCTCCGCCAGATCGCCGTGGCCGACACAGGTGACCGGATACCCGGCCCCCAGATGCCTGTGCGTCAGGATCGGGTTGTGCGGACAGTACTCGTACGGGCCTAGGACGCTGTGGCTCCTGGCCGCCACCACGCAGTGGTCGAACTCCGTCCCGCTCTCCGCATGGAGGATGTAATAGTATCCGTCCCTGTAGTACAGGTGCGGGCCCTCGGCCCACACCGCACGCTTCTGGAAGCCGTACAGCACGGCCGCATCCTCCCCGACCAGCTGCATCCGCTCCGTGTCCAGCCGCCGGATCCAGATCTCGCAGTCGCCGAAATACCGGCCGCCCGCCGAGTTCTCGCGCTGTCCGATATAGTAACAGCTTCCGTCCACATCAAAAAACAGACTCGGATCGATCCCCTTCGCCGCTTCGCCGAGATAATACGGCTCTGACCAGGGTCCCGCGGGATCCCGGGCGGTGACGAGGAAGTTTCCTCCGCCTGTAAGATTTGTCGTGATCATATAAAAGATGCCCTCGTGGAAACGGATCGTCGGGGCATAGATCCCCTCCGAATGACCGCAGCCCGCCAGCGGTATCTGTGAGCTGCGGTCAAGCACGTTCCCGATCTGTTTCCAGTTCGCCAGGTCCCTGCTGTGAAACACAGGCACACCCGGGAAATAGGCAAAAGTCGAATTGACCAGATAATAGTCGTCCCCCGCTCTGCAGAGAGAGGGATCCGGGGCAAACCCCGGAATGATCGGATTGCTGCAAAGCATCGTTCTGCATCCCCTCAGACATGTATCCTTATCTCAGTCATTCTGCAAGTCATTTTGCAAATCATCCTGCAGGTCATTTCGCAAACCATTTCTGCAGGTCGTCCCGCCTGTCGTTCTGCAGGTCATTCCACAGATCATCCTGCAGGTCGCCCACCCGTTCACATGGTGAGAAACTCGAAAAAGAGTTTCACAGGCGCGTGCCCGGTCAGCTCGGTGCTCCTCGCGTCCGGCTGACTGCAGCCCGCATAGAGCGCAAACCTCCGGCCGTCGACTCTGCGCACGCCTGCCTCATCCACGACGGTGAACGCCTCCGGCCTCAGCGCGAGCGTCACGGTCTTCCGCCCGCCCGGCGCGAGCCGGATCCTCTGAAACGCGCAGAGCGACGGATTCGGCGCAGCAAACTCCGAGTCCAGACACCGGATATACACCTGGACGACGTCCTCGGTGAGGACGCTCCCCGTGTTCTCTGCCGTCACGCTCAGGCGAACGGGAGCCGCTCCGGCACAGCCCGCTCCGGCGGCCGCCGCGTTCTCACCTGAAACCTCAACATCTTCCGCCTCGATCCGCGCGTCCGTCACGTGCACGTCCCCGTACGTCAGGCCGTACCCGAACGGGTACTGCGCCCTGCCCTTCATGTAGCGGTACGTTCTGCCCTGCATCGAGTAGTCCTCAAACTCCGGCAGCTCCTCCAGCGTCTCGTAGAACGTGACCGGGAGCTTCCCGGACGGCGAGACATCCCCGAAGAGGAGCTTCGCGACGGCGTGTCCGCCCTGCGCGCCCGGATACCAGAGCTGCAGGATCGCGTCGAAGTGCTCCGAGGCATAGCTCAGATCCACGTCGCTCCCGGTCATCTGGCACAGCACCACCGGCCTGCCCGTCTCCGCGACCGCCTCCATCAGGTCGCGCTGCACCTTCGGGAGCTGCAGATCCTCCTTGTCGCCGGACGCGTAGCTGTTCCCGGTGTCCCCCTCCTCGCCCTCGAGCGTCTCGTCGAGGCCGACGCACAGGATGACCACATCGCTGTGCTCCGCCACGATCTTCGCCTCCGCGAGGCGGTCCCCCGGGAGTGCGAGGTTCTCCGCGCGGTCGCTGTACAGCTCGCAGCCGGTCGAGACCAGCACCCGCACGTCGTCGCCCAGATAATCCTGCAGTCCCTCCTGCACCGTCACGTACCGGGAGGCCGTCCCGTGGTAGTTCCCGATGAGCGAAGCGCGGCTGTCCGCGTTCGGCCCGATGATTCCCACCGTCTTCAGCCTGCTCCTGTCCAGCGGGAGGATCCCGTTGTTCTTCAGAAGGACGACGCTCTCAAGCGCCGCCTTCTCGGAGAGCGCCAGGTGCTCCTTCGACTCCACCTCCGTGTAGGGGATCGCGTCGTATTCACTCCCGTCGAACAGTCCCAGCAGGAAGCGCGTCGTGAACAGGCGCACGGCCGACTCCGTGATCGTCTCCTCGCGGACCAGGCCGCTCCGGTACGCATTTATAATATGAAGATATGTATTTCCGCAGTTCAGATCGCACCCGTTGTTGATCGCCAGGGCCGCGGACTCCTTCGCCGAGGAGGTCACCATATGGTGCTCGTGGAAATCGCGGATCGCCCAGCAGTCCGAGACGAAGTGTCCCTCGAACCCCCACTCCCCGCGCAGCTTCCCCTGAAGCGCCGGGCTCGCGCAGCACGGCTCGCCGTTCGTGCGGTTGTACGCGCCCATCACGGCCTCCACGTGCGCCTCCTCGACGAGCTCCCGGAACGCGGACAGGTACGTCTCCGCCATGTCCTTCGGGGTCGCCTGCGCGTCGAACTCATGGCGGATCCCCTCCGGGCCGGAGTGCACCGCAAAGTGCTTCGCGCACGCCGCCGCCTTCATCGTCTCCCCGTCCCCCTGGAGGCCCTTCACGTAGGCCACGCCGAGCCGTCCCGTCAGATACGGGTCCTCGCCGTACGTCTCATGGCCGCGCCCCCAGCGCGGATCGCGGAAAATGTTGACGTTCGGGGACCAGAAAGTCAGTCCCTTGTAAATATCGCGGTCGCCGTGGGCGGAGTGCGCGTTGTACTTGGCGCGCCCCTCCGTCGCGACCACGTCCGCGACCTCCCTCACAAGCTCCGGATCGAAGGTCGCGCCGAGGCCGATCGCCTGGGGAAACATCGTCGCCTGCCCGGCGCGCGCCACCCCGTGCAGCCCCTCGTTCCACCAGTTGTAGGCAGGAATGCCAAGCCTAGGGATCGCCGGCGCGTTGTACTTCAGCTGACTCGCCTTCTCCTCCGGCGTCATCTGCGCGACGAGCGCCTCTGCTCTTTTTCTTGCCTCTTCTCTTTTCATCTCACACTGCTCCTATACATGATGCCGAGTATAACGTCAGGCCGTCCCTATCCTTTCACCGCGCCCGTCGTCAGGCCCTCAACGATCTGGTTGCTGAATATACAATATACTATAACTGTCGGTGCGATTGCAATGATAATCGCCGCAAACATCTGCACATAGTTTGTCGCGTACGGTCCCACGAAGTAAGTCAGCGTGACCGGAAGCGTCTTCTTCAGCGGATCCGAAATGAACACCATCGCCAGGAGCAGCTCGTTCCAGTTGTTGATGAACGTCATCAGCCCGGACACGAAGAAGCCCGTGCGCGCCAGCGGGAGCGCAATCTGAAAGAAGCAGCGGTAGATCCCGCAGCCGTCGATCGCGGCCGACTCAAACAGTTCGCCGGGGATCGATTTGAAGAAACCGGTCATCAGGAAGATCGTCATCGGCAGCGAGAACGTGATGTACGGGAGCATCAGCCCGAACCGCGAGTTCGTCAGCCCCATGTGCGAGAAGCGCACAAACAGGGGGATCAGGATGCAGTGCACCGGCACCATCATACCGATCAGGAAGAACGTGCCCATCGCCTCGGAAAATTTCCAGCGCATCCGTCCGATCGCGAACGCCGCCATCGAGCCGAAGAACAGGCTCACGAGGAGCGTCACGCCGCAGACGAAGACCGAGTTCAGGAGCGCGATCCCCAGCTTGCCGAGCGTCCACGCCTCCGCGTAGTTCACCCAGTTGAACGCTTTCGGCAGGGAGAACGGCGCGGCCATCAGCTCCGGGTTGTCCTTCAGAGACACGGAGAGCATCCAGAGCAGCGGAGCGATATACAGCACCGCGAGCAGGACCAGAAGAATATAGATCACTATAAGAACCGGACTGATCGGTTTCTTTGCCTTTGTCTTATGATTGTTCATACGTCCGCCCTCCTATCCTTCATATGTTTCCACTTTGATGACGCGTTTGACCAGCAGCGTCACGATCAGGCAGAATACCAAGAGTATCACCGAAATCGCGCTCGCGTAGCCGTACTTAAAGTAGTTGAAGCCCTCCGCGTAGAGTTCGGTCGCGAGCACCTCCGTGCGGTGGTTCGGGCCGCCCTGCGTCATGTTGTAGACAAGATCGAAGAATTTGAGGGAGCCGATGCAGTTCAGCGACAGGGACGTCACCATCATCGGCTTCACGAGCGGAAGCGTGATGTAGCGGAACGCCTTCGGCTTCGTCGCCCCGTCGATGTAGGACGCCTCGTAGACCTCCTTCGAGATGCCCGTGATCTGCGCCATGTACAGCATCATGTTCTGGCCGACGTACTGCCACAGCGCCACGAACGCGATGACCCACATCGGCAGCACGATAAAGCCCTTCGAATCCATCAGCCACAGCGGACCCTCGATGCCGAACTTCGCGAGAAGCTGGTTGATACCGATCCTCGGGTTGAACAGGAACGCCCACAAAAGACCGAGAGCAGCCGAGGAGAGCACGCACGGAAGGTAGTAGATGTTCTTGAACACGTTGCGGCCCTTCGGAATGTTCGTCAGCAGAACCGCGAGCAGAAGGCCGATCACCTGCTGCGTGACCGCCGAGAAGACCATGAAGAACATGGAGTTCTTCAGCGCGATCCGGAAGGTCTTATCCTTGAAAAACAGGTTCTGATAATTCTTAAGCCCCACAAAGGACGGCGGCGTCAGTGCCGCATAGTCGCAGAAGGAATAGTAGATCATCTGGAACATAGGAATGATCAGAATCAGCACAAACATGATAAGTGCCGGGGCGATGAAGATGCAGATCGCCTTCTTATTCCGTAATATTTTATCCATAACCTTTCCCTCTCTATGCAGGAGGAGCCGCTGCAAGAACATGTTCTCACATCTGTTCCGCAGCGGCTCCCTGCCACTAATTCATTATGATATTATGTTCAGAGTGTTCGGTTTACTCCCAGACGTTGCTCTCATAGAAATCCTGCACCGTCTGCAGAGCGTCCAGCGGCTCCGCGTTGCCGAGGAACACGTCGACCATCGCGTTGTCGAAGCAGTCGCCGGCCTCAACGGAATCCAGGGACTCGTTGTAGAAGCCGAGTGTACCGGTCGCCTGAGCCATGATGTCCTGCACGTACTTCAGCTGAGCCGGAGCCACGTCGTAGTCGATCTCAACGTTCTTGTTGATCGGGAACTTGCCGGCAACCTCTGCCATGTACTTCTGAGCCGTCTCATCCGTGAACATCTTCATCAAAGCGATCACCGCATCCTGATGCTCGGTCGTGGAGCTCATCAGCAGGTTGTCCGTCTTGACGATCGTACGGTTCGGATCCGCGCCGCCCTCGATGGCCGGGAACTGGAACACGCCGCACTTGTCCTCGATCGTGTCGCTCGCGCCGTTCATCTGGCCGATGACCCAGGAACCCTGAACGAGCATAGCCGCCTCTTCGTTGTAGAACGCTGCGGTCGCCTGGTCGTTGGAATCGCCTGCCGCCGTCGGCTGGAAGTACTTGGAGAGCTCCTGAAGCTTCGTAGCGGCCTGTACGAACACGTCGTCCGTCCAGTTCGCCTCGTGGTTCGCGATTGCCTCAAGGTCAGCGCCCTGACGGTCGCACAGGTAACCTGCGATCATCGACAGGCACCATGCCGTGCCGGCCGAGCAGGAGATCGGCGTAATGCCGGCATCCTGGAGCGTCTGGCAGACCGTGAGCAGCTCGTCGTAGGTGGTCGGAACTTCCACGCCCGCCTGCTCAAACAGCTCGGTGTTGTAGAATACGCACGCCGCCTGGAAGCAGGTCGGGATGCCCATGATCTTTCCGTCGTAGGTCATCCGGTCGAAGATGCCGTCCGTGAAGGTCGCATACCAGTCGGCTTCCTGGTTCGTCAGGATGTCGGTGAGGTCCGCAGCGGCACCCGCCTCGACATACACGTCCATGTTCGGGCCCGGGTTACAGATGTACAGATCCGGCGTATCGCCTGCGGCGATCAGTGCGTTGAGCTTGCCGTCGTACTCCTCCAGGTTCGTCGTGATCGGGGTCACATGGTACTGACCCTCGTACTCGGTGTTGAACCGGTTGATGACGTCCGCGTAGCCGAGGGACGTCGTGTCTGTAGTCGCCTCGAGGTCATCCCAGAACATCCAGGTGATCTCCACGGGCTCCTCCGCCTGCACCGGCAGAGCCGTCACCATCATGCTGCCGACCATGGCAGCCGTCAGAGCGACTGAAATCCATTTCTTCATCTTCATTTCATTTCCTCCTTTTTTGATAATTCACTGGTTACTGTAGTTCCAGTATAATCGATTCGCCGTCCGTTTTCCTCTCAATCCTTGCTATTTTACTCCTAATTATTGCTCTTGTTTTCTTTTCGTCCTCATCATTTTTGATAGATAAATATCTGATTCCCACATTTTTCTATCTTTTTTTATGGATAATCTCCAAAACATTCCGTCAAAAAAACGAACATGACACTTTGTATTGAAAATTATTATCACATTTGGTACAATGGAACACGAAAATAATTTGCACTTCACAACTCAAAAAAGCAAATAATTGGAAAGGAAGCGAGCTGACTTGATCGAGAATCTGAACGGCCTGCATGAGACAGTCAACTATAAGAAGAACATGCACCTCCAGCTGTACAACAACGACGAGGCGGAGAACTATCCCCCGCACTGGCACACACCGTTCGAGCTGATCATGCCCACGTCCAACGGCTACCTGGTGCACTGCGGGAACAAAGAGTACACCCTGCGCGAGGGCGACCTCATCGTCATCTGCCCGGGGATCGTCCACGAGCTCTTCGCGCCCGGGACCGGCGCGCGGATCATCTTCCAGCCGACGCTCCCCACGATCGCCGCCAGCGAGCTGGATATGCTGATCTCCATGATCAGCCCCGCGATCCTGATCACGCCGGAGACGCACCCGCAGATCTATGACCGGATCCGCCGGCTCATGCTGGAGATCCGCGACGAGTACCTGCTCCCTCCCTTTTTCACGGAGTCGAGCATCTACTCCAAGTTCATGGAGATCCTCGTCCTGATCGGGCGGCACCACGCCGAGGCCGTCCGGCAGAATTTCACGGCCGGGAACTCCAAACAGCAGGAGTATATGGACAAGTTCATCTTCATCTGCAACTATATCAACGAGCACTACACCGAGCCGCTGACGCTGGACGAGATGGCCTCGATGGCCGGCTTCTCCAAGTACCACTTCACGCGGCTCTTCAAGCAGTACGCGGACACATCCTTCTACAAGTACCTCAACCAGAAGCGGATCGCCTACGCGAAGACGCTGCTGATCGACAAGGAACTCTCCGTGCTCGAGGTCTCCCTGCGCTGCGGTTTCTCGAACCTCTCCGCGTTTCTGCGCATGTTCAAACAGCTCGTGGGCTGCACGCCCTCCGAGCTGCGAAAGATGTATGACGGGGATTTTGATTTTCTGTGACGAAGCTCTAGTTCATCGCCGCGCCGTCCACGCGCAGGACGATGCCGGTGACATAGGACGACGCGTCGCTTGCCAGAAACAGATACGCGTTGGCGACGTCCTCCGGCTCCCCGGGACGGCCCATCGGGATCTGCGCGGAGATCCGGTCTACCATCTCCTTCGGCAGCGCCGCGACCATGTCGGTCCTGGTCACGCCGGGGGCCACCGCGTTGACCCGGATCCCGTCCTTCGCCAGCTCCCTGGCCAGGGACTTCGTCAGGCCGTTGACCGCGAACTTGCTCGCGGGATAGCCGCAGCCGGACGGCTGTCCGTACTCGCCCACCATGGAGCTGGCATTGATGATCACACCGCCGCCCTGTCCTTTCATGATCCGCGCCGCCGCCTGAGAGCAGACAAAGACCGCCTTGATGTTGATATCGAGAATCCTGGAAAACTCCTCCAGCGTATAATCATACAGGTTGGTGCGCGAGGAAATGCCTGCGTTGTTGACCATGATATCGACGGAGCCGAACCGCTCCCTGACGGAATCCAGGGCCGCGGCGACCTTCTCCGGGCTGCACAGATCCGGCCAGATGCCCATGACGCGGTCCTTATATTCCGACAACTGCGCCAGGGCCTTCTCCACGGTCTCCTGGCGGCTGCCTGCGACCACAACATTCGCCCCGTTCTCCAGATACTTCCTGACGATCGCGAAGCCGATGCCCCTCGTACCGCCGGTGACGACGGCTGTCTTTCCTCTTAACATAATGATCTACCTCCTGACGTTCATAGTTTCCTTTCGTTTTCCGAATTTTTTCTTTATCTTAACATAATACCGAAAAAAAAGCCAGCCCTTCCTCCCCACCGTCTCCGCAGGCAGACTCTGCGCGCGGGCAGAAAAAAGGCGGGGCAAAAGACTGACCGCCGGGGCATTTTCTGCCGCCGGCCGGAGTCTTCCGCCCCGCCCTCACAATTCTGTCATACTGTCACTGTCCTGTCTCCCCGCATCGGCGTCCCGGCCGGAACGGACGTCCCGCGGCTCATTCTTCCTCCGCAGCCGCGCCGCCTCTCAGCCCGAAAACCGTCCCGCGGCTCATTCTTTCTCCGCGGCCGCGCCGACCAGAACTTCCTCCGTCGCGCCGGAGACCGTCTCCTCCGGCTGTTCCTCCGGAGCTTCCTCGTGGTCTTTTGCTTCCGCGAACGCCTCCTCCGGCTCGTCGGACGGAGTCTCCTCCTCCAGATCGTCGAACTCGTCGAGCTCATCCAGCGTCAGCTCTTCGCCCTCGTCCATCTCGTCGAACTCCAGATCGTCTTCCTCCGCCGCACTGTACATATAGTCGTCGGTGCCGGAGATATCGAGCTGCACGTTGCGGTAGCGCTTCATGCCGGTGCCGGCCGGAATCAGCTTGCCGATGATGACGTTCTCCTTGAGGCCGATCAGCGGGTCTACCTTGCCCTTGATCGCCGCCTCGGTCAGAACCTTCGTCGTCTCCTGGAACGATGCCGCGGAGAGGAACGAATTGGTCGCCAGAGCCGCCTTGGTGATGCCGAGCATGACGCGCTTGCCCTCCGCGGGCTCCTTGCCCTCGGCGATCATCCTTTCGTTGACGTCGTCGTATTCCAGAATATCCACCAGGGAGCCCGGCAGGAAATCGGTGTCGCCGTTGCTCTCGATGCGAATCTTCTTCAGCATCTGGCGCACCACGACCTCAATGTGCTTGTCGTTGATCTCCACGCCCTGCAGGCGGTATACGCGCTGCACCTCGCGCAGCATGTAGTCCTGCACGGCCTCGACGCCCTTGATCTTGAGGATGTCATGCGGGTTTACGCTTCCTTCGGTGAGCTCGTCGCCCGCCTCCAGATACTGTCCGTCCACCTCGCGGATCCGGGAGCCGTACGGAATCAGGTAGGTCTTGGACTCGCCGGTCTCATCGTTGGTGACAATGATCTCTCGTTTTTTCTTGGTGTCGCGGATCGTCGCCGTGCCCGCGATCTCGGTGATGATCGCAAGTCCTTTCGGCTTTCTGGCCTCAAACAGCTCCTCGACACGCGGAAGACCCTGTGTGATGTCGCCGCCGGCCACGCCGCCGGTATGGAAGGTACGCATCGTCAGCTGCGTGCCGGGCTCGCCGATGGACTGCGCCGCGATGATGCCGACCGACTCGCCCACCTGCACCGACTCGCCGGTCGCCAGGTTCGCGCCGTAGCACTTCGCGCACACGCCGGTGTGCGAGCGGCAGGTCAGGATCGTGCGGATCTTGATGCGCTCGTACGGCTTGCCGTCCTTGTCGACGCCGTCCTTCATGATGCGGGCCGCGCGCCGCGGCGTGATCATGTGGTTGGCCTTTACGATGACTTCTCCGTCCCTGTCGCAGATCGTCTCACAGGAAACGCGCCCCGTGATACGCTCCTGCACGCTCTCGATTTCCTCTCTGCCGTCCGTGAACGCCTTCACGTACATGCCCGGAATATCGTCCCGTCCCTCGCAGCAGTCCACCTCGCGGATGATCAGCTCCTGGGAAACGTCGACGAGACGTCTGGTCAGGTAACCGGAGTCCGCCGTGCGCAGAGCCGTGTCGGACAGGCCCTTGCGGGCGCCGTGCGCGGACATGAAATACTCCAGTACGTCCAGCCCCTCACGGAAATTGGACTTGATCGGCAGCTCGATCGTGTGGCCCGTGGTATCCGCCATCAGGCCGCGCATGCCGGCGAGCTGCTTGATCTGCTTGTCGGAGCCGCGGGCTCCCGAATCCGCCATCATATAGATGTTGTTGTATTTGTCGAGGCCGTCGAGCAGAGCCTTGGTGAGGACTTCGTCCGTCTCCTTCCAGGTCTCCACGACCTCCTTGTAGCGTTCTTCCTCCGTGATCAGGCCGCGCTTGAAATTCTTCGTGATGCGGTCCACGGTATCCTGCGCCTTCTGAATCAGCGCCGGCTTCTCCGGCGGCACCGTCATATCCGAGATGGAAACGGTCATCGCCGCTCTCGTCGAATACTTATAGCCGGTAGACTTGATGTCGTCGAGCACCTCCGCCGTCTTGGTCACGCCGTGCGTGTTGATGACCTTCTCCAGAATCTGCTTCAGGCCCTTTTTGCCGACCAGGAAATCCACCTCGAGCTTCAGCTCGTTGCCCGGAACCGTGCGGTCCACGAAACCGAGGTCCTGCGGCAGAATCTCATTGAACAGGAAGCGGCCCAGCGTGGATTCCACGGTGCCCTGCTTTACCGTGCCGTCCTCCATGGTCTTGCTCATGCGCACCTTGATCTTCGACTGCAGCGTCAGCGCCTTGTTTTCGTAGGCGAGAATCGCCTCGCTGACGCTCCGGAAGCATTTTCCTTCGCCCAGCGCGCCCGGGCGCTCCTGCGTCAGGTAGTAAATGCCGAGCACCATGTCCTGCGACGGCACCGCCACCGGGCCGCCGTCGGACGGTTTCAGAAGGTTGTTCGGCGAGAGCAGCAGGAAACGGCACTCCGCCTGCGCCTCCACGGACAGCGGAAGGTGCACGGCCATCTGGTCGCCGTCGAAGTCCGCGTTGAACGCGGTACACACGAGCGGATGCAGCTTGATCGCCTTGCCCTCGACAAGGATCGGCTCAAATGCCTGGATGCCGAGACGATGCAGCGTGGGAGCGCGGTTCAGCATCACCGGATGCTCCTTGATCACGTCCTCCAGCACGTCCCATACCTCGGGCTGCAGGCGCTCTACCATTTTCTTTGCGTTTTTGATGTTGTGCGAAGTCCCGTTGGCCACAAGCTCCTTCATGACGAACGGCTTGAACAGCTCGATCGCCATCTCCTTGGGCAGGCCGCACTGGTAAATCTTCAGCTCCGGCCCCACCACGATAACGGAACGGCCGGAATAGTCGACGCGCTTTCCGAGCAGGTTCTGGCGGAAACGGCCGGATTTGCCCTTGAGCATGTCGGACAGGGACTTGAGCGCGCGGTTGCCGGGGCCGACGACCGGACGGCCGCGGCGGCCGTTGTCGATCAGGGCGTCCACCGCCTCCTGCAGCATGCGCTTCTCATTGCGCACGATGATATCCGGCGCGCCCAGGTCGAGCAGTCTCTTTAAGCGGTTGTTGCGGTTGATGATTCTGCGGTACAGGTCGTTGAGGTCGGAGGTCGCGAAACGGCCGCCGTCCAGCTGCACCATCGGGCGCAGGTCGGGCGGAATGACCGGGATCACCGTCATGACCATCCACTCCGGACGGTTGCCGGACTCGCGGAATGCCTCCACGACCTCCAGCCGCTTGATGATCCGGGCGCGCTTCTGGCCCGTCGACTCACGGAGGCTGCGCTTTAATTCCGCCGCCTCTTTTTCCATGTCGATCGCCTCGAGCAGCTCCTTGATCGACTCCGCGCCCATGCCGGCACGGAAATGATTGCCCCATTTTTCCCTTGCGTCCTGATATTCGCGCTCGGTCAGCACCTGCTTGTAGTGCAGGTCGCTCTGCGTGCCGGGGTCGAGGACGATGTAGCTGGCGAAATACAGCACCTTCTCCAGCACGCGCGGAGAGAGGTCCAGCATCAGTCCCATCCTCGACGGAATACCCTTGAAATACCAGATGTGGGACACCGGCGCCGCCAGCTCGATGTGGCCCATGCGCTCCCTGCGGACGCTCGACTTGGTGACTTCCACGCCGCAGCGGTCGCAGACTACGCCCTTGTAGCGGATCTTTTTGTATTTTCCGCAGTGGCACTCCCAGTCCTTGCTCGGTCCGAAAATGCGCTCGCAGTAAAGGCCGTCTTTTTCCGGCTTCAGTGTCCTGTAGTTGATTGTCTCCGGCTTCGTCACTTCCCCGTGTGACCACTCCCTGATCTTGTCCGGGGAGGCGAGGCCTATTTTAATTGCATCAAACGTCATCGGCTGATACGTTTCGTTATTGGTTGTCTCTGGCATTGACGGCACTCCTTTCACACGCTATTCTTCATCAAAAGTTTCATCCATGTCCAAAAAGTCGTCATCCTCCGGCTCTTCTTCTTCCTCTTCCACGTCCACGAGCTCGTCGCCCTCAAATTCCTGCTGGCTGAAGCCGTAGCTGCCGAACGATTCCTCTCTGTCCTGGTATCTGCGGTCGCCTTCGATCACGGCCCGCAGGTCGGTGTCGCCGTAGTCGATGCTCTCCATCAGCTCGACCTCGGTGTTGTCGTCGCGCAGCACCTTGACGTCCAGGCCCAGGGACTGCAGCTCTTTCAGGAGCACCTTAAACGACTCCGGAATGCCCGGCTCCGGGATATTTTCGCCCTTGATAATCGCCTCGTAGGTCTTGACACGGCCCACGACGTCGTCCGATTTCACGGTCAGAATCTCCTGCAGCGTGTAGGAAGCGCCGTACGCCTCGAGCGCCCATACCTCCATCTCTCCGAAACGCTGGCCGCCGAACTGGGCCTTGCCGCCGAGCGGCTGCTGCGTCACCAGGGAGTACGGTCCGGTGGAACGCGCGTGAATCTTGTCGTCCACCAGATGGTGGAGCTTCAGGTAATGCATGTGTCCGATGGTGGTCGGGCTGTCGAAATACTCGCCGGTGCGGCCGTCGCGCAGCAGCACCTTGCCGTCGCTGGAAATCGGCACGCCCTTCCACAGCGCCCTGTGGTCGCGGTTCTCGTAGAGATACTCCAGCACCTCCGGGAGCAGCTCGTCTTCATGCTTTTCTTTAAATTCATCCCACTCCAGGTTGACATAATCGTTCGCCAGCTCCAGAGTATCGGTAATATCTTTTTCATTCGCGCCGTCGAAGACCGGCGTCGCCACGTTGAAGCCGAGGGCCTTGGCCGCCAGGCTCAGGTGAATCTCCAGCACCTGTCCGATGTTCATACGGGACGGCACGCCCAGCGGGTTCAGCACGATGTCGAGCGGACGGCCGTTCGGCAGAAACGGCATATCCTCCACCGGGAGCACGCGGGAAACCACGCCCTTGTTGCCGTGACGTCCGGCCATCTTGTCGCCCACGGAAATCTTGCGCTTCTGGGCGATGTAAATGCGCACCGCCTGGTTGACGCCCGGGGACAGCTCGTCGCCGTTCTCGCGCGTGAATACCTTGGCGTCCACGACAATGCCGTATTCGCCGTGCGGCACCTTCAGCGAGGTGTCGCGGACCTCGCGGGCCTTCTCGCCGAAGATCGCGCGCAGCAGGCGCTCCTCCGCGGTCAGCTCCGTCTCGCCCTTGGGCGTCACCTTGCCGACCAGAATATCGCCGGCGCGCACCTCCGCGCCGATGCGGATGATGCCGCGCTCGTCGAGGTCCTTGAGCGCGTCGTCGCCGACGCCCGGCACATCGCGTGTGATCTCCTCCGGGCCGAGCTTGGTATCGCGCGACTCCGCCTCGTACTCCTCAATGTGAACCGAGGTGTACACGTCGTCCATGACCAGCTTCTCGCTGAGCAGGACCGCGTCCTCGTAGTTGTAGCCTTCCCATGTCATAAAGCCGATCAGCGGGTTCTTGCCGAGGGCGATCTCACCGTTTGAGGTGGACGGACCGTCCGCGATCACCTGTCCCGCCTCCACGCGCTCTCCCTTGAGCACGATCGGCCGCTGGTTGTAGCAGTTGCTCTGGTTGCTGCGGACAAATTTCATCAGGTGATACTCGTCGCGCATGCCATCGTCCGTACGCACCACGATGTCCTTGGCCGTGGCCCGCTCGACCACGCCCGCGTTGCGCGCGATCACGCACACGCCGGAGTCCACCGCCGTCTTGGTCTCCATGCCGGTGCCCACCACCGGGGCCTCCGTCGTCAAAAGCGGCACCGCCTGGCGCTGCATATTGGAACCCATGAGGGCGCGGTTCGCGTCGTCGTTCTCAAGGAACGGAATCAGCGCCGTCGCCACCGAGAACACCATCTTCGGGGACACGTCCATGAAGTCGAACATGCTGCGCTCATATTCCTGCGTCTCCTCGCGGTAGCGTCCGGATACGTTTTTGCGGACGAAATGCCCTTCCTCATCCAGCGCCTCGTTCGCCTGCGCCACATGGTAATTGTCCTCTTCATCCGCCGTCATGTAGACCACTTCCTCGGTCACGCGCGGATTTTTGGGGTCGGATTTGTCGATTTTGCGGTACGGAGCCTCCACGAATCCGTACTCATTGATCCTCGCATAGGTCGCCAGCGAGTTGATCAGGCCGATGTTCGGACCCTCGGGGGTCTCGATCGGGCACATTCTGCCGTAGTGCGAGTAATGTACGTCACGCACCTCGAATCCGGCGCGGTCTCTCGAAAGGCCGCCCGGGCCCAGCGCGGAGAGACGGCGCTTGTGCGTCAGCTCGCCGAGCGGATTGTTCTGGTCCATGAACTGGGACAACTGCGAGGAGCCGAAGAACTCCTTGACCGCCGCCGTCACCGGCTTGATGTTGATCAGGGACTGCGGGGAAATCCCCTCAATCTCCTGCGTGGTCATGCGCTCGCGCACCACGCGCTCCAGTCTCGACAGGCCGATGCGGTACTGGTTCTGCAGCAGCTCGCCCACCGCGCGGATACGGCGGTTGCCGAGATGGTCGATATCGTCGTCGTTGCCGAGTCCGTACTCCAGATGTATATTGTAGTTAATCGAAGCGAGGATATCCTCCTTCGTGATATGCTTCGGAATCAGGTCGTGAACCGATTTCCGGATCGCCTCTTTAATATCGTCAATGCTTTCGTTTTTGTCCAGAATCTCCTTGAGTGCAGGATAATATACGAGCTCCGTGATCCCCAGCTCGCGCGGGTTGCAGTCGACAAAGCTGCGCAGGTCCACCATCATGCTGGAGAGCACCCGGACGTCGCGCTCCTCCGTGTGAATCAGCACGGACGGAATCGCCGCGTTCTGAATCTGGTCCGCCAGCTCGCGCGTGAGCACGGTCCCGGCCTCGGCGATGATCTCGCCGGTCTCAGTATTCACCGCGTCCTCCGCCAGCACCCTGCCGTTTATGCGGTTGCGGAACATCAGTTTTTTGTTGAATTTATAGCGGCCGACCTTGGCCAGATCGTACCGGCGCGGGTCGAAAAACATGCTCATGATCAGGCTCTCCGCGCTCTCCACGGCCAGCGGCTCGCCCGGACGGATTTTTTTGTACAGCTCGAGCAGGCCCTCCTCGTAATTGGTGGCCGTATCCTTCGCCAGCGTGGCGACAATCTTCGGCTCCTCACCGAACATCTCGATGATCGCCGCATTGGAGCTGATGCCGAGCGCACGAATCAGGACAGTCACCGGCACCTTTCTGGTTCTGTCCACACGCACATAGAAAACGTCGTTTGAGTCGGTCTCATACTCCAGCCACGCGCCGCGGTTCGGAATCACGGTGCAGGAATAGAGCTTTTTGCCCAGCTTGTCATGCGCAATCGCGTAGTAAATGCCCGGAGAACGCACAAGCTGACTGACAATGACACGCTCTGCGCCGTTGATTACAAATGTTCCCGTTGCTGTCATCAGAGGAAGATCGCCCATAAAAATATCGTGCTCGCTGATCTCGTCGTTCTCCTTGTTGTGGAGACGCACCCGTACCTTCAGCGGAGCCGCATACGTGGCGTCACGCTCCACGCACTCTTCGATCGTGTATTTCACATCGTCTTCACAAAGCTTAAAATCGACAAACTCAAGGCTCAGCTTGCCGCTGTAATCTTCAATTGGAGAGATATCATCAAAGACTTCTCTGAGTCCCTCGTCCAGGAACCACTGGTAAGAATCCTTCTGAACTTCAATAAGATTCGGCATCTCAAGGACTTCCTTCTGGCGTGAATAGCTCATACGGAATCCCTTCCCATTTGTAATAGGACGTATCCTGTTTTTCTCCATTGACGTTTCACCTCTGTTCTTTCTGCAGTCTGGTCAACTTTTGGGCATAATAATACCCTGGGGCATAATCCTGCACAATAGTGCAACCTACACTCTAACATAAATCAAATGGCGTGTCAAGAAAAAATATGAAAACAATTTGCCAAAAATCTGCTGAAAAAAATGAAAAAGATGTGGCATCCGGAATGTGGTTTTTAAAAGGCATGCGTCCGGAATCTCCGGCGCATGCCTTCTGCCGCTCGCGCGGTCTGCGGTTTTGGGGATTATTTCAGGGTAACCTTTGCGCCCTCTGCCTCGAGCTTTGTCTTCAGCTCCTCAGCCTCAGCCTTGGTAGCGCCCTCCTTGATCACCTTCGGAGCGCTGTCAACAACGTCCTTCGCCTCTTTCAGGCCAAGACCTGTCGCCTCGCGGACAACCTTGATTACCTTAACCTTGGACGGGCCAATCTCGGTCAGCTCTACATCGAACTCGTCCTTCTCTTCCTCAGCCTCTGCCGGGCCTGCTGCCGCTGCAACCACAACGCCTGCCGCCGCAGATACGCCGAACTCCTCCTCGCAGGCTTTTACCAGCTCGTTCAGCTCAAGTACGGATAACTCTTTGATCGCTTCAATAAATTCAGCTGTCGTCAACTTTGCCATTTCATTTTCCTCCTGATTATCATAGTTTTAACTTCGTTTTTCGGATACGGTATTGCTCTTACTCTGCTTTTGCTTCTGCAATCTGATTGAGTACGCGTGCCAGATTTGCAATCGGCGACTGCATGCTGCCAAACAGTCTGCCAAGCAGTTCTTCTCTCGACGGGATCGCCGCCAGAGCCGTCACGCCCGCTTCGTCATAATAGCCGCCTTCCACAACGCCGGCAATCATCTTCATTGTCGGAACCGTCTTCATGTACTTGGCGATAATTCTTGCCGGAGCCGTCGCGTCGGTCTTGGAAATCGCAATCGCGTTCGGTCCTTCCAGATGCTTCGTCAGCGGCTCGCAGGGCGTGCCCTGGAATGCGAAATTCATCATCGTATTCTTGTAAACCTTGTAGACGATGCCGGCTTCTCTCAGTTCCTTGCGAAGCGCGGTATCCGCTTCCACCGTAATTCCGCTGTAGTGAATCAGGACCACGGACTCAGCGTCCTTGATGTGCTCTGAAATCTCCTCCACGACCGGTTTCTTCAGTTCCACTTTTGCCATGAATGGTGCACCTCCTTATAGATTTGAGTGTACCGCCGGAAATTGCAAGGAATAAAAAGGGCTCTCTGTCAGACAGAGAGCACCAGAATTCTTCCCACGAATCTCTATACTCCTCGGCAGGCGTTTTCTCCTTATGCCTCGCGGCACCTGCTGTCTTCGGCAGTCATCAGGGATGATGGTAGCATATCCAAAACGGGATGTCAAGAGGTTTTCGGCCCATTTTCTCCCATAATTCCGAAGGATTCCGGATGATTTCGCATCCATACGGCGCGTCAGCGGATTCCCATGCGCTCCATAAACTCCAGCACCTGTTCCTCCGAGCGCACCTGCATGTGCGCCCCGATCCCGAGCGCGTTGATCGCGCCGGCGGCGCCGGCAAAGGCGGCGCACTCCCGGTGGGTTTTGCCCCGCAGCAGGCAGTGGAGGAAACCGGCCACAAAGTTGTCACCGCAGCCGGTGGTGTCAACCGCCTGAATCGGGCAGGCGTCCAGGTGAAACTGCTCGCGCGCATTCTTGAAATAACAGCCGCGCTCTCCCAGTTTGATGACGACGTTGCGGACGCCGGCCTCCAGAAAATAATCGGCCATCTCCTCCGGCTCGCGGCGGCCGGTCACATAGACGGCCTCGTTGAAGCTCGGCATCAAATAATCGATGTGGGGATAAACCGCCTCCAGCGCCCGCGGCCCGATGCCGTTCAGGTCAAAATTCATGTCGGCGGCCGTGATGGCGCCCGCCTCCCGCGCCGCGCGGAAAATGCGGTCGATGCCGTCCGTGTCCAGTCTGCCCAGCCCGAACAGGCTGGCGGCGGACACGGCCCGCGTCTGTTTCAGCACCTCAAAATCAAAATCCTCCAGCTCCGGCGTGTAGCGGTGGCCGGGGCTGACGACGAAGCTGTGGCTGCCGTCGGGATGGATGAAAACGATCGAGGAAAGCGTCTCGCAGTCCTCCGGCCGGCTCAGCAGCGTGGTGTCCACGCCCTCCCGCTGCATATCCTCAAAAATCATGGAGCCCACGTTGGTGCGGTCCACCCGCCCCAGCAGTCCCGTATGGTTCCCGAGCCGCGCCAGCACCACCGCCTCGTTGGCGGCGTCGCCGCCGGTGGCCATCGACACCGCGTCCACCATTGTCATGTCGGTCTCCCGCTGAAACACATCCCGGGGCACGTTGGTCACCAGAATATCCTGCACCACCTGCCCGATGCAGATGACGTCATAAATCCTGCCGTTTTTCATTTCCATCTCCGCCGCCTTCCGTATCTTTATGCTTATATCTGTTTTAAGTCCCGTGTACCTTTAAGAAAAAAATTCCCGAAGCGCGTACCTTCGGGAATTTCGTGCAATGCAATGCGAATCAGACCAGTTTCACCGGGTTGAGCTTTACGCCCGGGCCCATGGTGGAAGCGACGGTGACGCTCCTTAAGAACTGTCCCTTTACTGCCGCCGGTCTTGCCTTGTTGATTGCTTCAATAAGCGTCTGGAAGTTGTCCGTTAACTGCTCCTCTGTGAAAGAAGCCTTACCAATTGGCACATGAATGATGTTGGTCTTGTCGAGTCTGTACTCGATCTTACCGGCTTTGATGTCGTTGACCGCCTTGGTCACGTCCATCGTTACCGTGCCGGCCTTCGGGTTCGGCATCAGGCCCTTCGGTCCAAGGATACGGCCCAGGCGTCCAACCACGCCCATCATGTCCGGCGTAGCCACGACTACGTCGAAATCCAGCCAGCCCTCGTTCTGAATCTTCGGAACGAGCTCCTCAGCGCCTACGTACTCAGCGCCTGCCGCCTGTGCTTCGTCCGCCTTCGCATTCTTTGCGAAGACAAGGACGCGCACCTTTTTGCCAGTGCCGTGCGGAAGTACCACCGCGCCGCGGATCTGCTGATCTGCGTGACGTCCGTCACAGCCTGTTCTGATATGCACTTCGATGGTCTCGTCAAATTTTGCTACTGCTGACTTTTTCGCCAGCGCAATGCCTTCGCTGACATCATAGAGAGCGCCGCGGTCAATCGTCTTTGCGATCTCTTTGTATTTCTTGCCTCTTTTCATATTAAATAACCTCCTGGTGGTGTATGCGGGAAATTCCCTCCCACTTGATTGTCTGTTTACAAGATATCTGAATCTGCTTAATCCTCAACCGTGATGCCCATGCTTCTCGCGGTGCCGGCGATCATGCTCATGGCCGCCTCGATGCTGCCCGCGTTCAGGTCCGGCATCTTCGTCTCTGCGATTTCGCGAACCTTTGCCCTGGAGATCGTAGCTACCTTCGTCTTGTTCGGAACTCCGGAACCGGATTTGATGTTGCATGCTTTCTTCAGAAGAACCGCTGCCGGCGGAGTCTTTGTGATGAAGCTGAAGCTTCTGTCCGCGTAAACCGTAATCACGACCGGGATGATCAGATCGCCCTTGTCTGCGGTTCTGGCATTGAATTCCTTTGTAAACTGAACAATATTCACACCGTGCTGGCCAAGAGCCGGGCCAACCGGCGGTGCCGGCGTCGCTTTGCCGGCCGGAATCTGCAATTTAATATAACCTGTTACCTTTTTTGCCATGTCAGGCACCTCCTATGTGGTAATGTCGGGAGTAGCTTCCCTCCCACGTCCCGCGGCCTGCGCCGCGTGAATCTGCTTGCTGCTGATGTGCGGTCCCGCCGCATCGCGCGGACTCACATCTTTCTGATTTCTGTAAAGCTGATCTCTACCGGTGTCTCACGGCCGAACAGCTCAACGTTGATTGTGACGCTCTGCTTGCCCTGGTTTACGTTCTGGATCACACCGATCGTGTCTTTCCAGACGCCGCCGATCACCGTGACGGTGTCGCCCTCCTTGAACTCCACTGTGACGCTGTTCGACTGAATGCCGAGGTTGAACATCTCGACGTCGGTCAGGGGCACCGGCTTGGATCCGGGCCCGACAAAACCCGTGACGCCGCGCGTATTGCGCACGACATACCAGGTGTCGTCGTTCATCACCATGTTGAGAAGCACATAGCCGGGAAACAGCTTTTTCTGAACCGTTTTCCTCACACCGTTTTTCACTTCGACAACATCCTGAAGCGGCACCCGAACCTCCAGAATCTGGTCCTCCAGATGTCTGTTCTCAATGGTCTTCTCGATGTTGGCCTTTACTTTGTTCTCATACCCTGAATAAGTATGCGCTACATACCAGTTCGCTTCCGCCATACAATCACCTTTGTCCTCACTTCGTTAGAAGCCGATATTTACCAGAATATCCACACCGTACTGGAAAATGAAGTCCAGAATCGAGATGATGATTCCGAGCACGATAGAAACGGCAACTACAGCACCGGTCTGCTTCACCAGCGACTTCTGATCCGGCCAGATGATCTTCCGGAATTCAGCCTTCAGGCCATCAAACCAGTTTTTCTTTGATTCAGTTTTATCTGCCATATTTTCACTTCCTTTGCTCGTATCTATCGATTATTTTGTTTCCTTGTGCACCGTGTGGGTCCTGCAGAAGGGACAGTACTTCTTGGTCTCCATTCGGTCAGGATGGTTCTTTTTTTCCTTTGTCATGTTGTAATTACGCTGCTTACATTCCGTACATGCCAATGTGATTCTTACACGCACAACTTCCACCTCACTCTCTTAAAATTCGTTAGCGAAACCGCTGCTTTTTAGGCACAAAAAAAAAGCCTGCTTCCATACGCCTCATCAGTGTAACACACCGGCGGATGGGAAGTCAAGACTTTTCGCGCAATTTTACCGGAAAGCGGCAAAAATCCATTAGGGCGCTGTGATTCCGGGCGGGCGGCAGCCTTTCGAGCAGTTTGCAGCATTTTGAGCGGCCCGCACCCTTTCGAGCGGGTTCCCCGGAAAATAGCTTTATGCTTTTGGGAAACTCGCAGAAAAAAATCCATTTGGACGCCGCGATTCCATCCGGTCGGTACCCCTTCGAGCAGCTTTCCCGGAAAACAGCTTTATGTTTTCCGGGAAACCCGCATCGAAAATCCAACCGGACGGAATCGCAGCTGTCAACGATCAACGGATAAATTAAATTACATTGCATTACAAATAATATAGCGAGTAGCGGAACGGCTCTCCCTCATCGGCGGTCATCAGCACGTAGCTGGGACGCCGCCCGTCCTGCCGCGGGTAGGAGAGGCTGCCGGGATTGAGTACCGTCATTCCAGGCTCGCTCTGATCGAAGAATGGTCGGTGTGTGTGACCGAACATGGCGACGTTGCAGCCGTTGGCTCTGGCGTCCTCTACCAGGTCGCGCGTGCCCACCGTGACATAGTGGTAATGCCCGTGTGTGATCAGAATCCTGCAGCCGCCAATCTCGACGATCTCCGTCCGCGGAAGCTCGGAAAAGAAGTCGCAGTTTCCCGCCACAATATGCAGCGGGCAGTCGATCAGCTCCCGGATATGCTCCTCGCCCCCTTCGGAATCCCCCAGGTGAATCATGCAGTCCGGCATCCCGATCTTTTCCAGCACCTTTTCCAGATTTTCCTCACGTCCATGCGTATCGCTCACCACAAGAATTCTCATGCCGCTCTCCCTTTTTTCTCCCTGTTCTCCTTCGTTCTGTCCATACCCGAACCATGGATCCTGCGCCGGCCGTCGTTTGTTCCGCCCGGCCCTGTGCCATTTGTCCTGTCCATTCCCATATTGGAGCTGTTTTTCCTGTCCGACATCACATTGCCATCGTTTCTCCTGCCCAACCTCACGCTGTCGCCGTTTCTCCTGACCAGTCTCGCGCTGCTGTTGTTTGTCCTGTCCATTCCCATATCGGGACTGGTTCTCCTGACCAGTCTCGCGTTTCAGTCGTTTATCCTTCCCGGCCCTGCGTTCGCTCCGGCCGCCGAAAAAATCGCTCCAGTTTATTCGCGTCACCGCTCCGCCTCCTGCAGCGCCGCCGAAAGCTGCCGTTTCATCTCGCGCAGGGCCTTGCCGCGGTGGCTGAGCTCATTTTTCAGCTCCGGGGAAATTTCCGCCGAGGTTTTTCCGTATTCCGGCAGATAAAAGATGGGATCATAGCCAAAGCCGTTTTCGCCGCGGATTTCCCAACCGATGATGCCTTCCATCACGCCCCGGCTCGTCAGCACCCGGCCGTCCGGCAGCGCGCAGGCGACCGCGCACACAAAGCGGGCGCTCCGCTGCTCCTCGGGCACGCTGCGCAGCTTTTCGAGCAGCGCGCTGTTCTTGATATCATAGGAGGTGTCCTCGCCCATAAAGCGGGCGGAATAGACGCCGGGCGCCCCGTCCAGATAATCAATCTCCAGGCCAGAGTCGTCGGCCATCACGATCTCGCCGCAGCGCTCCATGACGGCCCGCGCCTTGATCACCGCGTTTTCCTCAAAGGTAGTCCCGTTTTCCTCGATCTCCGCCTCGATGCCGGCCTCCCGCATGGAGACCACGCGCATTCCCATGTCTTTCAAAATCATGCGGATTTCGCGCATCTTTCCTTCGTTTCCCGTCGCAAACACAATTCGCTTTTCCATCTGTCTGTGCACCATCTCTCTTTCCAATATGCTGCGCCCGCAGGACATCCCGTCATTCAGGCCCCTCCGGAGCAGTTCACATCGTATATACTTTCAGGCAGACGTTGGTGCCGAAGCTTGCCTCCGTATTCTGCCAGAGATCCCCGTACCGGCTGAGGTAGCCCTCTTTGCCGGACGTGACCACGTTTTCCGTGTATTCATCGGCCTGATACTCCACCGCCACCGGGTTGTTCACGCCCGGCGTCGTCATCCGCACCGCCACGGCAAACCGCTGTCCCTGCGTCAGGCGCTGCGGCTGCTCCAGGCGCACCGTATAGTAACCGACATGCTCCAGGGCGCCCGACTGCAGAAACACGCGCTCCGCAAACGACTCCGCCCCGGAAAATTCCGGAACCAGATAAATCTCATAGGAGGCGTTCGCCCCCGTCGCATAAAATCCGACCGCCGCCAGCTGCTCCGTTTCCGCCGCCGTGTATACGTTGGCAAACCAGCAGCTGTCGCTGTCATAGCCCTGCCGTCCCTGCCAGCCGCAGTCGTCGGTCTGGTAAACGGCGCGGTAATTGTCCGCCGGCTCAATCCCGCTGTAGACAAGGCAGGTGCCGCCGATGTTGGCATCCGCATAGGAGACATAAAAAATACCGTCGTCGCCGAACTCTGTGCCCCAGGTATTCTGACAGATGAACGCCCCGTCCTGGTCCGGCGTCTGCCGGAAGCAAAAGCGGGAAATGTGGTCGTCCCAGCCCAGAATCAGCGTCTCATGGTTCGGCTCATGCACCTCCGGAACGCAGTAAGCGCTCATGGTTTCATTATAATAGAGCGAATCTGCGGCCGTCGTCGTCCGGTTCAGGTAAAGCGAGGTCTGCACTGAACCGTACCGCCGGACAGCCTCCTTGATCTGCGCAAGCTCCGGGCGCTCCAGAATCTGCACCTCCTGCACATGTATGGCCGCGCGCAGCCCCGGCGGGGAATATTCGTCGCCGTACGGGTCTTCCTCCTCCGTCACCGGTCCCTGCCAGCCACTTAGATAGGCGAGCGTCATCAGGTAATCGCCGCCGTCCGCTACATCGGCCGTAAACGCGTTGCTGCGCGAGAGATGATCCGCCGAAAACACCATCCGCTGCTCCGGCAGAAGCGCGGCCTCCAGGGCGGAGGTCGCCGTAATCGCCCAGCAGGTGCCGTACTTTCCCTGATCTTTCACGGTCGGCTGACGGCCGTAATCCCCGGCGAACCAACGTACCGGCAGCTGTCCCGGAAGCGGCTCTATGACTATAGACGTCTCTCCAGCAGACTGCTCAGTTTCTGTCGTGCTGCTGCGTTTCAACGTTGCTGCCTTACCGCCAGACTGTTCCGTTTCCGCCGCTTGACTGCGTTCCTGTGCTGCTTCCTCACCGGCAGATCGTTCCGTTTCCGTCGTACTGCTGCGTTCCAGCGCTGCCGCCTTACCATCAAGCTGATCCGTTTCCGTCCGGCCATGCTCCTGCCCTGCGTACCGCGGCGCAGCGGCGGCCAGCGTCGTTACGACCGCCAAGGCCGTCAGCCAGACGGCCGCTGTCCGCATCTTTCTACGCACCCTGCTTCGCCGCCTCCCTCCGGGGCGGCTTCGGCCCCAGAAACTGATAATAATAAGTCTTAATCATGCCATTATAAATCTTGCGGTTCCGGTCCGCTTTTCTGCCAATGTAGCGCTCCGCCTGCCCATAGGCGGTGATCACATACTTCGACCATGTGTCCAGCCGCGCAAAGGCCTCGCCGATCTGGCTGTACAGCTCCGGCAGCCGTTCCTGTTCCTCGATGCGCTCCCCGTAGGGCGGGTTCGTGATCACAAAGCCGTATTTCTTCGGATGCCGCAGCTCGGCGACCGGCCGCTGCTGAAAATGAATCAGGTGATCGACGCCGGCCAGCCGCGCATTGTCGCGGGCGGCGCGCACCACCTCGCCGTCGATATCATAACCCTGAATATCCGTCTCAATCTGCGTATCGACCAGACTCTCCGCCTCCTCGCGGGCATCGCTCCAGCAGCGCGCGGCGATCAGGTTGTCCCAGTCCTGCGCCAGAAAAGAACGCCGCATCCCCGGCGCCATGTTGGCGGCCATCATCGCCGCCTCGATCGGAAATGTGCCGCTGCCGCAAAACGGATCGACCAGAATCCTGTCCCCTTTCCAGGGCGTGAGCATAATCAGCGCCGAGGCCAGCGTCTCCGAGATCGGCGCTTTCGCGGTCAGTTTCCGGTAGCCGCGCTTGTGCAGCGATTCCCCGGTCGTATCCAGGCCCAGCACCGCTTCGTCCTTCATCAGGAAAATGCGGATCGGATAGGAAGCGCCGTCTTCCGGAAACCAGTTCAGGCCGTAGACGTCCTTCAGCCGCTCCACGATTGCCTTTTTCACGATCGACTGAATGTCCGAAGGGCTGAACAGTTTGCTCTTGACCGAGGTCGCCTTGGCCACCCAGAATCTGGCGTTCGCCGGAAGAAATTCTTCCCACGCAAGCGCCCGCGTCCGCTCAAACAGCTCGTCAAACGTCTCCGCGTGCAGGCTGCCGACCTTCAGCAGAATTCGTTCCGCGGAGCGCAGAAAGACGTTGGCCGTCGCCACCGCCTCCGCGTCCCCGAAAAACGTCACCCTGCCGTCCTCCACGCAGCCGATCTCATAGCCGAGATCCAGAATCTCCCGTTTCAGCACCGCCTCCAGGCCGAAATGGCAGGGCGCAATCAGTTCATATAGTTTCCTCATATGGTAATTTCCTTTACAGTATGTCCCTCAAAATCCCGAATCGAGAAGACGCCGTTTTCCAATAGCGCATACGTCGGCGGATTGCCCTCCTTGGGCATCGCCACCGAGCCGGGATTCAAAATCAGGATGCCGTCTTTTCGTTCCGCGCGCAGCACATGCGTATGTCCGTGCAGCAGCACGTCGCCGTCCTGCATGGGCGGATGCGTTTCTTCATTATATATATGTCCGTGCGTCGCAAAAATCATATGCTCTTTGCAGGGCAGCAGCATGTAATCCGCCAGCACCGGGAACTCCAGCACCATCTGATCCACCTCCGCCTCGCAGTTTCCGCGCACCGCATAAATCTCGCCGCTGTGCGCATTCAGCATGGCAATCACCTCTTTGGGCGCATACTCCCTCGGCAGGTCATTGCGCGGCCCGTGGTACAGCACATCGCCCAGCAGTATCATTCGCTGCGCGCCGCTCTCCCGGTAAGCCTCCAGCAGCAGCCGGCAGTAATAAGCCGAGCCGTGAATATCCGAAGCGATTAACAGTTTCATAACATGTTCACCCCCTGCGCTCTGTGCTTACTATCTTAATGCCCTCCGCCCTCCTTTGTCAATCTTTTCGTTCCGTCTTTCCGCGACATCTTTACATTCTGTCCTTCCGCGGCATGCTGCATCCCAGTTTTCTTCGGTATACTGCAGTCCGTTTTTCGCGGCGTGCTGCAATTCCAGCTTTCTATAGTATTCTCATATTTTGTTTCTCTGTAATTCCAAATTCCCGCGGTAGGCGCGGATGCCGCCAATCACGCTTCTGGTGCGGTAGCCCTCCTGCTCCAGCCGTCTCGCGACCGCCATGCTGAGCGCGCCGCGACTGCAGTAGAGCACAATGGTCTCCTGCTTCCGCCCTGCCAGCTCTGTCCCAAATTCTCCCTGCGGGACATTCACAGCGCCCGGCACATGCCCCCGCGCGTATTCCTCGCGCGAACGCAAATCTATGATAAGAAACGTCCCCGCCTGCGCGCAGCGTTCCAGTTCTCTTGCCGAAATCGTTTCCATAGCAGCAGATATCTCCTTTTTTATATCATATACGCGAAAGCGCCGGGCTGTGCAGAAATGCCGCCGAAACCGCAGGTCATTCAGCCGACAGCACATCACAGAAAAATAACAATACAAGAAAGCGGCAATACAGAAAAATGGTAATACGAGAAAATGGCAATGCCAACAACAGCAGCACAGAAAAACGACAATACAGGAAAACGGTAATATCAGAAAACGGCAACATAATACCGGAAGAACCCGCAAAAAAAGAGGTGCTCGCGCACCCCTTTTTCGTCCCGGTTTAATACTCGCTCTGCGAAGAACCTGTGGAATTGTCGCAGTTCTCACAGTTCTTTGTGTTCTTGCTGGAATTGTTTGCATTCTTGGAAGAAGTCTTATTCTGGGAATTATTCGCGTTCTTGGAAGACTCCATGCTCTCCGTGTTGTTCGCATTTTTAGCCATGATATTAGCCTCCTATATCTGTTTTTTTGTTACATCGTTAGTATCTCGATATTTTTCAAAAATATGTATTGCATTTTTCTGGAAACTATATTATAATGTTGACTGTAAAAAGAATTTACCCTTCAAAACAATTTTTTTTACAAACCCCTTATTAATTATTTATACTCCCCTCGAAACAGCCGATAGCTCCCCTATCGGCTGTTTCACTTTATATCTTTCACGCAGAAAAAGGAGGAAAGCACTATGGGAATCATCGAAAAAATGAGACTTGACGGCAAGAGTATCTTCGTCACCGGCGGCGCCCGCGGCATCGGAAAGAGCGTTGCCACCGCGTTCTGCGAGGCCGGAGCCGACGTGGCGATCGTGGACGTGGACCTGGCCACCGCCCAGCAGACCGCAGACTGGCTCAAGGAAACGACCGGAGCCGACACCATCGCCATTTCGTGCGATGTGACTGTGCCGGAGCAAGTCGACGCCATGATCGGCACGTTTCTGGCAAAATACGGAAAGCTGGACGCCGCCTTCTGCAACGCCGGCATCTGCATTAACGTACCCGCAGAGGAAATGTCGTTTGAGCAATGGAAAAAAGTCATCGACATCAACCTCACCGGCGTCTTCCTGACCGCGCAGGCAGCCGGAAAGGTGATGCTGAAGCAGGGCTACGGTTCCATCATCAACACCGCGTCCATGTCCGCCCACATCGTAAACGTGCCGCAGCCGCAGTGCGCTTACAACGCGTCCAAGGCCGGCGTCATTCAGCTGACCAAGTCCCTGGCGATCGAATGGGCCAAGCGCGGCGTGCGCGTGAACTGCATCAGCCCGGGCTACATCGGCACTGACCTCACGCTTTCCTCCGAGCAGCTCAAGCCGCTCATCGCCAAATGGAACGAAATGGCTCCGATGGGCCGCCTGGGCAAGCCGGAAGAGCTCCAGGCCATCTGCGTCTATCTTGCGGGCGACGCCAGCAGCTTCACCACGGGTTCGGATATCGTGGTGGACGGCGCGTTTACCTGCTTCTAAATCAAAGCTCTGCATCCGAATTTTCTATTATTGGAATATCTGACTGGTGCCAAAATGATGACAGTGCTTTATGATGTGTCCAGACAGATCATCCCAGCATATCATCGTATTTACAGTAACGAAAAACTGAGGCTGGAGGCAGCTGTCCGGGAATACTTAAGTTCAAGCCGGGGCTAACGCACAAAAGGTTAAAATCCCAAGTGCGTCAGCCCCGGTTTTTTATTGTGATGTCTTTTATTGTGATGTTTTTTATTGTAATGTTTTTATGTGATGTTTTTTATTGCGATATCGTTTTATTGTGATGCCGTTTTCCTGTAATGTGACTTGAAAGACAGCTACGGATGAATCACTACCTTAATCGACTCGCTGCTCGTCTGCATGTCCAGAGCCTCCTCCATGTGCTCCAGGTCATAGGTGTGCGTGATCAGCCTTTTGATTTCCAGCTTGCCGCTGTTGATCAGGTTCACGGCACGCTGATGTGTGTCCGGGTTAATCATGGAACCGACAATCCGCAACTCTTTTTTGTATACGTCAAACAGAGGCAGCGGCACCGTTGCGTCCACCGTCGGCACGCTGAAAAACAGTATCGTGGCGCCCGCTCCCGCGGCCTCAAACGCCTGCTTTGCAGCCGCAGGCCTTCCGACGCATTCGATCACCACGTCGACGCCGTCCTGCCCGCTGATCCCGCGGATGCGCTCTGCGAGATTTTCCTGCAGCGGATCGATCGCCGCGTCCGCGCCCAGTTCCAGCGCAATCTTCCTGCGCATTTCCACCGGCTCGCTCAATATCACCGGCGACGCGCCCCGCAGGCGGGCCATCTGCACCATCAGCAGGCCGATCGTGCCGCCTCCGATAACGAGCACAGACTGCCCCGCTGTGATCTGCGCCTGATCGATGCCGTGAATCACGCACGCCAGCGGCTCCGCCATCGCCGCCACATCAAAATCGACGTCTTTGTTTAATTTGAAGCACTGGCTGTCCGGGCAGAGCGCGTACTCCGCAAATCCGCCGTTGACGTTCACGCCCAGCGCAAAGAGATGCTCGCAGTTCTGCTTTCGGCCCATGCGGCACGGGCGGCAGTGACCGCAGTACCTGTTGGGGTCGATCGTCACATGATCGCCCACGCACAGCTCCGTCACCTCAGAACCGATCTGCTCCACGATACCGGCAAACTCATGCCCCAGCACGACCGGAGGCGTCACCTCCGCCGAACCGGCCTCGCCGCGGCGGATATGAATATCCGTTCCGCAAATCCCGCAGGCTTTGCTGCGCACCAGCACTTCATGCGGCCCAAGCTCCGGGAACGTCATTTCCCTGATCTCAAATCCCGGCTGATGCTGCGCGCCCAGAAAAAAACATCCTCTCAATTCCGACACCTCCTGTATTTTTGTCACACCTATTCCATGATGCGGAAGCCAAATGACGCCATACGGATTGTTCCGTGCTTCGCGCTTCCACAATCCTGCCCAACATTCGGAATTCATGGGGACCGGCCGGTACCCTTTCGAGTATTTTCCCTGGAAAACAGCCTTATGCTTTCCGGGGAAAACACATCGAAAATCCAACCGGGCAGAATTACGGCTTCCGAATTTCTCTTACTGGTTATAAATGCAGATTTTCGTCCCCGCCTCCGCATTCTGCAGAATTTTAATCATATTCTCCTGACTGACCGCGATGCACCCGGCGGTGTAAGCGTTCGGGCCCATGCAGTGCAGGAAAATCGCGGAGCCCTTGCCGACCACGCAGTCCTTATTGTAATCGAGCGCCATCGCGTAGTTGTAGTTCGGCGCATAATTGATCAGATGCTCCCCGCGGCAGGTATGCGGATGATCACGGACGTCGACCATCTGATTGTAGTAGTTGTCGTCCGCGCACCAGTAGAGGTATTTATTGACTTTCACATAAGGCATTTTCGCACCCGGGTCTTTTTCGATGCCGAACGCCTGCGTCAGCGTGTAGACGCCTGTCGGCGTTTTCTTGTCGCCCTCCCGCTCTTTGCCGATGCCGTTTTGGCCCACGTAGGCCGGGCAGTCCACAATGCAGTCCCAGGTTCCGCCGGATTTCCGGTACATCTGCACGCGGGCGTCGCTGCCTCCCGTATACTGCACGAACACCAGCTGGCCGGTTTTGCTGTCATTCAGATACTGCGCTTTCAGTTTGTCCCAGCGCGCCGAAACCACCGTCACCGTACAGGACAGCTTGCTGACGCCGATTTTAGCGTAAACCGTGGCCGTCCCCGGATTTTTCGCCGTCACCTTCCCGGAGGAGCTGACCGTCGCCACCTGCGGATCGCTGCTCTTCCAGGTCGTTTTCACACTGCTGCCGCGCACTTTCAGCTTCGCGCGCTTCCCCTGCGTCAGTGGAAGACTCGTTTTGTTCAGGGAGGCGTCAACCACCTGCACCCTGCAGACCGCCTTATACGCTCCGGCCGTCGCCGTGATCACGGCGTTTCCGGCCGACTTGCCCCGGATGCGGCCGCGGCTGTTCACCCGCACGACCTGCCGGTTGCTGCTTTGCCAGGTCACTTTCCCGGTCAGTCCAGCGCCGCTGGCTTTCAATTTGCAGGTCAGCCCGTTCACCAGCGTCAGCGACGTCTTGTTCAGGCGCAGCGAGCCGCTGCCCGTCTCCTCCGCCGCAGCCGGCATTGCCCAAAGCAGGCCCGCGCATAACATGCAAACAACTATCACCGCCGTAAATTTCATCCGCCCTCTGTATCCTGTCTCAGCTAACATATGCTCTCTTTCTCCCGGTTTTGCATTAAACATTATTGCTTATACACTCACTGTTTTTATCACAGATTTTCTCATAAGTCTAAAGCAGGCCGGCAGCCATTGTCAACTCTTTTCTTTCCTGACAGGCAAAATAAATCTGCACGGCATTCTCTCAATATCATTCAGAATGCGGCCTAATTGCCAACATAACCGCTTCTCTCCAACGATGTTTTGCAGCTGTTCTCTCCTGTCCGGTCCATACCGAAAAAAAGCAGACCCTTTTTTTCCCCTTAAACAGCCGTTCAGTCTGGCAGAGTCCGACAGCAATTCCGGCCATATAAGCAGCACCCAGGGCGGATAACTCCTCCACTTCTGAAACCGCCACTACTGTATCCGACAAATTACTTTGCTGCTGCATCAGATACCTGTTTTTGGTAGGACCGCCGTCCACCCGCAGTTCCTCGATCCGTATGCCGCTGTCTTTTGCCATCGCATCCAATACGGCATCAATCTGAAATGCGATACTGTCGAGCGCAGCACGGATAATTTCATTTCTCCCGGTCGTACGGCTCATACCGCAAAGCACCGCTTTGGCCTCATCCTCCCAGTAGGGTGCGGAAAGTCCCGAAAACGCCGGAACCAGAACAGCCGTATCTTCCGGATTGGCCGCCATCGCCGCCTGCTCCGTTTCAGCAGGATCGGCAATCAGTCTTACGGATTCCTGCAGCCAGGTAATGACCGCGCCAGTATAATTGATATTTCCTTCCAGTACATAAGTCACTTTTCCGTCCATGCCCCAGGCAAGTGAAGTGACCAGTCCATGACGGCTCATTACACATTTGCTGCCCGTATTCATCATTATGGAAGAACCGGTACCATAGGTAGTCTTAATCATACCTGCATCATGGCATCCCTGTCCGAACAACGCTGCATGGGAATCCCCCAGCACGCCATGAATAGGAATCGCATGCGGAAGATAACCTTCCAGATCCGTATATCCAAAATCGGAATTGCTGTCGCATACCTGCGGAAGAAATTCCATCGGCACTTCAAACAGTCCGCAGATTTCTTCGCTCCACCGAAGCCTGTGAATATCAAACAGCTGCGTTCGTGAAGCGTTGGAATAATCCGTTCGAAATGATGTGCCTCCGGTCAGGCGATAAATCAGCCAGCTGTCTACCGTACCGAGACAAAGTCTCTCCCGGTTTCCAATCTCTCCGGAATGCCGCAGCAGCCATGCCATTTTTGCCGCCGGAAAATACGGAGAAAGCGTGAGCCCGGTTATTTCCCGGATTCTTTGGTCGTATGGTCTCAGATCATCAGATATTTCTTTTGCACGCGCGCACTGCCAGACCACTGCATCATTCCTCGGACGCCCGCTGCGATCCCAGAGGATGCTTGTTTCCCGCTGATTGCTGATACCAAGAGCCACAATCTGCGCTCGATCAATTTCTGTTTTTTCGATGACCTCTTTTGCTGTCCGCAGGACATTATGGTAAATTTCCTCCGGATCATGAGAAATCCAGCCTTTTTCGCTGATCAGCTGCCGGTGCATCCGGTCGGCCCTGCCAACAACAGCTCCGTTTTCATCCACCAGAATTGCCTTGGTTCCCTGTGTACTTTGATCAATTCCCAATACGTATTTCATTCCCCGCTCCTGTCAGCTCTCACTCAGAGCCTGTTTCGCACGCTCTGCAATCCCCTTTGCATCCATGGCATAATAAGCGAATACCTCCCGGTTGTTCCCGGAAATCAGATGTGTATCCGGCAGTGCAATCTGGCACACGCGAATCGGATGTTTCTGCGCAGTCAGTTGAGATACCAGACTTCCCAGTCCGCCGAAAACAGAATGCTCCTCAACTGTAACCAGGCACCGATATGACTTTGCTGCCTGCAGCACAGCTTCTTCATCGAGCGGTTTCAGGCAGTACATATCCAGCACACCTGCTGAAATACCCGCTTCCCGCAAAAGCCTGGCCGCCTGAACCGCATAAGGCACCATTTCGCCACAGGCAATCAGGCAGATATCGCTGCCTTCCAGAAGCACATTAGCCCGATTCAGAACAAATGGCATGTCCTCTCCATACACATCCTCCGTCGCAGAACGGCTGACCCGTACATAAGCCGGTTTTTCATCCAGCAGCAATGCTTCAATCAGTTTTGCTGTCTGAAAACGGTCACTCGGCAGATAAACACGCATATTCGGCAGTGCACAAAACGCCGCTATATCCTGACAGGAATGATGACTCATGCCCAGTGCTCCATAGCTGATTTCGCCGCTGATTCCCACCAGTGTCACATTAGTTTGCGAATATGCCACGTCAATTTTTGCCTGTTCATAGCTTCGGGTGGATAAAAAGCTGGCTGGAGAGGCTGCAAACACTTTCTTTCCACAGGCTGCCAGCCCGGCGGATACAGACACCAGATTCTGTTCCGCAATACCTACCTCCACAAATTGCTCAGGATACTGTTCTGCGAACGGACTCAGGGAGGCGGAACCTCTGGAATCTGAGCAGGCTACAATAATGTCCAAATCCTGTTTTGCCGCTTTCATCAGGGTGTCACAGATTGCCTGCCGGTTTGTAATCGTATTCATGCCAGCACCTCCTCCAGTTCTTTCACCGCCTGCAAATATTGCTCTTCTGTCATAACTCCGTGATGCCAGGAAGCGGTATTCTCCATAAAAGAAACACCCTTTCCCTTGGTTGTATGCGCAATTACGGCAGCAGGCTTCCCTTTTAATGTTTCCGCCTGTTCGTACGCCTCAACCAATTGCAAACAGTTGTTTCCGTCCTTTACCTCAATCACATTCCAGCCAAAATCCTCAAACTTTCGGGACAAACTGTCTGAATTCATGACCTCTTTTGTCGTTCCGCTGATCTGCAGGCGATTCAAGTCTATCGTTGCGCAAAGGTTATCCAGATGATACTGCGCTGCCGCCATCATACCCTCGTAGTTGGAACCCTCAGCCATTTCCCCATCACCCAGCACCACATAGGTCCGGTAATTCTTCCGATTCATTTTCGCCGCCAGAGCCATACCAACTCCTACCGATAAGCCATGTCCAAGTGAGCCGGCGTTCATTTCAATTCCCGGTACCGCCATATTCGGATGTCCGATGTAACGGCTTCCAAACTGGCTGAACGTCTCAATTGCCTCCTGTTTGTCAAAAAAACCCTTTTCTCCCAGAACACAGTACAACGCATCCGCACAATGGCCCTTGCTCAGCAGAAATCTGTCCCGATTCGGATTTCTGACATTTTCCGGAGAAACGTTCATTACTTTAAAGTACAGAACCGTCAATATATCAATCACACTTAAATCACCGCCTACATGCCCTGCCTTCGACCGGTAAACCATCTCAACAATGTCCTTTCGCAGTTCCCAGGCTTTTTTTGTCAGCACATCCATCCTGTTTCCTCCTTCTGCCCCGTACATGGATCAGTAAATCGTAAAGCCGCCGTCTACCACCAGATCCTCCCCTGTGATCATATTGGATTCGCTGCAGGAAAGAAACAGTACAGCAGCAGCAATTTCATCCGTTTCCGCAAACCTGTGAGCTGGAATTTTTTCAATCATATCTGTCTTCACTTTTCCCTGCCATGCGCGTTCACCCATATAAGTATTGACAACTGTCGGAGCGACTCCGTTGACATTGATCCCATACTCTGCCCATTCCAGCGCACATACCTTAATCATCCCGACCAGAGCCGCCTTGCTCATGGTATATCCTACATGCTTATTGATTGCAATGAAATCCGCCTGTGAAGTGATGCATACAATCTTGCCGCCTTTTCCCTGACGAATCATCTGATTTGCCACTGCCTGACATACACGAAACACACCTACTGCGTTAATCGCAATATGTTTCTCCACATTACTGATCTCAATATCCGTTGCGCGATACAAGTCTACGAATCCCGGCATACATGCCAGTACATTGATCTCGCCGAACGTTTCCAATACGCCCGTAATCATCGTATCCACGCTCTCCTGACTGGTCACATCGCACTTTATTCCTGTCGTCTGTACGCCGTATTCCCGCGCAATATCCGCTGCGACTTCAGGACAGTTGTCCTTGCAGTCTGCAATCACTACTTTTGCACCCTTGCGCGCATACATTCTGGCCGTTGCCTCACCAATGCCGCCGGCTCCGCCAACCACAACTGCAACCTTTCCCTCAAGGCTAAAATCACCGTTTACTTTTTCATACTGAATCATAACTGTTTCCTCCTTTTTTTATCTTTCCACAATCAGCGCGCAGCCCATGCCGCCGCCGATACACAGGGTCGCCAGTCCACGCTTTGCGTCGCGCCGCCGCATCTCATGCAGCAGCGTCACCAGAATCCGGCAGCCGGACGCTCCCACCGGGTGGCCCAGCGCAATCGCGCCGCCGTTCACATTCAGCTTATCCGGGTCAAACTGCAGTTCCCGCGCCACCGCCAGAGACTGTGCCGCAAATGCCTCGTTGGCTTCGATCAGATCCATATCGGATACCTGCAGGCCGGCCCTGGCCATCGCTTTCCGGGTCGCCGCCACCGGACCCACGCCCATAATCGCCGGATCCACGCCGCCAAGCGCGCCGGCGACTACCGTCGCCATCGGCGTCACGCCCAGTTCCTTTGCTTTTTTCTCACTCATCACGACCACAGCGGCCGCTCCGTCGTTGATGCCGGAGGAATTTCCGGCCGTTACCACGCCGCCCTCCGTTTTGCCGGAACAGCACCGCAGACCGGCCAGAATCTCCCGTGTCGTCCCCGGACGCGGCCCCTCGTCCGCCGAAAATTCCACGGTTTTCTTTCCGGCTTTTACCGTCACCGGGACGATTTCCTCCGTAAATTTCCCATTCTGTACAGCCTGACAGCATTTCTGCTGGCTGTCCGCAGCAAACGCATCCAGTTCCTCCCTGGTCAGATGCCACTGTTCCGCCACATTCTCCGCCGTCATCATCATATGGTACTGATGGAACGCATCCCACAGCGCGTCGTTCACCATCGTGTCCACCAGCGTTCCGTTGTTCATGCGGTAGCCGAAGCGCCCGTTCATCATCGCGTACGGCGCCTGAGACATGTTTTCCATGCCGCCCGCCACCACCAGATCCGCATCGCCCGCCCGGATCATCTGCGCCGCCATATTGACGCAGTTCAGTCCCGAACCGCAGACCACATTTACCGTCACCGCCGGCACCTCCACCGGCAGTCCCGCCCGGATGGAAGCCTGCCGCGCCACATTCTGGCCCAGCCCGGCCTGAATCACGCAGCCCATGTATACCTGATCCACCGCCTCCGCCGGCACGCCGGCCCGGCGCAGCGCCTCCCGGATTACAATCGCCCCCAGTTCCGAAGCCGGAACGTCTTTCAGCATGCCGCCCATCTTTCCGATCGCCGTGCGGCAGGCTCCCGCTAATACTACCTTCGCCGCCATTTTCCTGTCCTCCGTTCTCCGTTATCCGGCCATGCAGGGCTCAGATCACATTTTCCTCCCGCATTGCCTGCACATCCTCCGCCGAGTATCCCAGCATCTCCTGCAGAATCTCATCGTTGTGCTGTCCCAGCGTCGGCGCCGGACAGTTAATCCGCGGCATGGCATCCATCAGCTTCACCGGGCATCCGTTCACCGTCATCTTACCGATAACCGGATGATCTATATCAATAAACATTTCTCTCACTTTCGCAATGTGCTCGTCTTCCGTAATCTGCTTCACATTATAAATCGGACCGGCCGGAATGCCCTTGGAGAGCACCTTTTCCACAACCTCGTCCACGGTGTATTTCATCGTCCACTCTTCAATGTATTTCTTCTGAATCTCATTGTTCTCTACCCGCAGCGGCACCGTCAGGAACCGCTCGTCGGTAATCATCCACGGCATTTCCACTACCTCATTACAGAATTTCTCGTAGAGCTTCTGGTTGCCGCAGGCAATGATGACATAGCCGTCCTTTGCATGATAAGTATCATATGGCGCGATCGACGCATATGCGTTTCCGTTTCTGACCGGAATCTGATGCGATTTGAAGTAACGGATGTACGCGTTCTCCAGACTGGCTACCACAGAATCCACCAGCGAGATGTCCACGCGCTGTCCCCGGCCGGTAATGTTGCGGTAATTTACAGCTGCCAGCACGCCGATCACCAGATTCATGCCGCCGAGCACGTCACCCATCGCATTTCCGGATCTGGTCGGCTCGCCGCCTTTCGCTCCGGTCACGCTCATCAGACCGCCCATCGCCTGCGACAGGATGTCGTAGCCCGGGCGCTGCGCGTACGGTCCGTAGGAGCCAAAGCCGGACACGGCGCCATAAATCAGGCGCGGGTTCAGCTCACGGAGCTGATCATAGCCAAGGCCCAGCTTATCCATCACGCCCGGCCGGTAGTTTTCCAGCAGAATATCCGCCTTCATTGCCAGCTTGCGCAGCACTTCCTTGCCCTTTTCCGTTTTCAGGTTTAAGGTTATTCCCCTTTTGTTGCGGTTCAGGTTCGCATAATACATACTCTCGTTGTTCTGATACGGGGCGTATCCCCTGGCATCGTCACCGCAGCCCGGCATTTCGATTTTGATGACATGAGCGCCCAGGTCTCCCAGCAGCGCGCCTGCATACGGCCCGGCCACCACTCTGGTCAGATCCAGTACAATTAAGTTCTCCAATGCCTGTGTATCATGGTTATCTCTGTTCATAATTTTTTCTCCTTTATCTCTCAGGCTTTTACGTTCAGCGCACCCGCACGAAGTATCTTTCGTCCTGCAGGAAATCCGAAAGGATTCCCTGCAGGATAAAAGTCAGCCCCGGAACGCTCAGACCCAGATGCGTCCCGCGCCTTCACTCCCGGGAGCGCCGCCTGTCTCTGCAGGTTTCGATACCGATGCTTTTATTGTTTTACAGTTCTCCGTCCTCCACGTGAATCTTCATGCGCATCACCGCACTTCCCATCGACTTTCCGAGGGAATCCAGACGCAGGCTCATGGTCGCGCCGCCGCCCAGCGCATGCTTCATCACAAAGTTAAACCCTCCGAGGCTCGGCACCTCATAGCGGATAATTTCACCCTTTACCATGTCGCCGAAAAAGGCATGCAGCGCCTCCGGCGTCACTTCGCGTTTGATGATATCGTAATATTCGGGCTTTCTCGCGTACACGCACACATTGCTGGTATCGCCCTTGTCGCCGCTGCGCCCGTGCGCAATATCGTTCAGATAAATCTCTGCCATTTTTTACACCTCCAGAATATGAGACTGAATGTCCAGTGCGTCTCTCGGGATGGTCGTCGGCCACAGCGCCATAACCTCCTGCACGTGCGCTCTGCCGCCGAAGAAGGATGCGCCTGGCGGGCCGTTCAGCTGCATGGGGCTGATTTCCGGTATAATCTTCGCGCACTCGCTCTTGTCTTCACTGAATACCGCAATGCGCAGTACGCACTCGTTCAGGTTTTTCAGGGCTTCCTCGCTCATGTCGGCTACGCCGAGATGCAGGCTGTTGACGCCGATATAGCTGATATGTACGTCGTCCGCCTTCATACCGAGGCGCGCCATCTTCTTCATAATCACTTCGCCGCAGTATTTCGCCTTTTCATATGCATCCGGCCATGCGAAGCTCAGCATGGATACGGTTTTCCAGCCCTTGTGATAACCCACGCAGAGCTTCAGCGTATCCGGGCGCTTTTTGCCGTGAATATTGCCGATGCGGACCCGATCCGGCCCCACCTGAGTGATCGTGGCCTGGCTGATGTCCACGTTCACATCCGGCGTAATGTAGTTGGCCGGATCGTGAACCTCATAGAGGAACTGCTCTTTGCAGCTCTGCTCGCAGATCACGCCGCCGCAGTCCGGGGCTTTCGTAATCTCAAACGTGTCCTCCGTCAGCTCGGCGATCGGGAATCCCAGCTCGTCCATCCGCGGCACATTTCTCCAGTCATACATGTAGTTGCCGCCGGAGCCCTGACCGCCGCACTCCAGCAGATGGCCTGCCATGATACCGCGCGCCAGATTGTCCCAGTCGTCGTCCGCCCAGCCGAATTCATGGGCGAGCGGCGCCAGAAACAGCGCGCTGTCCGCTGCACGGCCCGTAATCACAACGTCCGCGCCGTCCGCAACACACTGCTCGATCGCTTCATGGCCGATATAGGCGTTGCAGTTGTAAATTTTATCGACAATTTCATGGAAATCGCCGTCGTAATCAAAGTTCGGGAATGTCCAGCCGTCTTTTAAGAGCTGCGGAATCTTCTCCTTGATGGAATCGCCGGTCACATAGCCGATTTTGTAGCCTTTGAGCTGCTCAGCCTCCGCCCACTGGCGAATCGCTTCCACACAGCCGGAAATATTCATTCCGCCGGCATTGGTCAGCATTTTAATCTTCTTATCCCATGCTTCTTTTCCGACTTCTTTGAGAATCCTGGTCACAAAATCCGGGGCAAAGCCCTTCGACGGATCCTTCAGCTGCTGCTTCGCCATAATGGACAGCGTCAGCTCCGCCAGATAGTCGCAGGCCATATACTGGATATCGCCTCTGCGAATCATGTGGATCGCGGCATCCGGCGAATCGCCCCAGAAGCCCTGGCCGCCGCCAATTGCAATCTTTTTCATCGCTTTTCCTCCTTAAATCTCTCTATGCAAAAGTACAACGTTGTACTTATTGCCTGTAAATCCCCTGTCATTTTGTCAGAATGCCCCCTGTCTCTCTATTCCTTTTCGTACAGCGGGAGTATCACTCTGGAATCGTAACGATCCCCCGTATAAACGGTCTGCAGCGCCGGCTTCGTCTTTTCCTGCAGAGACCAGACGCCCGGGTAATTGCTGTGCGCCGCGTACTGCGGAAAATCCGAGGAAGAAATATCCACACGGATTCTTGAACCGGGATGCGTCTGCCAGGCAATCGGCCACATCACAATGCAGATTTCCTCAACCCTGCCCGGTTCATAGGTCTGCCGCACCGCCGAGCCGTTCCGGTAGGCCAGCGTGGTAATACTGCCGCGGATGTTGACGCAGCGCCCGTCCGCGAAAACCTCCATTATTTTCGCCGTAAACGCCGTATCCTCTGCATCCGAGCTCACAAACAGCCGCACCTCCATGCTGCCGAGTATGCACAGCGGCTTTTCATACACCCCGGAAACAAAACTGACGACATCCTTCCGATACCCGCATTCCGGCTGATACAGACTGCCGATCTCCCGGATTTGTTTGAAGCAGGATTCCGCGCCGTGCGAGGGAACCGGATCGGCCGGATCATATATATAGGAAACTTCTCCTTCCGCTTCCGCCCCGGCCCTCAGCTGTCCGGTATTGTGCTCCGTCTGACGCGCATCCAGATGCAGCACCGCGGAGCGCCCGCCCGAACGCGGCAGATCCTCCATCGCCATCCAGCGATCTGCGCCAATCACATAAAACCGGCAGCAGCGCTCCGGCTTTTCTCCGTCGCGCAGAGTCTTTGCGAACCAGAAATACGGGGAAGAAACCCGGTCGTCCTTTACCTGCTCCGTCTGCTGTCCCTGAAGAACGAAATCCTCAAAATGCCGCTCCGGTCCAATCTGAAAGACGCTGCACGCCCGGCTCTGTTCCGAAAGCCGGTCCCAGGTAAGCACCGCGCTCCCGAGATGATGGTCATACCATCCTTCCCGGATGAATACCGGAATTTTCAGCCGGCCCGGTATCTCCTGCATCATCCGCCAGAATCCCTGCCGCGACCAGTATTCGCAGTCCCGGTCTGTATTGGAAATCCAGTCCCGGTACCAGTTCAGGCGAACGCCCCAGAGCGCTTCATCCACTCCAATCTGCGGACGGTAGCGGCAGGATTCCAGATAATCCGCCGTCACCGGCACGCCGGCATTGATCATCGACCACCAGGTAAAGATATCCTGACGGAACAGCCCGTCCTGATACACCGAAGTGTAGCGGTCCGTACCGTAAACGCCGAGGTACATGCTTTTCACCTTATCCGGAACTGCATCCGCCATGCACCAGCCGGTAGAGGCCAGATAGGAATTGCCCCAGTATCCGATCGACGTCACCTCCGGCCTCTCCGCCAGCCAGTGCATAGTGTCCAGCCCGTCCTGCCGCTCATGCGTATTCGGCTCCCAGTCTCCCTCTGATCCGTGAATGCCGCGGCACCACTGGAGCACAAAACCGAATCCTCGCGCGGCAAAGCCCTGCGCATGCACCTCAAATTCCGCTTCCTGCTCCGGATAACAGCTTCTCGTCACCACAACCGGAAAGGCATTCATGCCGGACGGGCGCCAGAACACCGTGCGCAGGCGGAAGCCGTCCGACATCTCCAGCCGGTATTCCTGTTTCACCGCCGGCAGTCCCGTTTCCGGCTCCGGCAGCGCCTGATACAGCTCCCGCAGATGCTGCAGTTTCTTTTCCTGCCGTTTCATCTGCCTCACCGTCCGTTTCCGTCTTCCAGCAGGGGAAGGCTGAGGCAGGACTCGTTTTCGCCGCCAAAATATACCTGCGGATGCGCTTTCCGCACCCTGTCTTTTTCCGCCCAGCAGCCCGCGTAATTGCTGTGCACGCTGTACTGCGGGAAATCAGTCGAAGTCAGGTCGATACGAATACGCGAACCCTTCTGCAGCTTCCAGGCCAGATCCCAGGTGTCTATGGTAATAGTCACTTTCTCGCCCGGTTTATACGGCTGCCGGTGACTGCTCTGGTTGCGGTAGCCCAATGTGGTAATGCCGGTGCGCATGTTGTAGGCTTTGCCGTTCTCCATGACTTCCATAATGCGGACGGCAAACGCGGTATCGTCCACATCCGCCGACACAGTCAGCGTCACTTTCATTTTTCCGAACACCGTCACGCTCTCAGAAAGCGGTTCCGAAATACAGGAAATCACGTCCGGCCGATATCCGGGAGGCGGCTGCAGGAGACTTCCCTGCTCCTCTTTCGTCACCAGCAGAGACTCCGCGCCATGCGTCATCACCGGATTCTCCGGGTCGTATTCCCATCCCAGCACCTGACTCTGCGCTTCTTTCTGCGCGGACAGGGCATAGATTCCATTCTCCGGCGCTCCGATGTGCAGGCGCAGCTCCTTCTGCCGCTCCAGTTCAAACCGCTCCCTCTTATACCAGCGGTCGTCCCCGATAATGTAATAATCGATCTCCCGCTGCGGCGTTCTGCCTTCTACCAGCAGTTCCTGAAACCAGTCGAACGCGCGCAGAATATCGTCGTTTTCATAGTGACTGCCGCTGCGGTCCTGCAGCTTCACATAAAATCCATGATTCCATGCGCCGATCAGAAACCGGCTTTTTGCCCTGCATTCCTCCGGCAGGGATTTGTAAGTCTCGATCGCGGATGCAAGATGATGATCATACCAGCCCTCACCCACATACAGCGGCACCTTCACCCGGGACGGAATATCTCGCAGCAGTTTCCAGAAACCGCTGTTCCAGTACGAATCGTCGGCGTCCGTGCTCGTGATCCAGTCCCGGTACCACTCTATTTTTCCGCCCCACATCGCCTCATCCACTTCCAGATGCGGACGGTAAAGGCAGGATTTCAGATAATCCGCCGTCACCGGACGGCCTGCGTTTTCCATAGTCCATGCCGTCAGCACATCGTGCCGGAACATGCCGTCCTGATATGCCGATACAAAACGCTGCGTCCCGTAGTGAGTCAGATACATGGTTTTTACCTTTTCCGGCAGAATGTCGGCGATCAGCCAGCCGGTCAGCGCCAGATAGGAACAGCCGCAGTAACCGATGCTCTCCACCCATTCCTGCGCGTCAATCCAGTCGATGGTCGTTTTCCCGTCCGCCCGCTCATTGACGTTAGGTTCCCAGACGCCTTCCGAGCCTCCGGTGCCGCGGCAGTACTGATAGATGTAATGAAATCCCCGCCGGCAGTATTCCTCCGCCGTAGCCCGGTAAAGGTAATCGTTATTGGGATAGCAGGTGCGTGCCACGATCGCGGGCGCGGCCGGACGGCTGTCCGTGCGGTAGATTATCGTCCGCAGCTTTACGCCGTCCGCCATTTGCAGCATTTTCTCCGTGCATGAAGCAATCTCATGCTCCGGCTTCACTCTGCACTTTGCAAATTCGTCCCGGACTCTCTGCAGCTCCTGCTGTTCTTCTGTTGTCAGCAATTCTATCCCTCCGTTTTTACGCAAACAGCGTGCATGCTACAAAGTGGCCCGGCTCTACTTCCTTCAGCGCGATATCGCGGCCGCGGCACTTCTCTGTCGCATGCGGGCAGCGATTTGCGAAACGGCAGCCCGGTTTGGGCTCGATCGGGCTCGTCAGCTCGCCTTTCATGACCTCGGTCGAAAGCTTCTTCCCGGTAAGGCTCGGAATCGGCACCGCTTCCAGCAGGCCCTGCGTGTAGGGATGCATCGGCTTTTTGAAAAGAGCGTCCGTTTTCGCATATTCCACGCACTGCCCCAGATACATGACAATGATTTCATGACTGATATGTTTTACCACGCTCAGATCATGGGTGATAAAAATATAGGTCAGGCCCTTTTCCTCCTGCAGGTCCATCAGCAGGTTCAGCACCTGCGCCTGAATGGACACGTCCAGCGCGGATACCGGCTCGTCGCAGACGATGAACTCCGGATTCATGGCCAGAGCGCGGCCGATGCCGATTCTCTGCCTGCGTCCGCCGTCCAGCTCATGGGAATAGCTCTCCGCATAGCGCGGCGCAAGTCCGACCGTCTCCATGATCTCGCTGACCCGCTGCTCATACTCCGCCTTGCTTTTGCAGACCTTGAAATTCTTCAGCGGCTCGCCGATCAGATTTTTTACATTCTTTCTCGGATCCAGAGAAGCCGAGGGATCCTGGAAAATCATCTGCATGCGTTTGCGGATTTCCACCAGATCTTTTGCCGCATAATGCGTGATATCCTGCCCGTCATAGATGATCTGGCCGCCGGTCGATTCGTGCAGATGCAGAAGCACTCTGCCGAGCGTGGACTTTCCGCAGCCGGATTCTCCGACGACGCCCAGCGTCGTTCCTTTTCGGATTTTAAAATTCAGGCCGTCGACAGCATGCAGCATTCCCTTGGATGTCTTGAAATATTTTTTCAGATCTTTGACTTCAACTAAAATTTTATCTTCCATCTTTTACCTCCGCTGCTGTCACTCCCGTTTGTTCCCGAACAGATGGCATCTGATATAATGCCCCTTCTCCACCTCGACCATCCGCGGCGCTTTTCTGCAGGCCTCCGTCGCGTGCCGGCAACGGTCTGCGAAACGGCAGCCCTCGATTTTCACCGTCGGATCCGGAATCATGCCCTCAATGGTCTCCAGGCGGGGCGTATCCTCGTCCAGCTTCGGAATCGCATTAAACAATCCCTGCGTATACGGATGCAGATACTTTCCTCCGAAAATATGCTCTGCCTGTCCGATTTCCACCGCTTCCCCGGCATACATGACCGCCACCTTTTCACAGGTCTGCGCGACCACGCCCAGATCATGGGTGACCAGAATCATCGCCGTATTCAGGCGCTTCTGCAGGTCATTGATGAGGCCGAGCATCTGCGCCTGAATGGTCACATCCAGCGCCGTCGTCGGTTCATCCGCCAAAATCAGCTTGGGCTCGCACACCAGTGCAATCGCAATCACGATTCTCTGCTTCATACCGCCGGAAAATTCGTGCGGATATTCATTTTTGCGGTTCGCAGGAATGCCTACCAGTTCCATCATGTTGTCCACCGCTTTGTCCAGTTCGTCCTTGCTCATGCTGCGGTTGTGAATTTTCAGCACTTCCTTGATCTGATCTCCCACCGTCATCACCGGATTGAGGCTGGACATCGGGTCCTGAAAGATCATGGATACGGTATTGCCGCGCAGCTCGCGCACCTTTTCCTCCGGAAGGGCCAGCATATCGTTTCCGTCCAGGGTAATCTTTCCCTCGGTGACATCGCCGATGCCCTCAGGCAGCAAACGCATAATGCTCAGACAGGTCGTGGTTTTTCCTGCGCCGGTCTCGCCCACCAGCCCGAGCGTCTCGCCGTAATTCAAGGATAAGCTGAGCCCGTTCACCGCATATACCGTTGCAATTTCCGTATTGTATTCTACGCTGAGATTTTCAATCTCCAGTAATTTTTCCGCCATATTGCTTATCCTTTCTATGCCTTTGCTCTTTTCACTTTTTTCTTTTTGCCGAGCGTACCGCGCAGCTTCGGGTCCATTGCGTCTCTGAGCGCGTCGCCCACCATGTTAAAGCAGAGCACCACGATCATAATAAACACGCCGGGCGCAATCGCGATGACCGGGTTGGAGCTCATGTACTTGTAACCGTCGTTTACCATGCTGCCCCAGCTCGCCGTCGGCGGGTTGATGCCCATACCCAGGAAACTGAGCGCCGCCTCATTGAGGATCGCATTGCCCAGGTTCATGGTCATGAGGACGATATTGGAAGAAATACAGTTCGGCAGGATATGCACCAGCGTATTTTTCACTTTGGATGCGCCGCAGAGCGTGCCGGCTGTAATGTAGTCCATCTCACGCACCGTCAGCACCTGGCCGCGCGTCACGCGGGCATAGCTGGGAACCATACTGATTCCGATCGCCAGGCAGATGTTGCCGAGGCCTTTCCCCAGGATGCTGCCGAGAAACAGCGCCATGATAATCATCGGCACCGACATCATCGCGTCCATGACTCTCATGATGACGGCATCTACCACCCCGCCGGCCATGCCGGCAATCAGTCCCAGCACCATACCGATGCTGCCGGCCACCAGCACGGATACCAGACCGACGGTAAAGGATACCCGGCCGCCGTAGATGATACGGGAGACGAGGTCTCGGCCCATGGAGTCGGTACCCAGCAGATGCGCCGGCGAAATATGCTGCAGCATGTTGCGCAGATCCTGTTTATAGGGATCGTAAGGCGCTACAAACGGCGCGAAGATCGCCGCCAGAATCATGACCGCCAGAATAATCAGACAAACTATTACGGCTTTTCTGGCAAACAGTACCTTCACGACCCGGGAGTTTTTGATTCTTTTCCACAATTTTTTCATTGCAAATTTCTCCTTCTGTACTGCCCGAATCAGTCGTTTCTGATTCTGGGATCGATAATTCCGTAAAGAATGTCTACAATCAGGTTACAGATCGCCACCGCGATCGCAATAATCAAAACGCCGTTTTCCACAACCATGAAATCGCGTCCCTTGATGGCCGTGATCATCAGGTTGCCCAGGCCCGGTACGACGAAAATGCTTTCCACCAGAACCGTACCGCCGATCATACCGCCCAGGTTTACGCCCATCACCGTGATAATCGGAATCAGAGCGTTGCGCAGCTGATGCTTGAACGTCAGAGTCCTCATATCAACGCCCTTTGCCCGCGCCGTCGTCACATAATCCTGACGAATCACCTCCAGCATCGAGGAACGCGTCTGTCTGGTAAACTGCGCCAGCGGTCCCATGGCCAGCACGAACATCGGCAGCACCAGGTGGGAGGCATATTCGCCCAGGCCGTCCTTAATCGGCACAAAACCGGAGGTTGGCAGCACGCCCAGCCGCAGGGCAAAAATCATGATCAGCACCATGCCGAACCAGAACATCGGCATCGACATGCCGATATTGGCAAAGAAAGAAATCACTGTATCAATGGCTGTGCCGCGGTTCTTCGCCGCTGTGATTCCCAGAATCACGCCCAGAACGACGGCCAGCAGAAATGCCGGAAATACAATCGAGAGTGTGATCCCCAGTCTCTGGAAAATAACCTCTGAAATTTCTTTCTGCAGCGCCACGGAACGCCCCATCTCTCCGTGGAACAGACCTGCAATCCAGCGGCCGTACTGCACCAGTACCGGCTTATCGTACCCGAACAGTTCCGTATAATATTCAATCTGTTCTTCTGTAGCGTTTGCTCCCAGAAAGTTCACAATCGGGTCGCCGGGTACCAGCTGCATCAGCAGAAATACAAGCAGAGTAACGATGAAGATTACAATGATGGACTGCACAATACGCCTTCCGATCATTTTCAGTATTTTATTATTCATGCAGAAATCCCCCATTTTCAAAATGTGGAGGCTGCCGCCTCCGGTGCCTCCACATTTTCTGTGCCAGCCGCAGATATCCGCAGTTCTGTCACTTTGCTTTTGCTTATTTATCCAGCCAGCAGTCCCAGATGGTCCATGTGCCGACATGCTGCACGCTTCTGCCGTCGTCCTTCACATAATCATATTTCAGGATCGGCTCAGTCTGTACAAACAACGGCAGGCCAAACAGGAAGCTTCCGTTGTCAGCGTCATAAATCAGTTCCTGCATCTCATACTCTTTGGCAATCTTTTCTTCTTCCGTCGGAGCTACACGGATCGCCTCAAGCAGCGCCATGTGGTCTTCCGGATGCTGAATGCCCGGTGCGTAGAAGGAACCGTCGACGTCCAGATGACGGCCCATGTACAGGCCAAGGTCCGGAGCAATGGATGCAAAGTGGCCCATGATGCCCTCCCAGGTACCGGTAGAGTACAGGTTTACCTGTGCGCTCTCGTCTACGAGGTTGATGTTGCAGCGGATGCCTACCTCACCCAGCATGTTTGCAGCAGCGGTAAAGTAATCGGAGTTTCCTGCGTCAGTGGTCAGCGTGGTGTCAAAGCCGTCCGGATAGCCTGCTTCCGCCAGCAGTTCTTTTGCTTTCTCCGGGTTATAGGTAGCGCCGTTCAGATCCGGATCATAAGTCACAGAACCCGGAGCCGCCCACTGGTTCGTCGTTGTCAGCATGCCATAGCCAAACGCATCGCTCAGAGCCTGCGTATCCAGTGCGAGCGCCATTGCGCGGCGAACGCGTGCATCCTGGAACGGTCCCTCCAGCGCGCTGTTCGGAATCAGGCCGGTCATAACCAGGCCCTAGCCGGAAGTATTGATGACGCACTCATATTTGTCAGAAGAAATCAGGTCATTGGCAACCGTCAGGTTGTTCATCAGAATCTCGTCATACTCGCCAGCTTCAAATGCAGATGCTCTGGTCGTCGGCTCGTCTACTACGTAAATCTCTACGCCGTCCAGATAGGGCTTGCCTTCCTGCCAGTAGTTTTCATTCTTCGCATACTTTACAGATACGCCCGGGTTGAACTCGGTCACCTGAAATGCGCCCGTGCCGCAGGAGCTGTTTCTCAGAGAATCCACATCCTCCAGAGCCGCCGGGGACATGTAATATACGAAAAAGCCGACGGACTCCAGCGTGGAGGAATTCCAGCTGTTCAGCATCATCTTGATGGTGTAGTCGTCGATCACTTCGCAGCTCGCTATGTTTGCAACTTCATTTCTGGCTGCTTTCTGGTACTCTTCGATGTTTACCTTGACCGCTTCCGCATTGAAATCGGTGCCGTCCGCAAACTTCACGCCCTCTCTCAGAGTCCAAGTGATGCTCGGCTCTTCCGGATCCGTCGTCCACTCGGTTGCCAGTCTCGGCACGATCTCACCGGCATCGTTGTAGAAAGTCAGGGATTCATAAGCTGTGTTCAGGAAAATCAGCGAAGCATTGTTCGAGTTTTCCGGGGTGTAGCCAGGCGTTGACGTCGTATTGTGGGAGGCATACCTCAGGATGCCGCCATACTTCGGCTCTCCGCTTTCTTCTGCGGACGCCGTCGTGCAGATGCCCGCCAGCAGGGACGAGGTCATCGCCAGGGTCAGTAAAAGACTCACGATTTTCTTTTTCATTTTTCTTCCTCCGTTTGTTTTAGTATAACGTTGTACTGTAACGTTATACTAATTCTACCCCCCCCCACCCATTTTTGTCAATTATCTATGTTTTACATAATTTAATGATCATTTTTATGCAGATTTACCAAAATAAAAAATTACCGCAAAACAGCAATCACGCACTGTTTTACGGCAACCCTGATAAAATCATCAGGCCCGGTCTCCTGCGGCCGGAGCCTGCTCTTTTATTTTTTCTGTCTGTTCTTTATTTATTTTCCCTGCTTTCCGTGTCCGTCCCGCCCGTGCGGGCCGTGGACTTTCTGGCAAAAAGCCTGGTCTCAAAAAATTTCTGCACCGGCTCGGGCCGCAGCAGATACATGCGGTCGATCAGCAGCTGGCAGCACTCCGCTCCCATCTCCTCGATCGGCATGTTAATCACGGTCAGCGACGGCGCATGATACATGCTGTACTGCGGATCATTGTTGCCCACCGCAATCACCCCGATCTTCTCCGGCACCAGATCCGTCCCGGCCCAGGCATTGACCAGTCCCATCGCAATAAAATCCGAGGAACAAAAAAAGCTGTCCGGCATCTGTTCCTCCGGCACATATTTCATCTGTTTCAGCAAGCTGGTGCCGCACTCAAACCCGCCGCACAGCGAACTGTCCGTGCGGATGATTTCGCGCTCTGCGATGTCGGTGCCGTATTCCTGCATCCGCTCCACAAAGCCTTCATTTCGTCTGGTGGCTCCAGGAAAGCTCTGAAGCCCATGGATGACGCAGGGGCGGCGGTACCCCTGCCGGTACAGATGATCCGCCGCCATAAAGCCCATTTTCCGGTCGTCGACATTAACGGAACAGTATCCGTCCAGCTGACGGTTGTAGAGAATGATCGGAATCGGAAAATTCTCGCGCTGCAGATAAGCAAGATCGTCCGCCCCGGCGTTTGCGATAATCGCCGCATGGAACTCCCCGCCCTGAAAATTGGCGTGGTTTTTCTGCAGGCTCCCGGTACGGTACGGATGAACGATGACGCTGATGTTCGCGCCCGTCTCCGCAATCCGCTGCTGCATCCCGGAGAGAAAGCGATGCATGATCATCGCCCGGAAATCAAAATGCCAGAACAGCGCCACAATGTAGCTCTGCGACTCGCCCTTTCGGAGCGTCTTGGCCGATACATTCGGTATGTAGTTCAGCTCCTGCATGGTCTGCAGGACTCTTCTCTGAGTTTTCTCTGATATTTTCCGCTCCTCCGCTTTTCCGTTTACTACAATGGAAGCCGTACTCAGAGAAACTCCGGCCATCTCGGCCACGTCTTTAATACTTGCCACACTTTTACCTCCTGTATCCCTCTGTTATGTCAACGGTTTCCATACAAGTCTAAAACAAGCCGGCAAGCATTGTCAATTCTTTTTTCTTAATCAATCCTTAACCTTAATCCGTGTTGCACATTGCCGTTTATCCCCGTTCATAAGAGCATTCGCAAAATCGCCGTTCCCCGCCGCCGGCCTCTCACAGCCGCCGGTACAGCTCCTTGGCCGCCGCCTGAATCACCCGGTACTTCCGATACTTTTCGCTGTAATCGCGCTGCGGCTGATATACGCTGGCCGTCTCCACAAAGACCTTCGCCGCCTCCGCATAATCCCGATAGACGCCGTCCGCCACCACGCCGAGCATCGCCAGCGCGGAAATCCCGGCGTCCGCATTTTTCAGGATATTGACCGGCCTGCCGAGCACATCCGCCTTCATCTGCATCAGCAGCGCCGACCGCGAACAGCCGCCGGCCGCCACCATCCGGTGAATCGGGAAACCGGTCTCGCTGAGGATGTCAAAGCACAGCCTCGATTCAAAACACAGGCCTTCCAGCAGGGCCCGGTACATCTGCGCCCGGTCCGTATCGAGTTTCAGGCCCAGAAACGTGCCCAGCGCCCTGTTGTCGGCATCCATCAGATTGGCGCTCGTCAGATAGGGGAGAAAGAAAATATCTCCGGAGTCGGCGGCGCAGTTTTCGTCCGCCAGCTCATAAATCGATTTTCCCGGCTCGCCCGCAGTCCCCTGCGCATCCTTTCTTCCTTGCGCAAAATCCGCTCCGAATTCCCGCAGGAACCAACGGATGCTGGTACCGTGCACGAACTGTCCCACCGGCACCATATACTGGCCCGGCTGCACATACGGCTCCAGGCACATCCTGCGCTCAAAAAATTTTTCTGTGACCGACGACTTGTCCACGATCAGATTCAGGCTTTCCGCAGAGCCCTCCCCGGCCGCAAGATCGCCCGGCCCGACACAGCCTGCGCCGAGCGTAGCCGAGCACTGGTCATGGCAGCCGACCACCACCTGCACATCCGCGCTCAGCCCCAGCTCCTCCGCCAGCGCCGGGCGCAGCGTCCCGGCCACGGTGCCGGTCGGCACCACCCGCGAAAAACGATCCAGCGGAACGCCGAAAGCATCGCCGATCTCCCGCGACCAGTCGAGCTTCATCACGTCCAGCAGCAGCGTCCTGGAGGCAAGCGAATGGTCGATCATCCGCTCTCCCGTCAGCATATAGGTGATATAATCCCCAATCAGAAAATAGCGCCGGGTGCGCTCCACGTGCTCCGGTTCATGCCCGCACAGCCACAGGTAGCGGTTGAGGCTGAAAAAAATGCGCAGCGGCAGCCCTGTCATCCGCAGCAGCTGCTCCGCGCTGAACTTTTCGAGAATCCGGTCCATCGTCTCCGGCCCCCGCTCGTCCAGATAGGTGATGCCGTTGCGGATCACCCGATCCTGCTCGTCCACCATCACCATCGCCTCGCCGAGGGAGGAAACCGCGAGCGTCCGCGGCTCGCAGTCAGCCGCGCCAATCTCCCGCAGCGTCTCTTTCACGCACCGCCACACGACGTCCGGGTCAAGCTCCACCATGCCGCTGCCCGGATGCACCAGCCGGTATTCCCGGCGCGCCGAGGCCAGCGCCTGCCCCTTAGCGTTCAGCACGGACGCCTTACAGCCGGAAGTGCCGACATCCAGTCCGATATATCCGCTCTGTTTCACGAGACTGCCTCCTTTACGCAGGTCAGCTTTCCCTGATCTGTCTTTCGTCAAAACATTCTGTTCCACTGGAATTTTTATCAGAATTCCGGTAAGACAGCGAATTTTTCGCTCAATATTTATGCAAATTTATTATATGTGAGCAAACGGGCAAAGTCAAGACCGTCTGTTTTTCCTTTCGCGCGGCCGTTCGGTACCCTTTCGGGTATTTCCCGCGAAAAGCCGCCTCAGGCTTTCCCCGGGAAACACACCGAAAGTCCAAACGGGCCGCGCAAAAAAATACTGCGGAGCATCCTGAAACGCCCCGCAGCAGCAGTACTTTTTATATTATAACGATTTTGGTCAGTTATTGCCCGAACCCTGATAGATGAAATCATGCAGGCGCTCGATAGTCGGCTCCCAGTCAGGCACCAGCATGCCCTGGCCGTTCACGGAAATTACGTCGTACAGGTCGTCATACGGAATACGATCCGTCTCAAACGTGTAATTCAGCATATCCGGCAGCTCGGGAATCATGCTCCAGATCTCCGTCTCTGGAATATTCATCGTCACATGCGCCAGAATCGCCTGCATCTTCTCCGTCATCTGCGCCACCGACATCTGCCGTACCTCGGCCACCAGCTGCTGAATCAGGTAGCGCTGGCGCTCGGTGCGCTGGTAATCGGAATTGCCGACGAAACGGTTGCGCGCGTACGCCACCGCCTGCACGCCGTCGCAGTAGATATAGCCGCCCTCCTCCGGAAGCATATGCCCGGACGGGTCGATGTCGAGCTGGCGCTCGCACATATCGAGGATGTAGCCGTTGACCACATTCGCCTCCGCCGCGCTGATCTCCAGGGAAACGCCGCCGATGATATCGATAATGTCCACCAGGTCCCAGAAGTCCACGGCCGCATAGCGATCGACCTTTACCTTATACGTATCCGACACCGTCTGGCAAAGCAGCGGGCCCGCGCCGTACGCGTAAGCCGCGTTGAGCTTCTGGTAGCCGATCTCCGGGATGTCCACGTAGGTATCGCGCATCAGGGAAACCACCGTCACACGGTCGGCCGATTTGTTGATCGAAACCAGCATCATGCTGTCCGAGTTACCGTTCCAGGTGCGGTCCTGACGGTCCACGCCCACCAGCAGCACATTGTAAATATTGTCATCCGACACCGCCGCACGGCCGGCAAGACTGCTCATCCGGTCATGGATGCTGTCCAGCTCCTCGGCGGTGACCTTCACGCCCTTGAGGCCGTCGTCCGCCTCGGTCGCCTCCTCCGCCATCTGCTCCACCACGTGCTCCGGCAAAGTTTCCAGCGTCTTTACTTCCTCATCCGCCACAAAATTGACGTTGCTGTAGAGGTCATGTCCCATTTTATAGATCAGGCCGCCGCTGATAAAAACAACTCCCAGCACAACGCAGAGGCTGATGCCGAACACCATTTTCATATTCATGCCGGTCTTTTTCCGCTTTGGCGCTTTCCTCTGGTTATTTCGTTCACCCGCATAAGGATTCGGACGGTCATCTCTGTTTCTTGGCATTTTGAAGCTACCTCCTGAACTCATTACCTAATTATATTTATATAATTTCCTGATTAAAAATCATTATCACCCGTTCCGCGCAAAAAGTCAAACTAATTCTTGGCAAAAGCGGCTTTCCCGCCCGGAAACGATAAATTTGCAGAGAGAAAAAGCTCTGCAACGGAAAAAAAGAAGCCCTCCGGTCATTCCCGGAGAGCTTCATGCGGAAGATGGGACTTGAACCCACACGTTGTAACCAACACAAGATCCTTAGTCTTGCTCGTCTGCCAATTCCGACACTTCCGCGAACACATGGAATTATAGCAAAGAATGCGGGGGAAGTCAACACTTAATTTAAAAAAGGTGACGGCAAAATAGCGGGGCGCAAAATGGAGTACAGAAATGGTGTGCAGATGAATTTTAAAAAAGCAAAAAAAGGTATTGACATTTTTGAAGTCCTATAGTAAGATAACGCTTGTGAGTTGCAAGACTTACAGAAACCGCGGAGGTGGCGGAATTGGCAGACGCGCAGGCTTCAGGTGCCTGTGGTAGCAAT
>CANRIG010000002.1 GCA_947630595.1 uncultured Lachnospiraceae bacterium | reverse complement strand
CTTCCGGATAAAAGCCAGGACAGCAAAGAGGATTTTTAAGACAGATTCAGGTAAAGGTGATAGAAGGAGAAAACCAGACGGAACTGGCTGTAATACTTCATGAAACAACCCTGAAAAACCGTAAGGTAGAGGTTGACATTCCGTTTTAGTTATGGTATGCTATCTTTAATAAAACCTTTTATAAAATAAAAAGGGGAGCGTGAAAAGAGGAAAACGACAGGGAGGTTAGGTGCAATGCAGTCGTCAGCATGTTTGAGACGAGGAAATCTGGGAGCAATTATCACCTGTGGCAGCAAGGATACATGGAGCAACCGTTTCGAGGCGATGGGAGAAAATTATTTTCACGATGTCGAATCGGGGATGCAGAAAGAGATGATCCATGCCGGCTACGGGCTGATGACAGAGCGCATTGATTCCATGGTAGAGAACGCGACGCCGCCGCCAATGCTGAGCAACGGGCTGGTGGATGGCATTCTTGTGATGGGCGGAATGTTCAATGACAGTGTGATGCAGATGCTGCAGCAGCAGAATCTGCCGATTGTCGTGATCGGGCGGGACTGGCCGGGGCTGGACTGTGTGATGACGGATTACACGGAATGTGCCTATCTGGGAATCCGGCATCTGCTGGAGAGGGGCCACCGGGAGATTCTTTATATCAGCGGGCCGGACCGGACGCCGACCAGCCGTTTGAAAGATATCGGCTTCAAGAAAGCCCTCGAAGAATTTTCCATGCAGCCCAACAGGAAACGCTATACCCGCAGTGAGTTTTCCGGGGAGGGCGGCTACTGGGCGGTGAAAACGGCCTACGAGCTGAACGGCGTGCGTCCGACGGCGATTTTTACAGCCGCAGATACGATAGCGGCCGGGGCGATGGGATACCTGTACGAGCAGAAGCTGCGGGTGCCGGACGACGTCTCGATCGTTTCGTATGAGAGCAGCATGCTGACGGAGTATTTGACACCGCGGCTGACCAGCATCGATGTGCACAAGGAAGAACTCGGACGGCTGGCGGTACAGATGATGGTGCGTCGTCTGGAGAACCCGGATTTGCCGCGTCAGTATCAGATGGTGAAGGCAGATCTTCGGATCGGAGCTTCTGTGAAGGATTTAAATTTATGATACAGCAGCCTGTGAGGAGCAGAGAAAGGAGAACAGTATGAAACGTGTTGTACAGAAGCGCTATGACATAGCGGTGATCGGCGGTGGACCGGGCGGCATCCCGGCGGCGATTGCCGCTGCACGGCGCGGAAAAAAGGTAATTCTTGTGGAGAGGAACGGCTTTCTGGGCGGGACTGCCACATCCGGCCTGGGTATTCTGGGATATCTGGACCGCAGCGGCAACAAGGCACTGGGCGGGATCGCGCAGGAGCTGATCGACCGCCTGCTGGAAATGCACGGGGCGCTTGGGCACTTCCGCTGTCCGGTGCACAATTCCATCAGCCCGATCTCTCCGGACTGTTTTAAAATCGTAGCGGTGGAGATGTGCAAAGAGGCCGGCGTGGATATTCTTTTTAATAATGAACTGCTGGACGTAGCCGTGGAGAACGGCCGTGTAGTGTCTGTCACGGTTTACGGCAAATGCACTTCCACGATTCTTGAGGCGGAGGTGTTTATCGATGCCACAGGAGACGGCGACCTGGCCTATATGGCAGGAGCGGAGTTCGTGGCCGGGCAGGATGGCACCGGCATCATGCAGCCCGCTACCCTGATGTTCACGGTGGTGAATTACGATCTGGAGAAGTTTTTGAAATATGCGGAAGAGCACCCGAATGATTTCGGCATCAAGGAAGATTACGCGAAGGGCTATGACCCTGCTTTCTTCCGGGCGACACCGGGACACTGCTTCATCGGCCTCACCGATATGGTGAAAAAGGCGAAGGAGGCGGGAGATTTCGATGTGCCGCGCAACCAGTTCATCTATATCACGACGCCGACGAACGGCGCGCTGGCCATCAATACCTCACGCATTATCAATATTGACGCGTCGGATATCTATGAGCTGTCGGACGGCCTGACGCTTGGCTATCAGCAGGTGCATACGCTGATTAAGTTCATGAATAAGTATATGCCGGGCTTCGAGAACGCCCAGATTTCGTACATCGCCCCGTCGCTCGGCATCCGCGAGACCAGACATTTTGTGGGCGAATACCGTCTGACCGTGGAAAATATGCGCTCCGATTATGTGAAAGAGCATGCGATTGCTCAGTCCGCCTACAATATCGACATTCACAGCGGCACGCGGGATCACATCGATCTGACTCCCGTGGATGAACCGTTTGGCATTCCCTACGGCTGCATGATTCCCAAAACGCTGGACGGCGTGATTCTGAGCGGCCGGAATATCTGTCTGGACACGGTGACCTACGCGTCCGCACGTGTGATGGGACCGATTCTGGAGATGGCGGAGGCAGCCGGCGAGGCGGCGGTGATCAGTCTCGAGGACGGGGTGAAGGTGCGCGATGTTTCCGTGCCGAAACTGCGTGAGCGTCTGCGCGCGAACGGAAGCCTGTTTTGACGGCCTGAAATTGGCCGGGCCGCGTCTGCGGGGACGCCGGGGACAGTGACAAATCATGAAGGGGCAGGAGTCCATTTCCTGCAAACAGTCTGGGAGGCATTATGAAAACGACAATCAGCAACGGTGAAATCAAAAGGCAAAACAGAATCAAAACGGCTCAGTATATTTTTGAGCACAGGATGGTGTCACGCCAGGAGATCGCAGCAGCTCTGGGTTTCAGCCTCCCGACGGTTTTTCAGAATGTGACGGAGCTGATCGACTGGGGAATGGTCTGCGAATCCGGCGAATACGGCTCCACCGGCGGGCGGAAGGCAAAGGTGCTCAAGATCAGGGAGGGGTTTCGTTGTGTGGCCGGGGCGGAGATCACGGCCCATCATGTGCGCCTGATTCTGATGGATCTGAACTGGAGCCTGCTGGCGGCGGAGCAGGTCAGCCTTGCCTACGAGAACAGCAGTGAATACTATGAGGCGCTGGGGGAGCAGATCGACCAGTTCATCCGGCGAAACGGCATAGGACCTGACAATCCCTGTGAGCTGATCGGCGTGGGGATTTCCCTGCCCGGCATCATCGACCATGACCTCGGCGTGCTGAGACAGTCCTACGCGCTGAATGTGATGAATGTGAGCATCCGTCTGTTTGCGCAGAATATCCATTATGATTACTGCTTTGAGAACGCGGCGGGCAATGCGGCCTATGCGGAGCTGGAAAACAAGCAGAACAATACGATATACCTGTCTTTAAATGATACCGTGGACGGGGCGGCGTATTTTGACGGGGAGCTCTATCACGGCGATAATTTCAAGGGCGCGGAGTTCGGGCATATGATCCTGGTTCCGGACGGCCGCCCGTGCTACTGCGGCAAGAAAGGCTGCCTGGACGCCTACTGCGCGGCCCGTGTGCTGAATAAGGACAATGCCCGGACGCTGGATGACTTTTTTTCCGATCTGGAGGAAAAGAAAGCGGAAGCGGTTCAGCTGTGGGACGAGTACCTGGAACATCTGGCTCTTGCGGTGAGCAACCTGCGGATGGCCTTTGACTGTGATATTATTCTCGGCGGTCATGTGGGCGGACGCATGGCAAAATACCTGCGCGAGCTGGAGACGAAAATACGCAGGTACAACAAGCTGGATCTGGATATTTCTTACATCAGGACAGGGCGGTTTAAGAAGGAAAGCTCTGCAATCGGCGCAGCGAGGCAGATGGTGGATCGCTATCTCTCGGGATTGCCTGTCTTTTAAAAAAGAATTTATAAAAGACTTGACAATCTATGCGGGAGATGCTAGGATAGATTTATCAAAGCTTTTAGCAAAGTAACTCGTGGGTGATGTTTTATTGTATGTATTGGGAGGAAAAAAGATGAAGAATGCGAGAAAACTGTTACTGACCATGGCGGCTGCAGGCGCTGTAATGATTTCGTCTCTGGCCCTTGGCATCACGGCGTTTGCTGACGAGACAATTACAATGTGGACTTTCCTGGATCCGGCAGATACCACCAACGGGCGCTCGGTTGCCCTGGCGCAGATGATCGAGGAATTTGAGGCGGACAATCCGGGCGTGAAGGTGCAGGTGGAGCCTCAGGACTGGAACACGATGACCGCGCAGTTCCTGGCCGCTCACGCGACCGGCGATGCGCCGGACCTGATCTGGTGTATCTCCGACGGCCTCTGCGGCGTGCTCGATGCCGGCGCACTGGTGCCGCTGGAGGATTTGTTCATGGGCGACTGGACGGAGGAAGAGATTGCCGACGTGGATGACCCGTTCTTCCAGTTCGGGGAGAGAGACGGCAAGCATTATACCCTGACGCTCTCCAAGAATGCGGTGGTACTGTATTACCGGCAGGATCTTCTGGATGCGGCGGGACTGAGCGTGCCGACGACGTTCGATGAGCTTAAGACAGCAGCGGAGGCGCTGACCGGCACCGATGAGGAGACAGGCATACAGCGCTATGGCCTGGGCCAGGCATTCTCCCTGACCAGCTCCGACTATCAGCTGATCACGAACTATATTCACAATGAGCAGGGCAGTCTGTTTAACGAAGACGGCACCGCCAACTGGGCGACTGAGGCCGGCGTGGCGGCGGTGAACTGGACGAAGGACATGATTGACTCCGGCTTCACTCCGATGGAGAGCGTGAATACGACGAACGAAGATACGATTACCGAGTTTGAGGCAGGAAAATACGGCATGCTCGTACTTGGCGCGGTGCGTTTGCCCAGTATCCGGGCGGCGGCAAGCTTCGATCCGGCATCCGTACAGATCGCTCCGATCCCGGGCGGCTGCGTGCTGGACGGCTGGTTCGCAGGCGTGTGGTCCGGTTCCGAGCATCAGGAGATGGCAGGAAAATTCCTTGAGAAGATGTACTCTCCGGAGGCGGATAAGCTCTGGGTGGAGCTCGGCGGACAGGCCCCGGTGCGCAAGTCCACGATCGACAATCTTGAAATCACGGATGAGAACTCTTATCTTCAGGTAATGCTGGATGCATTTGACACCGGTTTCCTGTGCCCGAATGATATGACCTACACCGGATACAAGGTGAATCTGAACGACACGATACAGCAGGTGATGAGCGGCGTGGATCCGATGGAAGCTCTGGAAAAGACCGCTGCGGACTTCAATTCTGCCAACAACAGGTAAGCTTCCTGCGGAAGACAGGATTGCTGTACTAATTAAATAAAATCGAGAAAGCTGCCGCATGATTGGTGTCCAGCCGCTGATTGTGTGGCAGTTTTTCCACATAGTCCGGGCAGGAAGGGGGCTGTAATGAAAAGAAAAATGAGTCAGAAAAGACGCATTGGCGGATTGTTTTATACCTTGCCGGCAATGTCTTTGCTGATACTGCTGCTGATCGTCCCTCTGATTTACACCATCTATTGCAGCCTGTATCAGTTTAAATATATGATGAAGGGCAATTTTGTGGGGCTGAACAATTTTATCTACTGCCTGACAGACGACCGCATCCGCAACTCGATGATTACCACAATCGGTGTGACGCTGGCGGCTACGGCGATCTCCATTGTGGCCGGTCTGCTGCTGGCGCTGTGGATTGACAAGCGCGGGGGCCTGTTTGCATATATCATCGAATTGATTGGTCTGGTGCCGTGGGTTATTTCCATGGTGGTAGCCGGCCTGCTCTGGCGGTGGCTGTTCAACGGCGATCTGGGACTGTTCAACGTGGCGCTGCGGATGCTTGGCTTTAAGCCGATTTATGTGGTGCAGACGAGGATACCGGCTATCGTTGCGCTGATCTTTGTGATGTCCTGGAGAACCATCGGATATGCCATGATATTGATCCTGGCAGGCTTGAAAGGGCTGGATCATTCCCTGATCGAGGCGGCCAGGGTGGACGGGGCCACCCGTCTGCAGACGCTGTTCCGGGTCAAGCTTCCACTGATCAAGTCGCAGGTGCTGCTGTCCACGATCGTGCTGACCGTGAGCAATTTCACCAACAACACGATCCCCAAGGTGCTGACCAGCGGCGGACCTGTCAATGCGACGAATGTGGTGACGCTGGAACAGTACAATCTGAGCTTCATGTACTATGAGTTCGGCCGGTCGTCGGCGCTGTCTATTCTGATCATGCTGGCGACTACCGTGATTATTGCCTGCTATATCAAAGTAGCGAAATATGAGATATAGGGAGGGTGACGGGATGAAGAAAAAATCAACTGCTTTGTCGGCGGCTTTTAAGACGGCAGAATGGCTGTTTGTGATTCTGTTCGGCATTCTGAACCTGATCCCCATTTTCTGGGGTCTGGTGACCTCCCTGAAGGTACCGCGTGAGATTAATGCGTTTCCGCCGAAGATTTTCGGTTTTATGCCCACGCTGCAGCACTACGCGCGGATTTTTTCCAGCGGCTTTCTGCGCTGCATTATGAACAGCGTGTTTTACGCGCTGCTGGCGATTCTTCTGGGTCTTGTGTTCGGCTATCTGGCGGCTTACGGATTTGCGCGCCGGGATTTTCCGCTGAAGAAACTGCTTTTCTTTATCGTTGTCGTGGGGATTCCGCTTTCCAGCGGCAGCTCGGTGCTGTTGATTCCGAACTATATGTATCTGACGAATCTGCACCTGACGAATCACTGGTATACGCTGCCGGTTATCTATGCGGTATACAATCTGCCGATGGCCCTGTGGCTTCTGATTGCCGGTGTGAAAGCGGTGCCGCATGAGCTGGAGGAAGCGGCCCTGATCGACGGGGCCAGCCAGCGTTTTATCGTCACCCGGCTGATTCCGCCGCTGATTAAGCCTTCGATAGCGGCAGCCGCTCTGTTTATCTTTATCGGTTCCTGGAATGATTATATTACCTCGTCGGTTATGATCAACAGCGTGTCGCTGAAATCCATTCAGATGGCGATCTATGACTACATGGGATTTTTCGGACAGGAGTGGGGCCCGCTGACCGCGTCGGCGACCTGCGCGATTGTACCGATTCTGCTGGTGTTTACGTTTCTGGGGAGGCAGCTCGTCTCCGGACTGACGGCCGGTGCGGTAAAGGGCTGAATCTGTCGTGCAGGCGAGGCGTCTTGTATGGGAGTTTATGGCTGCGCGTCTGGAAAATGAGCGGCAGGCCGGCAAAGTGAGGAGATGAAAGAAGAAATTTGGCAAAGAAAATTTTGTGTTATGGAGATTCCAATACCTGGGGCTATATGCCGGTCACCGGCCGGCGGTTTCCGGAGGAGGCGCGCTGGCCCGGCGTGCTGCGCCGGGAGCTGGGCGAAGGGTATCTGATATTGGAGGACGGCGTCTGCGGGCGGACGACGGTCTGGGAGGAGCCTTACTGTGAGGGCCGTCACGGAGTAAAAGGACTTGGCTATGCCGTCCACCGGGAACGGCCGCTGGACATGATGATTGTGATGCTCGGAACTAACGACCTGAATTATACGGACGCGTTCGGATACTACAAGGGAATTTCGGTATTGGTGAATCATATCCTGCACGCGGACATTTTTTATCCGTGGGCGGAACCGGCGCAAAACGACGGTTTTCAGCTGCTTCTGGTATCGCCGGTCACATTGGCGCCGGATATTGCGGCTGTGCGCCCGGAGTGCCCGATTGCGGGCTGCTACGGGGAGAGCGCGAAATTTGCGCGCTACACCAGGCAGGCGGCGGAGGAATTTCACATTCCCTGGTTTGACGCGGCTGCGGTCGCCCGGACGGAAGCGCGAGACTGCGTGCACATGGACGCGGAGAATCACCGCCGCCTGGGCATGGCGCTTGCGCGGGAGGTCAGGAAGCTGATGCCGGTCTGAATGGTATTGCTGCAGGAAATTTTTCTGCTTTGCAGACCGCAAAGTGCCGGGGAATAGAATGGGAGGTATCCATGAGAGGAACATTTTTTCTGGGAGCGGATCGGGAGAAGAAATTTGAGGTCCGCGAAATGCAGTTTGGGGAACTGGGGCCGCATGAGGTGCTGGTAGAATGCCGCTCCTGCGGTATTTGCGGGACGGATGTGCATATTTATCACGGCGAGGAGGGTTCCGCCGCGGTCAGTCCGCCGGTGGTGCTGGGCCATGAGTTTGCCGGCGTGGTGGCCGGAATCGGAGCGGAGGTGACGGATGTAAAGGTTGGCGATCACGTCGCTCTGGATCCGAATATGTATTGCGGCCTCTGCACGCCCTGCCGGATGGGGAAAAAGCAGAACTGCGAACGCCTGTTTGCGCTGGGAGTGAATGTGAACGGCGGGTTTGCCGAGTACGCGCTCTGCCCGGACACACAGTGTTTCAGGGTAAGCGAGGATATGGATTTTGACGTGGCGGCGATGGTGGAACCGCTGGCCTGCGCGCTTCACGGGATTGATCGGGCGCAGATACAGCCGGGCCAGACGGTGGTCGTGATCGGAGGCGGCACGATCGGGCTTCTGATGGTACAGCTGGCCCGGCTTTCCGGAGCGTCCATGATTATTCTCAGCGAGCCGATTGAAATGCGCCGCAGAATCGGCCTGGAGCTGCACGCGGACGCGGCGGTAGACCCCCTGCATGAGGACCTGCCCGCGCGGGTGAGAGAGATCACCGGGCGCAATGGCGCAGATGTAGTAATTGAATGCGTTGGAAAGCCGTTCGCGGCTTCTCAGGCGATCGAGGCGGCGGGTTCCGGGGCGACGGTGCTGCTTTTCAGTGTTCCGGCGGTAGATTCCACGATTCCGCTGCCGCTGTTTGATGTGTACAAAAAGGAGCTGACGATCCTTGGCTCGATCATCAATCCGGATACACATCAGCGGGCGGTAAATCTTCTGAACAGCGGACAGCTGGAAATCCGAAAGCTGATCACCCATGTCTACGATCTGGAACATTTGGACGAGGCGATTCATATGCAGATGAGCAGCGAGTCCATCAAGGTCGTCGTTCATCCGCAGGAGTGACGGGATTTTGGCGGTGATTTATTTCACCTGATACACCCCGTCTCCGTCCGCCTGAATCTCCGTCCCGAAAAATTCCCGTGCCGCGCGCACAAGATATTCCGTATCTCTGGTGCCGGCCGTTTCGTAGGGCGAATGCATGGCGAGCTGCGCCAGCCCGATGTCGACCGTGTTCACCGCCACCTGCGTGCCGGAAATATTGCCCAGGGTGGAGCCGCCCGGGACATCCGAACGGTTCAGGTAAACCTGGAAAGGCACGCCGGCGCGGCGGCAGATTTCCTTGAACAGGGCGCCTGCCACGCCATCGGTCGTATATTTCTGGTTGGCGCTGTACTTGATAACGATTCCGCCGTTCAGATACGGGCGGTTGGTGGGGCAGGCCTTTTCCGGGTAGTTGGGATGTACGCCGTGCGCGTTGTCCGCTGACAGCATCAGGCTTGCGGCCAGCATGCGGCGGTATTCCGTCATCGGCTTGCCCAGCGTTTCGCAGATGTTTGTCAGCGTGTCGTACAGGAACGTGGACGCCGCGCCCTGACGGGTCTCGCTGCCGACTTCTTCGTTGTCGAATACGCAGTGCACCGGAATGACCGCGCTTTCGCGGGCCTCCAGAAATCCTTTCAGGGATGCGAACGCGCACTGCAGGTCGTCCAGCCTGCCGATGGAGAGAAATTCGCGGCTGGCGCCCCAGACGCTGCCCGGCGTGCGGCTGTACAGAAACAGGTCGTGGCCGAGAATGGCCTCCGGGCTGACGCCGGCCGCTTCCGCTATCTGGGCCATAAAGCCGCCCTTTGCCGTTTCATCCCCGTACAGCGGCAGCATATCTTTCTGGGCGTTGTACTTGACGCCGTCGTTGACCTCGCGGTTCATGTGAATGGCCAGATTGGGAATCAGAAGCAGGTCGCGGTCGATGTTTACAAGCCTGGTGACGATGCGCTCCCCGTCCCGGACCAGCACCCTCCCGGCGACGGAAAGCGGGCGGTCAAACCACGGCGCCATCAGCATACCGCCGTATTTTTCCACATTCAGCTTCACATAATGATTTTCCGCCTCGATTTCCGGGTTTTCTTTTATCTTGAAACACGGAGAGTCGCTGTGGCTCGCCATAATCTGAAAGCTCCGCGCCTCATTATGGGCGGGGATGCGGAACGCGATCAGGGAGGAGCCGTTTCGTGTCACATAATATTTTCCGCCTGCCCGCAGCTTCCAGGGCTCGCTCTCCAGAAGCGGAGTATAGCCCTGCGCGGAAAGCATCTGCTTCATGTTTTCAATTACGTGGAAACAGCTGGGGCTGCCGCTGATAAAATCAAACAATTCTTTGTTCAGTTTTTCGATCCCCTCTTTGTTTGGTTCTTCGTTCTGGCTTTCGCCCGGCCTTTCGTTTGGTATTTCTTTCCGTGTTTCGCTCATCGTCTGCCTCCTTTGTGTCCGTGCTCTGAAAACGGACTGTCCGTGGGGAAATGTTTTCGGATTGCTCCATGCTTCTGCACGGAGGCCGGATTTCTACCGTCAGTATACCACAGGGCAGGCGGCTCCGTCTATTTTCCCGTGCAGGAAATTTATACACCGAAATTTATACACTAAATTTATACACTAAATTTATACACCAAATTTATACAGGGAAATTTGTACGGCAGCTTGTTTGCCGGCTGGCTGAGGCAGAGCTATGCCCTGTGCCTGTACGAGAATTTGCAGGCGAATTGGAGGCAGATTTATACTTAAATGCGAATCTGCGGGCGAACTGTAATCAATGGTGATATAAATTTGCGGCAGAATAGTCTGGCGCAGATTTCCGCCGTCTGGTACAATGAAATCATCCGCATCAAAAAGGCCTGAATGAGTGAAAAGGACTGAACAAGTGAAAAGGGCTGAACAAGTGAAAAGGACTGAACAAATGAAAAAGTCCGAATGCGTAAAGGGCCTGAGTATAGGAAGAAAGTCTGCATGAATGAAACAGACGGAAGAATAAGGAGCGTGTTTTCCATGAATCAATTTCCAAAAGTCGATCTGCACTGCCACCTGGACGGCTCTCTGGATCTGCAGTTTCTCCGCTCGGTGAGCGGGATTCCGGATATGGAGCAGGTGAGAAACATGGTGCAGGTGGAGGGGGACGAGTGCCAAAACCTCGGGGAGTATCTGGCGAAATTTGACCTGCCGCTTGCGTGCCTGAAAAAGGCGGAGCATATCTGCAAAGCCGCGGAGACCTTTGTCGCCTCGCTGGCGGCGGACGACATCATGTATGTCGAGGCGCGTTTTGCGCCGATGTCGCTGATTTCGCCGGAGCTGTCGGCGGAGGATGTGCTTCGGTGCGTGCTGCGCGGCCTGAAAAAGGGAGAGGAGCAGACCGGCATCCGGACGAATGTGATTCTCTGCGCGATGCGGCACCACACGCCGGAGCAGAATCTGGAAGTGTTTCGGCTGGCGCTGGATTATCTGGGACGGGGCGTGTGCGCGGTGGATTTGGCCGGAGATGAGGCGGGCTATCCGACCAGCGGCTTCCGCGGGCTGTTTGCGTATGCAAAAGAAAACGGCATCCCCTTTACCATCCATGCCGGAGAGTGCGGCAGGGCGGAGGACGTCGCGGAGGCGATTGCGATGGGAGCGTCGAGAATCGGGCACGGCATTGCCATGCGCGGAAACGCGGAACTGCAGAAATTATGCGCGGAACAGCACGTGTGTGTCGAGCTGTGCCCGCGCAGCAATTTTCAGACCAAAGCGGTGCCGGCGCCGGAGGATTATCCGATTCGCGAGTTTCTCTACAACGGCGTGATTCTCACGGTCAACACGGACAACCGGACGGTCAGCAATACATCGGTCACCAGAGAGTTTGCGCTGCTGAAACAGCGGTTCGGATTCACGGACGACGAACTGCTGCAGCTTACCCGCAACGGAATCCAATATTCTTTCGCCGATGATGCGACGAAACAGATATTGATGCGAAAGATTCCTACATCCCCGGACTCAAATATCCTTTAAATCGGATACCCTCTGCCTCAGGCATCCTCCCCGGTCCCCATGGCCGCGATGCCGTAGGAAATCTGCAGCAGGCTCGGGCTCATCTGGGTCGGCGCGAGCTGAATCAGCCGGGAATCGTTGTCGATCACCGCCATGCCCATGCTCCAGCCGGCCTGGTGAATCCTGGAATCGTAGGAGACCAGCATGTCCGCCTGCTCCCAGGGGCCTTCGCCGAGGTTGTAGTTGACGAGGAATTTTCCCGGGTCGCGCAGCCCGAGCCATCCGCTGTCGCGCTTGCCGCTGAGGATGATGGTGCCGTTCGGGCCGCCGTTCTTCGTCCACACGCAGTAGGGCATGCTGCCGACGTATTTGCCGTCCGCGGTCTCGGCCCGCGTCCCGTAGAGGGCGGGGTCGCCGAAGTCCATGCCGTCGTCCGAAATCTTGAAATGGATGCTTTCGTCCGGCGTGTTGACGATTTCATAGCACATAAAATATTTTCCGTTCGGAAGCCGGGTGACAATTGCCATGCCGGGGCGTTTCTGACCGTCCGGAATCGCGACGACGAGCCGGGGCTCGCCCCAGGTCTTCCCGCCGTCCGGCGAGGAGACGACCGCAAGGCACTGATTGAGGATTCGTTCGGTGTGCGGTTTTTCATCGGAATATACGGCTGTGAGCTCGCCGTATGCGTTGAGGTAGAGGAACGGCTCCCAGACCGGGCCGAGGCAGTCCCAGTTGTACTCAACCGGCACCCCGCCGTAAGCGATCATGGAGCGGTATTCCCATGTCCTGCCGTGATCGAAGCTGGCGTAGAGCAGGAGCTCGGTGCCGACAAAATCCGGCGGATTGCCCGGCTCGAAGGCCTGCATCGGGATGGAATTGGCCGCAAACAAAACGGTGCCGGCCGGCAGGTCGCCGCACGGCTCCGGCAGCTCAAACAGAACGGGCTGGAAACGCATGCCCCATCCGTTTTTGGTGTCCTTTACATCGCTGAGATGCTCCCAGGATTTTCCGCCGTCCGTGCTCTGGTAAACCGGAATCACGGCCGGTTCTCTGTCTGCATAATATTCAAAAGCGGCCAGCAGCGTGCCGTTTTCTTCGCCGGCGCAGTGCAGCTCGATGACCCTCGGGTAGAGCACGCCGCTTCCCGGCTTGATTTCTTCTTTTCTCGGCGCAAAAAGCACGCCTTTAAATTCATTGGTAAGTTTCAGAGACATTTATGCTTTCCTCCTTTGTTAAAATCCCTCCGCGCCCTGCGTCTGCGCTTCTTTGATGCGGTAATCGTCCATCAGCTTTACGCAGCCGTCCACGTCCGTTTTTCCGCGGAACAGGCTGTCGAACGCGCGGGCCACATCCTCCGCGCTGTAGCCGATGATTTTGGAGGCGGCGGTGGATACGCGCTCGTTTTCCGCGATGGACGCCTTGGCTTCCGTCACCATCTCCGACTGGATGTTGGTCGTCTGGCCCTTGAAGCAGCTCACCGTGGAAATTCCGTCGAAAGCGGCGTTGTAGTGCTCCGGGTCGGCGCAGAACGAGAGAAACTCCCGCGCCGCTTCCAGCCTGTCGCTGTTTTTGTTGAGCATCATCATGTTCAGATTGCCGCCTTCATAGGTGCCGCTGTCGGTTGTGTTCATAAACACCGGCATCAGGGCAAAGTCGTCGGCCGTGTACTTCCCGTCCTTTACAAAATCCGTATAAAACCACGTGTCCCAGATAAAGGTCATCACGGCGTTGCCGTCGGCCAGAAGATGGGCGATGTCGTCCCAGCCGCATTCCAGGAAATCGGAGCCGAACCATCCCTGCTCGGAAGCGTTCGCAATCCACTGCGTCATGCCGGCGACGGCGGGAATTTCGGAGTAGGTGATTTTGTTCTGGTTCAGCTGCTCGAGCAGCTCCGGGTCGTCGGCGAACACCGGGTCCAGACCGAACTGGAACATCCAGGTGCAGCCGTCCGCGGGCCAGCAGACCGGCACGTAGCCGGTGTCGGCAAGCACCTGGCAGAGGACGTCAAACTCCGTCTGCGTGGCGGCCGGCTTGAGGCCCAGGCTGTCCAGAATCGTCTTGTTGTAGTAGCATCCAGACACAGAGCTTTCCCAGAAAGGCAGGCCCAGAAGGTTTCCGTTTTTATCCAGGCAGTAGGCGCGCGCGCTGTCCGTGAGATCGTCGACCCAGCCCTCGTCGTTGAGACGGAGGAAATTGTCCTCCGCGTGGAAGCGGTTCAGATCGGCGTTGTGAAAATGCAGGAAAATGTCCGGCAGCTCCCCCTTTGCGAATTTTGCGGCCGCCTCCGCTTCAAACTCGGCGTCCTCGTATTCGATCAGCTCCAGCCGGTTTCCGGTAGATGTCTCATATTGTTCAAATATGCTGGTCAGATAGCTTTTTTCCATATCGCTTTTCCGCCCCATCACGGTGAGCGTGACGTGGCCGGAATCGGAGCCGTTTCCGCCGCAGGATGTCAGAAAACATACCGCCGCCAGTGCCAGCGCCGTAAAATATCCCTTCTTTTTCATGGATGTGTCTCCCCTCTTATGATGCATGTCGGATTTTTCGCCCGTCCGCGGTCTGCGGTTTTTCCCTTTTATGCGCCGGCGTTTTCGTATCCTTCGGCTTTTGCCCGGTCCGGGCTACCCGCGGTCTGCGGTTTTTTCCTTTTATGCGCCGGCGTTTTTGTATTCTCCGGCTTTTGCCCGGCCCGGACTGCCCGCGGTCTGCGGTTTTTCTCTTTTATGCGCCGGTGTTTTCGTATCCTCCGGCTTTTGTCCGGTCCGGTGCGTCCGCCGGCTGATCCGGTTTGCGGCCGATCAGGCGGCCGACCAGCTTCCGCACGGCGTCCATGTCGATCGGCTTCGCGAGATGGCCGTCCATGCCCGCGTCCAGCGCATTCCGCACGTCCTCGGCGAAGGTGTTGGCCGTCATTGCCACGATCGGGATCGTTTTCGCCTCGGGATGGGCGCAGGCGCGGATCCGCTTTGTGGCTTCGTAGCCGTTCATCACCGGCATCTGCACATCCATCAGAATCATATCGTAATAACCGGGCTCTGATTTCTGGAACATTTCCGCCGCTTCAAGGCCGTTCACCGCCAGCTCGCAGCGCGCGCCCTCTATGGTCAGCAGCTCGGTCAGAATTTCCGCGTTCAGTTCGTTGTCCTCGGCGACGAGGAACAGCCGTCCGTCCATCGCGCGGCTGTCCGCCGGTTCGTCCGCGTCAGGCTGCGCGCTGCGGTCAAAGAACAGCGGCTCGATCGTCTGCCAGAAGACCGAGGTAAAGAACGGCTTCGGCATGAAAGCGTTGATGCCCGCCTCGCGCGCTTCCGTCTCGATTTCGCTCCAGTCGTAGGAGGTCAGCACCAGAATCGGCACGTCCGCCCCGATCTGCTCCCGGATCAGGCGGGCGGTCTCGACGCCGTTTAAGCCGGGCATTTTCCAGTCCAGCAAAATGACGTGGAAATCCTCGTGGCGCCTGTGCGCCTGCACGGCGGCCTCCACCGCGGCGCGGCCGTCGGTCACGCAGGATACGTCGACGCCGGTGTCGCGCATCATCTCCTGGATATCCAGGCAGATTTCTTCCTCGTCGTCCGCGACGAGCAGGCGGGTAATCCTCTGGCGGTACCAGGAGTCGGATTCCACCTGTTCCGGGAGCAGGAACGAGAGCTCCACGGTAAAGGTGCTGCCCTGGCCGGGCTGGCTTTCCACCTGGATGATGCCGCCCATCAGGTCGACCAGATTTTTGGTGATCGCCATGCCGAGGCCGGTGCCCTGAATCTTGTTGGTGACGGAACTGATCTCCCGGCTGAACGGAGAGAACACGTGCTCCTGAAATTCTTTGCTCATGCCGATGCCGTTGTCGCGCACGACAAACCGCAGCTTGGCGTACTGCGGCACCGTCTGCGGCAGCTCGCACAGCAGGAACTCGATTTTACCGCCGTCCGGCGTGTATTTGATGGCGTTTGACAGCAGATTGATCAGAATCTGGTTCAGGCGCAGCTTGTCGCCGATGAGCTGCTCCGGCGGCGCGCCCTGCACGTGGATTTCAAAGCTCTGGCGCTTGGCCTTCGCCTGCGGCGTCAGAATGATGCTCAGATTCTCCAGCAGCTCCGGCAGGCTGAAGCGATCCACGTTCAGGGAGGTTTTGCCGCTCTCGATCTTGCTCATATCCAGCACGTCGTTGATCAGGCTCAGCAGATGGTGGCTGGAGGCCGTGATCTTGTGGGTGTACTCGCGCACCTTGTCGGGCTGGTCCGCATCCTTCTCCAGCAGCACCGAGAAGCCGACGATGGCGTTCATCGGGGTGCGGATATCGTGGGACATATTGGAAAGGAAATTGCTCTTGGCTTCGTTGGCGCTGCGGGCGGCGGTCAGGGCCTCCTGCAGGTTTTGATTCATCTGCCGCTCCAGCGTGCGGTCAGAGAGTACGACAATATATTTTGTGACATTCTGGATGCTCATGTGGTATATCGTCATCCGGTACCAGCGGCGTTCCCCGGTGTTCTGGTGCATGTATTCGCACTCCCAGTAGCGGTTGCCCTGCAGGGGGATCGCATCCAGCACCCGCTTCGGAATCACGACGTCGTTGTCGACGGCGCATTTTTCCATGATGCGGATGTTTTTCCGCGCCTCCTCCGCCGGGATGCCCAGCAGGCGCTCGATGTTGGGGCTGATGTAATCCACGCTCTGATTTTCCGTGTCCAGCATCAGGAAAATGTCGTCGACGCTGTTGGACAGCACGTCGAACATGAGCTCCCGGTACTGCAGCTCCATTCTGCTTTTGCGCGACTGCTGCCGGGTGCGCAGAAGGATGGGGATAATAATCATCGCGCCCACGAGCAGGAAAATGACGATCAGGACGCGGATGGTGGTCTGCTGCACCGACAGGAAGCCGGAGCTGACCACGGTCTGCGGCACCGCGCTCAGAAGGATGTAATCCTGGAAGCCGACCGGCTGGTAGAGGATGCAGTGGCTGGTGTCGCCGATCCGGCACTGCAGCAGGCCGGACGCGCCGGACGCCCAGTCGCTCTGAAGCTGCGCCAGCTGCGCCTCGTCCAGGTCGGAAGCGGCCTTCAGATAGACGAGATAGTTGTCGAAAATGTTGCCTCCGGTCTGCGTGGAAAGCAGCACGGAGCCGTCGTTGTGGATGACGAAGCATTTGGCCTTTCCGGAAAAGGCGTTTACGTTGAGGGAGTCGGCCATGTCCGCGTTCGTGTAGCTGACGGCGATGGCGTCGTAGTCGAAGCTCCGGTAAGTGCCGTGCGGCACCGGAGCGGCGAAAACGGTGACTTCCTGTCCGTTCTCCAGCGTCTCGCCGGCCATCACGGGCTCATGCTCCGCCGTCAGGCGTTCCCAGGAATCGTCGAGGCTGATCGTGACCATGGCGCCGTCGGGCGTCATGCAGCTCTTGTCCTCCGCGAGAAAATAGAAGCCGGAAAAGCCCCAGTATTCCTGTTCGCCGGCGATAAAGCCGGCCGTCCCGTCGTCACCCGCGTCCTTTGTGAGGGCAAAATGCTCGCCCCAGTTCTCCAGAAGCCCCCAGTTTCGCTCGACAAAAGCGCCGAACGAACGGTTCACCTGGCCGTAAATCTCCTCCAGATGACCGGTGCTGTCCTCAAAAATCCGCTGAGAAATAAAATCGAAGTAGAAAACTCCGATCATAACCGCGGCGCAGCCGACGATGCAGATTAAAACGAAAGGCAGCAATTTTCCCCACAGCTTTTTCATGAAAACGCCTAAACTCCTTATAAATCTTCACATGCTCATACTTTACCTATCCTATTCTATCATGGAAAGTTTGGGAAAGCAATGAACATTTCAGTGCATATCTTTTCGGCAGTACAGCCAGAAAGCCGCGGCGATGCCGATGCACCCGAACAGTATGCCTGCCGCCGCGGGGCCGGCGCTCAGCCTTCCGTCAGCGATGAGGTCTGCGCCCTCGCAGTAGCCGAAGGGGGTTAGGTACTTGAGAAAGGCTGCGCGCTTTGTCATGTTGGCGATCAGGTTCAGGAAATACAGGACGGCGGCAAGGCCCAGGCCGATGCCTGCGCCGCCGCGGCGCCCAAATGCGGAGATGCCGAAGCAGATGCCCGCCAGCTCCAGCTGGAGCAGCGTATAAGCCCCGTGCATCAGCAAGATTTCCCTCCAGGGGATTTCCTCCCCGATCAGCTTTACCGAGAACAGGGACAGCCCGAGCAGAATCAGATTCATGGCGGCAATCTGTATCAGGACGGCCGCCAGCTTTTCTGCGGCGACTCTTGCCCGGGAGACCGGATGCGTCAGCAGAAATTCCGCCGTCCGGTTCCGCTCCTCTTTCGCGAGGGCGGAAACGCCGAGAAGCGAGGCGAAGAACGCGCCTCCAAGTCCGAGGATATTTCCGCACTCGATGGCATAAAAGCCGGTCAGGGTGCCGAAATTCAGCCGGTCCATCCCGAACGCGGCGGTAAAGCTGCCCATCGACGCGAACATTTTGCCCACCGCGCCCATTTCCTCTTTCATTTCCGGAAACAGGAGAATGCAGAGGATGAGCAGAAAGGCGATGGAAGCCGTCCAGACCGCAAAGGCGATTCGGCCCTGTCTCAGTTCATGCCGGATTATGGTCATTTCCAGTCGCCTCCTTTTTGCGGCCCTCGCTCCTCCGGGCTGTTTTCTTCCATATAATAATGCAGGAACACTTCCTCCAGCTCCGGTTCGGAGATCGACAGATCCCGCACCTCTCCCTGCGCCAGTACCGCGAGCAGGGCCTGCATGTCCCCGCTGTACAGAAAATCAGCGCTCTCCGGCGAGAGATGCAGATCTTTCACGCCGGAAAGGGATTCCAGGGCGATGCGTCCGCGGACGCTGACGCGCCTTGCGCCGGTGCGGGAGAGCTCCGCCACGCTGCCTCCGGCAATAATCTTCCCCTCCCGGATGACGGCGGCGTGGGCGCAGTTGTGCTGCACCTCCGAGAGCACGTGGCTGGACAGGAAGATGGTCGTCCCCAGCCGGCTGCGCTCCCGGAGTATTTCAAAGAATTCCCGCTGCATCAGCGGGTCGAGGCCGCTGGTGGGCTCGTCCAGAATCAGCAGCTCCGGCTCGTGCTGCAGGGCGCAGACGATGGCGGTTTTCTTCCGGTTGCCGAGGGAGAGCTCGTCCGCCCTGCGGGAGACGTCCAGCTGCAGGCGCTCGCACAGCAGGCCCGCGCTTTCCCGGCAGTCTTTTTTCCGCAGACCGGCGGACAGCTTCAGCACGTCCCGCACCCGCATGCCGGGGTAAAACGCCGTCTCCGAGGGCAGATATCCCACCCGTTCCAGAATCCGCCTCCGGTCCTTCGTGATGTCGAGGTCGAAAATCTGCGCCTGGCCGCCGTCTAAGCGAATCAGCCCCAGAAGCGCGCGGATTGTGGTGGACTTGCCCGCCCCATTGGGGCCGATGAAGCCGAAGAAATCGCCTTTTGCGACGGTCAGGCTGACCTGTTCGATGCCGCGGACCCTGCCGTAATATTTGGTGAGACTGCCCGCGCGGATGGCGTATGCGGGCGCGGTTTTATCTTTGTTCATGGGGTTTCCTCTTTTCTCAGGTAAATGCTTTTCCAGAATGCCATCAGCCGGGTGAAATCCTGTTCCATCTGCTCCGATTGGTCAAATAAATTATATCGCCATTGACCGATTTTGAGAAGACGGCTTTTGCTTTTCATGGATTTTATGGGTTTTTGATCAGAGCCGCCTGCGTTACGAAGAAAGCACTGTGCTTTATGGAATAAAATAAAATAAATTTACATTGTACTGACAATGTGCTATAATAATGCAAAAGATACAAAGGAGGCATTCTTTATGGCAAATACATCTTTGCTGCAGGTGAGAACCGATCCTGCAGACCGGGAAAAAGCTGCCGCGATTCTGGAATCCCTTGGAACAAATTTGTCTGCCGTTGTTAATATGTTGCTGAAGCAGATCATAATCACGGAAAGCATACCGTTTGAGGTGAAGCTGAATCATCCGGCTTATACAATGGAGCAGGGCATTCGGGAGACTCGCGCGACTTTGGCAATGGAAGGCATGAATCTTACAGATGAGGAAATTCAGATGCTGACCGATTACAATAATAAAAAAGTAAGCGGAGACGAGCTTAGAAGGATGATTATTGCTTCCGCCAATGGCACCGGACCCGATGAACCGGCAGAGGATTTGTAATATGAATGATATGATGTATTGTTATCCGGATTCAGAAGTCCTGAGAAATAAACTTGGTATTAACGATCAGAAGAAATTGCAGGAAGTTGAACGAAAGCTTACCGCTATACGAATCAATGATCTGATTCATAAACCGGTTTTCGGAAGATTTGATCTTAAGCACCTGTGTGATATTCACTTTTATATCTTTCAGGATCTTTATATTTGGGCAGGAGAACTCAACGGGAATTTATCAGGGAACTGGCGCTTTACAATCATTATGCAGTTGATTTCAGCAATTTGGATGCATATGAAATGCTGTCTGCCAGTAAGGATTCCTTTTTGTGCAGATATGAAAAGATGGAGGCTTTGTTCGATAAATGCCTGAGAAAAATATGATGGATGAATATTAGGCAGATAACAGAGAAAAACGCAAGAATATATATGGGCAAGGCAATCCTTATCTTGAAACACTGGAAAGAATTATAAACACACAAAGACCTTTCGCTTTCGTCTTGCGGCCTCGCGGCAAAGATGGTAGAATTGAGACGAAACCGGGAAAGCAAAGAGGAGAAAGCCGTGAATTTTACACACCTGCACGTCCACACGGAGTACAGCCTGCTGGACGGCTCCAATAAAATAAAAGAATATGTGGCCCGGGTCAAAGAGCTGGGCATGGACAGCGCGGCGATCACCGATCACGGAGTGATGTACGGCGTCATCGATTTTTACCGCGAGGCAAAGGCAGCCGGGATCAATCCCGTCCTCGGGTGCGAGGTGTACGTGGCGCCGAATTCGCGGTTTGACCGCGAGCTGGGCAGCGACGAGGACCGCTATTACCACCTCGTTTTGCTGGCCGAGAACAACGAGGGCTACGCCAACCTCATGAAGATCGTTTCCAGAGGCTTTGTGGAAGGCTTCTATTACCGCCCCAGGGTCGACCTGGAGCTGCTGCGCGAATACCACAGCGGCATCATTGCGCTCAGCGCCTGCCTGGCCGGGGAGATTCCGCGCTATCTGGTGCGCGGCATGTACGAGGAGGCGAAGGAGGCGGCGCAGCGGTACCGCGATATTTTCGGTGCGGACAATTATTTCCTGGAGCTGCAGGATCACGGGATTGCCGATCAGAAGATGGTCAACCAGCAGCTGCTGCGCATGAGCCGCGAGCTGGGCATCGGCCTGGTGGCGACCAACGACGTGCATTACACTTACGAGGACGACGTGGCGGCTCACGACATCCTGCTCTGCATCCAGACCGGCAAAAAGCTGGCGGATGAGGACCGGATGCGCTATGAGGGCGGCCAGTATTACGTGAAATCGCCGGAGCAGATGGCGGAGCTGTTTCCGTACGCGCCGCAGGCGCTGGAAAATACGCACCGGATTGCGCAGCGCTGCCATGTCGAGATCGAATTCGGCGTGACCAAGCTGCCGAAATTTGACGTCCCCGCGCCCTATACCTCCTGGGAATACCTGAACAAGCTCTGCTCTGAGGGGCTGGAGCGGCTGTACGGGGCGCAGGCGGAGACGCACAGGCCGCGGCTGGAGTACGAGCTCTCGGTGATTCAGAAGATGGGCTACGTCGATTATTTCCTGATTGTCTGGGACTTCATCCGTTACGCGCGCGAAAACGGCATCAGCGTGGGCCCGGGGCGCGGCTCGGCGGCCGGCAGCCTGGTGTCTTACACGCTGGGTATCACGCAGCTTGACCCGATCCGCTACAACCTGTTGTTTGAGCGTTTCCTGAATCCGGAGCGCGTGTCGATGCCGGATATCGACATTGATTTCTGCTTCGAGCGGCGGCAGGAGGTCATCGACTATGTGGTGCGCAAGTACGGCAAGGACCGCGTGGTGCAGATCGTCACTTTCGGTACGCTGGCGGCGCGCGGCGTGATCCGCGATGTGGGCCGCGTGATGGACATGCCGTACGCGCTGTGCGACACGATCGCCAAGATGGTGCCGCAGGAACTGAACATTACCATCGACAAGGCGCTGCAGATGAGCCAGGAGCTGCGCACGATGTACGAAAACGACGAGCAGGTGCATGAGCTGATCGATATGTCGAAACGGCTGGAGGGCCTGCCGCGCCATACGTCCATGCACGCTGCCGGCGTGGTGATCAGCCAGAAGGCTGTGGACGAATATGTGCCGCTGTCGCGGGCGGCGGACGGCACCATCACCACGCAGTTTACGATGACAACGCTGGAGGAGCTGGGCCTGCTGAAGATGGATTTTCTGGGCCTGCGGACGCTGACCGTGATTCAGAACGCGGTGCGGATGGCGGAAAAGAGCAGCGGAAAGACTATTATAATAGAAGAAATCGATTACAACGACAAGAAGGTACTGGATTCGATCGGCACCGGCAAGACGGAGGGCGTGTTCCAGCTGGAGAGCGCGGGGATGAAAAACTTCATGAAGGAGCTGCGCCCGCAGAGCCTGGAGGATATCATCGCCGGCATTTCGCTTTACCGGCCGGGGCCGATGGAGTTTATTCCTCAGTATATCCGGGGCAAGGCGCACCCGGAGGAGATCACATATGATTGTCCGCAGCTGAAACCGATTCTGGAGGCGACCTACGGCTGTATCGTTTATCAGGAGCAGGTCATGCAGATCGTGCGCGACCTGGGCGGCTACACGCTCGGGCGCAGCGACCTGGTGCGGCGCGCGATGTCCAAGAAAAAGGCGGCGGTGATGGCGCGCGAGCGTCAGAATTTTGTCTACGGAAACCCGGAGGAGGGCGTGCCCGGTTGCGCGGCCAACGGCATCGACGAGCGCACGGCCAACAAAATTTTTGACGAGATGACGGATTTCGCAAAGTACGCGTTCAACAAGTCGCACGCGGCGGCCTACGCGGTGGTGGCTTATCAGACGGCGTACCTGAAATATTATTATCCGGTCGAGTTCATGGCGGCGCTGATGACCTCCGTGATCGACAACCCCAACAAAGTCGCGGAGTACACGCTGACCTGCCGTCAGATGGGGATCGGCATCCTGCCGCCGGACATCAACCTCGGAGAGGGCGGCTTTTCGGTGGATGGGAACAACATTCGCTACGGCATGTCGGCCATTAAGAGCATCGGCCGGCCGGTGATCGACGCCATCGTCCGGGAGAGGGAGCAGCACGGCCCGTACGGGAGCATCGGCAATTTCATCGAGCGCGTGGCCGGCAAGGAGGTCAACAAGCGCACCATCGAGAGCCTGATCAAGTCCGGCGCCATGGACGGCCTGGGCGGCACCCGCAGGCAGCTGATGCAGGTATACGGCGGGATTATCGAGCGCGTGGTGCAGGAGAAAAAGAGCGCCGTCAGCGGGCAAATGTCTCTTTTTGATCTGATGGACGAGGAAGAGAAGCGGGAGTACGAGGTGCAGATGCCGGACGTCGGGGAGTACGACAAGGATCAGATTCTCGCGTTTGAGAAAGAGGTGCTCGGCATTTACATCAGCGGCCATCCGCTCGAGCGCTACGAGGAGATGTGGAGACGCGTCATCACAAACGTGACCGCGGATTTTGCGCTGGACGAGGAGACCGGGGTATCGCGCGTGAAGGACAACAGCACCGCCATCATCGGCGGCATGATTACGGGCCGGACCATCAAATACACCAAGACCAACAAGACGATGGCCTTCCTGACGATTGAAGACCTGGTGGGCACGGCGGAAGTGGTCGTGTTCCCGCGCGATTATGAAAAAAACAGCGCGCTGCTGACCTACGACCGCAAGGTTTTTGTGCGCGGGCGCGTGAACTGTGAGGACGACAAGCCGAGCAAGCTCATCTGCGAGCGCATCTGGCCGTTTGAGGAGACGCCGCAGGAGCTGTGGGTGCAGTTTGCGGACAAGCGGGAGTATCAGGAAAAGGAGCAGCAGCTCTTCGACGTGCTCCGCCACTCGAAGGGCAAAGATCATGTGGCGATCTATGTGCGCAGCGAGCGGGCGGTGCGCCGGCTGGGAGAAAACTGGACAGTGAAAGCCGACGGGCCGGTACTGGAACAGCTCACGGGGCTTTTTGGAAAAGAAAATATAAAACTGGTGCAGAAGAAGTGACGGAGGTACGACTATGTCAAAAAAGATTGAGACCATCGGCGTGTTGACCAGCGGGGGCGACGCTCCCGGCATGAACGCGGCCATACGGGCGGTAGTGCGGGAGGCGCTGTCGCGCGGCCTGAAGGTAAAAGGCATTTCACAGGGGTATAAGGGACTGCTGAACGAGGAAATCCGGGATATGGACGCGCGCAGCGTGTCGGATACGATCTCCAAGGGCGGCACCTGTCTGTACACCGCGCGCTGCTCGGAATTCCGCACGCCGGAGGGGCAGGACCTCGGCGCGGAGATATGCCGGAAGCATGGAATCGACGGCCTGGTGGTCATCGGCGGGGACGGCTCGTTCGCGGGCGCGCAGCAGCTGGCGGCCAGAGGCATCAATACCATCGGCGTGCCGGGGACGATCGACCTGGACATCGCCTGCAGCGATTACACGATCGGCTTTGACACGGCGGTCAACACGGCCATGGAAGCCATCGACAAGGTGCGCGACACCTCGACTTCGCACGAGCGCTGCAGCATCATTGAGGTGATGGGGCGGAACGCGGGCTATATCGCGCTGTGGTGCGGCATCGCCAACGGCGCGGAGGACATTCTGCTGCCGGAGCAGTACGACTACGACGAGCAGGTGCTGATCAACAACATCATCCGCAACCGCAAGCGCGGCAAAAAGCATCATATTATTATCAACGCAGAGGGCATCGGCCATTCCACGAGCATGGCGCGCCGGATTGAGGCGGCGACCGGCGTGGAGACGCGCGCGACGATTCTCGGCCACATGCAGCGCGGCGGCAGCCCCACCTGCCGCGACCGCGTCTACGCTTCGGTGATGGGCGCCTATGCGGCGGATCTGCTGGCGGAAGGCAAGTCCAACCGCGTCGTCGCGTACCGCGAGGGCAAATACGTGGACCTGGACATCGACGAGGCGCTGAGCATGCAGAAGCAGCTCCCGGATTACGTGGTGCGCGTGGCCAAGGCGATGGGCATCTGATATGGAGCGGCAGGTGATTACGGGCGCGGCGGCGCAGCAGCTGGCTGCGGATGCGCCGATGGGACAGCGGGAGAGTGCAGACGCGTCGGTGGCACAACGGGTGATTGCGGATGCGCCGATGGGACAGCGGGCGATTGCAGACGTGCCGGTGGCACAGCGGGCGCTTGCGGATATGCCGAGGCGGCAGGTGATTACAAGCACGGCGAACGCGCAGGTAAAGCGGCTGCTTCAATTACAGAAGAAGGCCCGTGAGCGCAGCGCGCAGGACCTTTTCGTGGTGGAGGGCATCAAAATGTACCGGGAGGTTCCGCGGGAACGCCTGGTGCAGACGTACGTCTCGGAGCAGTTTTATCGGAAAAATCCGGCGCTGTTCGCGAAGGAGGCGCAGGTCACCGTGCTCGCGGACCGCGTGTTTGAGAGCGTTTCCGATACCAAAACGCCGCAGGGGATTCTGTGTCTGGTGCGGCAGTTTCATTACCGGCTGCCGGATCTGCTGTCCGGCTGCCCGCTGGTGATGGCGCTGGAAAACCTGCAGGACCCGGGCAACCTGGGCACGATTCTGCGCACCGCTGAGGGCGCGGGGGCCACGGGCATCCTCCTGAGCGGGGACTGCGCGGACATTTACAATCCCAAGGTGATCCGGTCGACGATGGGCTCCGTGTACCGCATGCCGTTTTGCTATGCGCAGGACTGGCGGCGCGATCTGAACTGGCTGAAAAGCCGGGGCGTGCGCCTGTACGCGGCGCACCTGGACGGGAAAACGACGTATGACCGTCAGGATTACCGCATGCCTTCGGCTTTCCTGATCGGCAACGAGAGCCGCGGGCTGACGGAGGAGACGGCGGCGCTGGCCGACGCGTATATCCGGGTTCCGATGTGCGGCCAGGTGGAGTCGCTGAACGCGGCGGTGGCGGCCTCGGTGCTGATGTATGAGGCCAGCCGGCAGCGGCGGGTTTAATTTTATGGAAATGATACTGTCGCAGGTTTAAGGAGACAACCTGTGCGGGACTGCTGCAAAATACCGGACAAGGCTTGGTACAACCGGATTGTACCTTGGCCCGCCGGTACTTTGCAGCAGTCTTATTTTTTTGCCTGACCTGCGGGCGTCGTAAAATTTTGAGGAAATTGCGAATAAGTGTTGACAAAGATAATTAAACATATTACAATGAGTTCGTAACATGAGTTAATAAATATGTAATAATTTTAACAGAAATGTAGCATCATTTTCCGGGGAGGAGATAATTCATGAGGAAAAGCAGAGCTTACGTCGCCGGCGCGCTGGCTGTCCTGGGAGGCTGCCTGCTTATGAACGCCACGGCGATGGCGGAGGACGATAAGATGATCGCGATCCCTTACCAGCAGGAAGACGCGTGGACGGAGATCGCGGTGACCAATGACGGGGAGATCAGCACCGGCGTCAATATCCGCAGCGCGGTGGATGAGGACAGCGCAGTGATCGGATACCTGTATCCGCAGAGCGCCGCATGGGTGATTGAGCGCGGCGACAAGTGGACTGAGGTGTATTCCGGCGGTCTGACCGGATTTGTAAAGAACGAATACCTGATTTTCGGAGAGGACGCGGAAGCTCCGGCGCAGGAGAGCGGCGTGGAGGGCGTTGCGACTACCTGGGACGAGGTAAACCTCTATGCCGATGCCGACGGAGGCTCGGAGGTGCTCGACGTTCTCGACACAGGCGAGCAGTTTGTGCTCAGCGAGGATCAGGGGCACTGGCTGCAGGTGCAGGTCGGCGCGGACAGCCTGGCCTATGTCTCAGAGGATGACGTCTCACGGGTGCTGCTGATGAATACGGCGGTTCCGGGAGAGGGAGTGTCCGTGGATACGGAGGATGCGTCGGACGGCTCAGAGGACGCCGGTTCGGATGGGAGCTATACGGATGATTCCGGCGCTGATGCCGCGAATTACGACAGTTATGCGGGCGATGATACAGAGAGCTATGAGGGCTACACGGACGCTTACAGCTACGACAGCGGTTACGACGACAGCTATGGCGACGGCTACGATGACAGTTACACGGACAGTTATGACGACGGTTACGATGACAGTTACACGGACAGCTATGACGACGGCTACGATGCCGATTACATGGACAGCTATGACGACGGCTACGATGACAGTTACACGGACAGCTATGACGACGGCTACGATGCCGGTTACATGGACGGCTACGACAGCGGCTACACCGACACCGCGAGCTATGATGCGGGGTACAGCGAAGACGTTTACACAGAGGGCGACGGCAGCTATTACGATGCCGAGACCGGCATTTACTACGATGCGTCCACGAATCTTTACTACGATTCCGGCACCGGCATTCTCTACGATCCCTACTGGAATCCGGTCAACGAGGCGACCGCTGTTCCCATGAACACAGCGGCTGCGGAAACCTATACCGACGACAGTGCGTCTTATTCGGACGGCTCGGACACCTCTGCCGGGACCGCTTCCACAGGCAGTTCGGACGATACGAATCTGCTGGCGGCACTGATTTACTGCGAAGCGGGCAACCAGAGTTATGAAGGAATGGTTGCAGTAGGTGCGGTTGTGATGAACCGTGTTTACAGTTCGTCATTCCCGAATACCATCAGCGAAGTTATTTACCAGAGCGGTCAGTTTACGCCTGCATCCAGCGGCGCACTGGCAAGCGCGTTGGCGAGCGGTGTCCCCAGCACCTGCTACGACGCGGCAGTCGCGGCGCTCGGCGGCGAAAACCCGGTAGGAGGAGCCCTTTACTTCAATACCGGTTCAGGAAAAGGCACCAAGATAGGAGCCCACCAGTTCTATTAAATGACTTCATCTACGGACAGAACGGGCCGCAGCAGGATGCGAAATGCATTCTGGTGCGGCCCTTCTGCGTGTCCGGAAATATTCGCCCGAAAAAGTGCACTCATAGGAAAAATATTCGTCAGAAAAAGTGCGATCATATGAGAAATATTTGTCAGAAAAAGTGCGACCATATGAGAAATATTCGTCAGAAAAAGTGTGATTATAGACAAAATATTTGCCGGAAAAAGTGTAATTAGGAAGAAAAGATTCGTCCAAAAAAGTGTGAAATATCCTTGCATATTCGTCCGAAAAAGTGTATTCTGAAACAGGAGGAGAATTTGCGGAGCAAGGGAGATGGTACGTGATGGAACGAACCGCGATGAATCAGCTGATACGGTGGAAGGATAAAAAAAGGCGGAAGCCTCTGATTCTGAAAGGCGCCAGACAGGTAGGAAAGACCTGGCTGATGCAGGAATTTGGGAGACGATATTTTCAGCGTACTGCGTATGTAAGCCTGGATAATAACCAGTATATGAAGGATGTATTTCAGCCGGACTACGATATCAATCGTATCCTGATGGCGGTCAACATAGCGACGGGCGTTAAGATTGTTCCGGGCGAAACCCTGATTATTTTTGACGAAATTCAGGAAAATCCAAGGGCGATTGCTTCGCTGAAATATTTTTGTGAAAATGCTCCGGAGTATGCTGTGATTGCGGCCGGTTCTCTGCTTGGCGTAGCAATTCACCAGGGCGTCTCCTTCCCGGTGGGAAAGGTGGATACGCTGGAGCTGGGGCCGCTGAATTTTCGCGAATTTTTATGCGCGGTGGGCGAAGAAGGTCTGGCTCAGCTGATTGAGCGCAGGGATTATCCGCTGCTGGCCGCGTTTCATGACAAATTTTCGGATTGGCTGAAAAAGTATTATTTTATCGGCGGTATGCCGGAAGTGGTGGCCACTTTTGCAGAGAACAACGATTTTTATGAGGCGCGGGATCTGCAGAAGAAAATCATTGAGATGTATGAGGATGATTTTGGAAAACACACGGCGGAAAATGAGCTTGCCCGGATTCGCATGGTGTGGAATTCCATTCCGATGCAGCTGGCGAAAGAGAACAAAAAGTTTTTCTTCGGTAAAATCCGGGAGGGCGCCAGGGCGAAAGATTTTGAGCTTGCAATTGAATGGCTGCAGGACTGTGGCCTGATCAAAAAAATTTATAACGTCAGCAAGCCTGCAGTGCCGTTGAAGGCTTACACAGAGTTTGGCGCGTTTAAGCTGTTTTTGCTGGACGTTGGATTGCTGGGAGCCCTGAGCGAGCTGGATGCCCGCTCCATTCTGGATGGAAATGCGATATTTACGGAATTTAAGGGCGCCCTGACGGAACAGTATGTGCTGCAGCAGCTGGTTTTTGATACAGAGTACACGCCGTATTATTATTCCGAGACAAAATCAGAGGGCGAGATTGATTTTCTGATACAGAAAGAGGGGCAGGTTATTCCTGTCGAAGTGAAGGCGGAGGATAATCTGAAATCGAAAAGCCTGAAACAGTACTGCAGCAAATTCAGGCCCGGGACGGCAATCCGCACATCGACGGCGAATTACCGGGAGCAGGACTGGATGGTGAATATACCTCTGTGGATGGTGTCGCAGTTTTAATGATTCATTTTCTTTCTATCATAAAAGACTGAAAAAACAAACCGGTGCGATATTTCCGCTGAAATACCACACCGGTTCACTTTATTCAGATTTTAATGCTTAGATTCAGCTCAGAATCGCATCCGCCAGCGTCTCCAGCTCGGCCAGCGTCTCCGGCTTGAGCGTGGATTTGATCGTGACCATCGGCTCGATTTCCGTGATGTCTTTCATCTGGGCGACGATGGATTTCATAACCTTTCCGGCGCTCGGAGCCCAGCTCCCGTTCTGGATATATGCCACCTTGCGCTTCTGGAAATTCTTGGCGCGGAGATGATTGAGGAAGTCTTCCATGCACGGGAAGACGCCCGCGTCGTAGGAGGAAGCGGCCAGCACCAGCGTGTCGTAGCGGTAAGCGTCCTCGATGGCTTCCGCCATGTCGTCGCGCGCGAGGTCAAACAGGGACACTTTTTTTGCGCCTTTCTTTTCCAGAATCTCCGCAAATTTCTTTGCAGCCTGCGCGGTGTTGCCGTGGATGGAGGCGTAAGCGATCACGATGCCCTCGTCCTCCGGCTCGTAGCTGCTCCAGGTCAGGTATTTGCCGACGTAGTAGCCGAGATCCTCTTTCAGAATCGGGCCGTGCAGCGGGCAGATCATGGCAATGTCCAGACCGGCGGCCTTTTTCAGAAGCGCCTGTACCTGCGTGCCGTATTTGCCGACAATATTCATATAATAACGCCTTGCCTCGCAGGTCCAGTCCTCCTCGGTGTCGAGCGCGCCGAATTTTCCGAAACCGTCTGCGGAAAACAGAATCTTCTCGCTCTGCTCGTAGGTGACCATCACTTCCGGCCAGTGAACCATCGGAGCCATGAAAAACTGCAATGTGTGACTTCCAAGCGAGAGCGTGCCGCCTTCCGCCACCGTCACCAGGCGCTCCGGCGCCAGCTCCATGGAGAAAAACTGCGGCAGCATCTGGAAAGTTTTTTTGTTTCCGACCAGCTTCATCTCCGGGAACATTTCGGCGAGCGTCTGCACGTTGCCCGCATGGTCCGGCTCCAGGTGCTGGATTACCAGATAATCCGGCGCTTTTCCGTCCAGAGCCCTGCGCACGTTGGCCAGCCATTCGTCGGTGCCGCGCCGGTCTACGGTGTCCATGACGGCGATTTTTTCGTCGAAAATAATATAGGAATTGTAGGAAACCCCGTTGGGGACATGGTACTGGCTTTCAAACAGATCGATCGTTTTGTCGTCCACGCCGACGTAAACGACAGATTCAGAGATATAAGTGTCTTTCATAAGTTCCTCCTGCATCATTAGTGATATATCTATAAAAAAGCTAGAGCAGCTCTTTCATAACGAATTCATAAATGCCCTGGCATTTCTGCTTCCAGTTGCGGCAGACGATTTTCGCCTGCATCTCGTCCGGAACCGTGATCGTGAGGTCGATCGGATTGGAATATTTCTCCTTTACAAGACAGCGCACCGAATATTCATCGGCGGTATTTTTATAATAATCCGCGATCACGGACACTTCGTCGCGCAGCTGTATTTTGTTGTCGCTCAGATACTGGTCGATCTCGTCGCGGATCGGCTTTGAGATGCGGTTCTGAAAATAGTGAAGCGCTTCCTCGCCGGACTCGGTCAGAGAAAAATAGGAGCAGTTGCGGACGGTCTCCTGCCGGACCATATCGCTCTCGAGCAGCTCGGCGATCACGGCCTGAAGCGTGAAATAGGAAGTGTAGCCGCGCTCGAGGATGAAAGACGAAATCTGCGAATTAGTCAGGGGGAAATCCACCTTCTGCAGCATATACAGAATGATCAGTTTGTAGAGAGTGAATGGCTCGGGCATGACGCTTCCTCCTTTGGCCGCCGGTATTTTCCCTGCCAGACGTCGCGGCAGCGAAATGCGGCGTGTATGTGGTTCAGTACGGTGCGCTTGCGCGTGCTCCACAGGGGCGCGATCAGCAGCCCGCTCGGCCCGTCTCCGGTCAGCCGGTGAATTACGATGTCCGGCGAGAGCAGGCCCACGCAGTCAACGACAAGATCGATATAAGTTTCCTCGTCAAGCGGCCGGACGCGCTGCGCTGCGTACCAGCCGGCCAGCTCGGTGCCCCGCAGAATGTGCAGCAGCTGCAGCTTGACGCCCTGGATATCACAGCCGTTCAGGTAATCCGCCGTCTGCAGCATCTGCGCCCGGGTCTCTCCGGGAAGGCCGAGGATGGTGTGGACAATCACCTCGATGCCGCGCTGACGCAGCTCGCGCACCGCCTGCGCAAAGCAGGACAGCGGATAGCCGCGGCGGATCAGGCGGGCCGTTTCCTCATGTATGGTCTGCAGTCCAAGCTCCACCCACACGGGCTTGATGCGGTTCAGCCGCTCCAGCAGCCGCAGGACATCGGGCGGCAGACAGTCCGGGCGGGTGGCGATGGACAGAACCACGACCTCGGGGTCCGCTATGGCCTCGAGAAAAATCTGTTCCAGGTAATCCACGGGGGCGTAGGTGTTTGTAAAAGCCTGAAAATATGCGATAAATTTGTGAATGGTGCGTTTCTGACGGATCAGGGCTTTCTGGGAATCGAGCTGCGCGCCGACCGGCAAAGAGGCGCTGGCCGCAAAATCGCCAGAGCCTCCGCCGCTGCAGAAAATGCAGCCGCCGCTGCCCAGCGTGCCGTCGCGGTTCGGGCAGGTCATGCCGCCGTTTAACGTCAGCCGGTAGACCTTCTCCCCGAAGCGGCGCTTCATTTCATAGTCAAGTGAATGATATGGCTTTTCGTCCCACTGCATAAAAAGGCTCCCCAGTGCCGCACGGCGCCGGTATGCGGGCAAACGCGCTCTGCCGTGTGGCGCCGGCATGCGGGCAAACGTGCTCTGCCGCGCCGGCATACAGGCCGAAACGCGTTCTATCGCGCAGGCCCTGTCCGTTTCCGGCCGAATATAGTTCAGTATAGCATCGGAAGCCGGTTTCGTAAAGAACTATAGCGGGCGATAAAAATATTTTTCATTTCTTAAGAAAGATATTCATGTATTTTTAAGGAAATGTGAGGGCGACAGAATTGACAAAAAATGCTCGATCTACTATCTTATAGGTGAGAGATTTTGTCGAATTTTATATGTGACACTTACAGGAAATGCAGCTGGGGGAGCGGTATCATGGAGGAACAGAAAAAAGGAAGGCCGCAGATTTACAATGGGGAGATGAGCAGCCTGGCACGCCGGATGGAGCAGCGGCGGCATGCGGATAAGACGGGGAAAGCTGCGCAGGTGCAGGAGCCTGAGAAAAGACATGCGGAGCCAGCACGGCCGCGCAGTACGGTAAGACGTGCCGATGGGGATATACAGAAAAAGACAGACAGCGCTGGGAAAATGCAGGAGAAAGCAGTCACCGTTGGAGATATGCAGGAAAGAGCAGGCATCGCAGAGAATGTACAGAGAGCACCTGACATCGCCAGAGATAAACGGGAAACAGCGGGATTTGTCAGAAACGGACAGAAAACGACCGGTATTGTCAGAGACGGATGGAAATTGTCGAGTACTGTTAGAGAAATACAGAAAACGGAAGGCACCGTTGAGGCTGCGCAGAAAACGTCGAACACTGCCGGAGACGGACAGGAAAGAGCAGGCATCATTGAAGACACGCAAAGAGCGTCTGACGCCTCCGAAAATGAGCAGAAAACAACAGGCACTGCCGGAGATGAACCGAAAAAAACAGACACCGTCAGAGATAACCGGAAAACGTCGGATACTCCCAGAAATGAGCGGGAAAAAGCAAGCACCCCTGACGACGCACAGAAAATGTCTGGCACCACCGAAAACACGCAGAAAAAGGCCCGCCCGCGGCAGTGGAATCCCGACCCCGGCAGGGGACGCAGGCGGGAGCAGGAGAATGCGCGGAAGCTGCAGACTTTGTATCTGGCGCTGGGCGTTCTGATCGTGCTGCTGCTTGCGGCGATTATTTACGAGATTGTGCTGGGACACGGCATACAGCAGACGGGGCAGGAGCGGATGGCGGCGCGCAATGCGCAGCAGAAGGTCATCGACGTGTACCCGGCGGAGGACGAAGGCGCGGAACCGGCGGGAGACGGCACGGCTCAGGAGGACGGCCAGGGCGGCGCGGATTCGGACGGCGGCAAAGGAACGGATGCAGGCGGGAACGCCGGCGGAACGGATGGCGATGGGGCCGGCGGGACGGATGCCGGTAAAGACGGCGGCGGAACGAAGGCGGACGGCTCCGGCGAGAACGGCGCCAGAGTGCTGGAACAGGCGCAGCTAAAAGCGGCCCAGTACGACTACGACGGGGCGATCGCGCTTCTGCAGGGCGCGGACGGCTACGGGGAGAACGCCGACTGGCAGAAGGCGGCGCAGGAATTTGAGGAGCAGAAGGCGGCCTGCGTGGCTTATCCGGCCTCGGAGGTGACGCACATTTTCTTCCACACGTTGATTCACGACGCCAGCAAGGCGTTCGACGGCGACCAGTACGAGGGCGGCTACAACCAGTACATGGTGACGGAGCACGAGTTCAACAGCATCATCCAGCAGATGTACGAGAGAGGATATGTGATGATTTTCCTGGATGAATTTGTGAACCGGGGCGGGGACGGCGGCGCTTACGCGGCGCACGATATCATGCTTCCGCCGGGCAAGATTCCGTTTGTGCTGTCGCAGGACGACGTCAGCTATTACCATTACATGGACGGCGACGGGTTTGCCAGCCGTCTGATCGTCGATGAAAACGGCGATGTGAAAAACGAGTATATCGAGGACGACGGCAGCGTCTCGGTCGGGGACTACGACATGGTGCCGCTGATCGACCGCTTTGTGGAGCAGCATCCGGACTTTTCCTATCATGGTCAGAAAGGATATGTTGCATTGACAGGCTACGAGGGGATTCTCGGCTACCGCACGGACGAGGTCTACAAGACGAAGGAGGCGGCCCGCGTGACCGTTCAGCAGCAGCAGTTTTTCGATTCGTATCCGGGCGGCTTCGACGAGGCCGCGTTCGAGCAGGAATGCGAGGGCGCGCGCAAAGTCGCGGAGGCGATGAAGGCGAACGGCTGGAAATTCGCCAGCCACACCTGGGGCCACCAGAACATGAGCGAGACCAATGGGATATCCTGGGATGGATTCGTGCGCGACACCGACCGCTGGGAGACCTGGGTGGAGCCGCTGATCGGCGATACTGACATCCTGATCTATGCGTTCGGCGGCGACATCCGCGGGGCGGAGACGTACGCGGGCGACCGCTTCAATTATCTGAAAGAGGCCGGCTTTGACTATTTCTGCGGCGTGGATTCCGCGAAATACTGGCTGCAGATCGGGGACGATTACGTCCGGCAGTCCAGACGGAACATAGACGGATACCGCATGTACTACAATCCGGACATGCTGAGCGACCTGTTTGACGTGGAGCAGGCCTGGGATCCGCTGCGGCCGTCGACCGTGCCCGCAATCTGAGAAGCGTTTCGCCGCAGAAATAAATCCGCAGAAACGGCAGATACTGAAAATAGAAATTTTTGGAGGAACCTATGGACGACCGGGATATAAAACTGCAGCAGCGGCAGACAAAGCGCAGGCGGAACGAGCTGATCATCAAGTGCATGATTTCGCTTTTTGTGCTGCTGGGCGTCATTCTGGCCGTGATTCTGGTGAAGGATGCGCTGATACCGCAGCTGTCCGGGAAAAACAAAATAAAGCGGCAGACGCTGGCGTCGGATATTCTGGCGTCGCAGCGCGGGGAGGCGCCGGACGGCGCCGCCGTGTCCGCTTCGGCGAAAGACGCGGAGGCGGAGCTGATTGCGCAGGCGGACAGGCTGGCGGCGCAGTACGATTATGAAAAAGCCATCTCGCTGCTGCAGGCTTCGGAGCAGTACACCGGCAGCCAGACGCTGCAGAACGCGGCGGCCGGCTATGAGGCGTCGCGCTCCTCCTGCGTGGAGTATGCGCTGGATCAGGTGACGCATGTGTTTTTCCACACGATGATCTGGGACGTGAGCAAGGCGTTTGACGGAGATCAGAACGAGGCCGGCTACAATCAGGTGATGACGACCATGAGCGAATTCGCCGGGATCATGGAATCCATGTACGCCAAGGGCTATGTGATGGTGAGCCTGCACGACATGTGCACCGTGGCGTCCGACGGCACCGTTTCCCGGGGCAAAATCCTGCTTCCGCCGGGCAAAAAGCCGTTTGTGCTGTCGCAGGACGATGTCAGCTACTATCATTATATGGACGGGGACGGCTTTGCGCAGAAGCTGATTGTGGATGAGGACGGACGCGTTAAGAACACTTACGTTGAGGACGACGGCAGCGTTTCGGTCGGCGATTACGACCTGGTGCCGTGGATTGACACGTTTGTGGAGGAGCACCCGGATTTTTCCTATCACGGCCACAAGGGAGTGATCGCGCTGACCGGCTACGAGGGCGTGCTCGGCTACCGCACCGACGAGGTGTACCGGACGAAGGACGCGTCCCGCGTCACCGAGTACCAGCAGCGGTTTTTTGACGCGCACCCGGATTTCGACGAGGCGGCCTGGCAGAACGAGGTAGATCAGGCAAAGGCCGTGGCGGAGGCCATGCGCGCCGGCGGCTGGGAGTTCGCCAGCCATACCTGGGGTCATATCTCGCCCATGGCGGCCGGGATTGACAAGGTGATGCAGGATACGCAGCGCTGGCTCGACAATGTGGCCTCCGTGGTCGGCGATACCGACATCATCATATTTGCATTCGGCGCCGACATCGGCGGCTGGGAGCCGTACACGGACGATAACCCGTACTTTACCTATCTGAAGCAGCAGGGCTTCCACATTTTCTGCAACGTGGATTCCTCGCAGTACTGGGTGCAGTTCGGGGACACGTATCTGCGGCAGGGCCGCCGCAATCTGGACGGGTACCGCATGTACTACAATCCGGATATGTTAAGTGACCTTTTTGACGTGGACAGCGTGTGGGACAGCGCGCGGCCGACGCCGGTGCCGGAAATGTAAAGGAACTTGAATTACCGCTGGAAAAATGGTATACTTTGAACCAGACTTTCAGGGAAGAACGAGATCGGACAGATCAGCATACGGAGGATTCGCATGAGAACTTATCTTGTTACGGGCGGAGCCGGGTTTATCGGTTCCAATTATATTCACTACATGTTCCGCAAATACGGGAACAGCATCCGCATCATCAACGTGGACAAGCTGACGTACGCGGGCAATCTGGAGAATCTCAAGGATATCGAAAACCGGGAGAATTATCAGTTTATCCGGGCGGATATCTGCGATGCCGCGGCGATCGGCCGCATTTTTGAGGAAAATGAGATCGACCGCGTGGTGCACTTCGCGGCGGAGAGCCACGTGGACCGGAGCATCCGCGACCCGGAGGTCTTTGTAAAGACCAATGTGCTGGGCACGCTGGTGATGCTGAACGCGGCCAGGGCGGCCTGGGAGCTGCCGGACGGCACCTATAAGCCGGACCGGAAGTTTCTGCATGTTTCCACCGACGAGGTGTATGGCTCCCTGGAAAAAGAGGGAGAATATTTCTATGAGACGACGCCGTACGACCCGCACAGCCCGTATTCCGCGAGCAAGGCTTCCTCGGACATGATAGTGAAGTCCTACATGGACACCTACCATTTTCCCGCAAACATCACAAATTGCAGCAACAACTACGGGCCGTACCAGTTCCCGGAAAAACTGATTCCGCTGATTATCAACAACGCCCTGCACGGAAGAAAGCTGCCGGTGTACGGCGACGGCAAAAATGTGCGCGACTGGTTGTACGTGGAAGACCACGCCAAGGGCATCGACATGGTGCAGGAGAAGGGGCGGCTGTTTGAGACCTACAACATCGGCGGCCACAATGAAAAACAGAATATTCAGATTATTCATATTATTCTGGACACGCTGCGGGATATGCTGCCGGAGAGCGACCCGCGCCGCGCGCTGGTCAGCGACGATCTGATCACCTACGTGACGGACCGCAAAGGGCACGACCGCCGCTATGCGATTGCGCCCGACAAAATCCGCGCCGAGATCGGCTGGGAGCCGGAGACCCGCTTTGAGGACGGCATCCGCCGCACGATTCAGTGGTTTTTCGAGCACGAGGACTGGATGAACCGCGTGACCAGCGGGGATTACCAGAAATATTACGAGGAAATGTATCAGAAATAGACTGGAAACATTTGAGCGTAACCATGGCATTTACCAGAGGAGGCAATTCATGAAAGGAATCATACTGGCCGGCGGCGCCGGCACACGGCTGTACCCGCTGACGAAGGCGGTATCCAAGCAGATGCTTCCGGTGTATGACAAACCGATGATTTATTATCCGCTGTCGACGCTGATGCTGGCCGGCATCCGCGAAATCCTGATTATCTCGACGCCGCGTGACCTGCCCGGCTTCCGGGACCTGCTCGGCAGCGGCGAACAGCTGGGCCTGCAGTTCTCCTACGCGGTGCAGGAATCGCCGCGGGGACTGGCGGACGCTTTCCTCGTCGGCGAGGAATTTATCGGGAGCGACCGCGTGGCGCTGGTGCTCGGGGACAATATTTTTTACGGGCAGAGCTTTTCCAAACTGCTGCTGAGCGTGGCGGCGCGCGAGGAGGGGGCGACCATTTTCGGCTATTACGTCCGCGACCCGCGCGAGTACGGCGTGGTGGAATTTGACGAGAACGGCAAAGTCATTTCCATCGAGGAAAAGCCGGCGCAGCCAAAGTCCAATTACGCGGTGCCGGGTCTGTATTTTTATGACAACGACGTGGTGGAGATCGCGAAAAACGTCAAACCGTCCGCGCGCGGCGAGATCGAGATCACGAGCGTGAACAACGAATATCTGCGCCGCGGCAAACTGCACGTGGAGACGATGGGGCGCGGGTTTGCGTGGCTCGATACCGGCAGCCACGATTCGCTGCTGGACGCGGCCGATTTTGTGTCGGCGTTTCAGAAGCGGCAGGGGCTTTACATTTCCTGCATCGAGGAAATCGCTTACAAGCGCGGCTTCATTTCCAAAGAACAGCTGGTGGCGCTGGCGCAGCCGCTGCTCAAGACTGCATACGGCAAATACATGCTGGAAGTCGCGGAGGGGCTGTGAGGCGGCATGAAGGCTGCTTTGATACGGGAGCCGTCTTGGCGCATGAAAGCCGCTTTGATACGGGGCTGTTTTGACATGAGCGTCGTTTTGATATGAGAACCGCTTTATAATAAGGAGGACATGGCATGGGCAAAATAACCGTCGAGACGTGCGGGATAGAGGGACTGAAAATCATCACCCCCACGGTGTTTGGCGACGAGCGCGGATATTTTATGGAGACCTACCATTACAGGGATTACAGCGAGGCCGGCATCGGTCAGGTTTTTGTGCAGGACAACCAGTCGTCGTCCCGGAAGGGCGTGCTGCGCGGGCTGCATTTTCAGATTCAGTATCCGCAGGCCAAGCTGGTGCGCGTGCTCGCGGGCGAGGTGTTCGACGTGGCCGTGGATTTGCGGGAGGGCTCCCCGACCTACGGACAGTGGCACGGCGAGATTTTGTCGGCGGAGAACAAAAAGCAGTTTTTCATCCCGGAGCATTTTGCGCACGGGTTCCTCGTGCTCTCAGATTATGCAGAATTTACGTATAAATGTACGGACTTCTACCACCCGAACGACGAGGGAGGCATCCGCTATGACGACGCGGATATCGGCGTGAAATGGCCGGTTCCGGAGGGCATGGAGCTGATAATGTCGGAGAAGGACCGGAAGTGGGGCGGCTTCCGCGCGTACACGGAGGCGAAATGAACAAATTCTTTTCCCTGCCGGCGGAGATTTACCAGAGCCGGAAGATGATCTACAAGCTGGCGAAAAACGATTTCAAAACCAAGTTCGCCGGCTCCTATTTCGGAATCGTATGGGCCTTTGTCCACCCGGTGGTGACGATTCTCGTGTACTGGTTCGTTTTCCAGGTCGGATTTCGCGCCGGGCGCGGCTCACTGCCGGTGCCGTTTGTGCTGTATCTGGTGGCCGGCATTGTGCCCTGGTTCTTTTTCCAGGATTCCCTGACCGGAGGCACCAACGCGCTGATCGAATACAGCTATCTGGTCAAAAAAGTGGTGTTCAACATCAGCGTGCTGCCGATTGTAAAGATTATCTCGGCGCTGTTTGTGCATCTGTTTTTCGTCTGTTTTATCACGCTGCTGTATTGCCTGTACGGCCATCTGCCGGATCTGTATTACCTGCAGCTTTTTTATTACACCGGAGCCCTGTTTTTGCTGACGCTGGGACTGTGCTATACGACCAGCGCCGTGGTCATTTTTTTTCGCGACCTGACGCAGGTGATCACGATCGCTCTACAGGTCGGCATCTGGCTGACGCCGATCATGTGGATTGCCGAGGAAATGCTGACGGATCACCCGATCATTTTCAAAATTCTCAGACTGAATCCCGTTTACTACATCGTTTCCGGCTACCGCGACGCTTTCATTTATAAGCGCTGGTTCTGGGAGCAGCCGCTGTGGACGCTGTATTTCTGGGTGTTCACGGCCGCGGTGTTTGTGCTGGGAATCTGGGTATTTAAAAGGCTGCGCGTGCATTTCGCGGATGTGCTGTAGATGTGTTCCGCCAGAGAATGCGGATGTGCTGCAGGTGCATCCTGTCTGAGAATGCGGATGTGCTGCAGGCATGTCCTGCATGAGGAAAGCAGCGGTGCCGCCGGAAAAAGGCGGCGGAATGGAGCGTTTCATGGAAGAACATACCGCCATACGGGTGGATCATCTGACCAAAATATACAAGCTGTACCGCAAGCCCTCCGACCGGCTGAAAGAGAGCCTGGGGCTGACGCGGAAAGTGAATTATCAGGAGCATTATGCGCTGACGGATGTCAGTTTTGAGATAAAAAAAGGGGAGACGGTCGGCATCATCGGCACGAACGGCTCCGGGAAATCGACAATCCTCAAGATCATCACCGGCGTGCTCAGCCCGTCGGCGGGCGAGGTGACCGTGGACGGGCGGATTTCGGCGCTGCTGGAGCTGGGCGCCGGGTTCAACATGGAGTACACCGGGGTCGAAAACATTTACCTGAACGGCACGATGCTGGGATTTTCCGAGGAAGAGATCGACGCCAGGCTGGAGGGCATCCTGGCTTTTGCCGACATCGGGGATTATGTCTATCAGCCGGTCAAGACCTATTCCAGCGGCATGTTTGTGCGGCTGGCTTTTGCCGTGGCGATCAACATCGACCCGGAAATCCTGATCGTGGACGAGGCTCTGTCGGTCGGGGACGTGTTTTTCCAGGCCAAGTGCTACCGCAAATTTGAGGAATTTAAAAAAGAGGGACGGACGATTCTGTTTGTCAGCCACGACCTGGGCAGCATCACGAAATACTGCGACCGTGCGATTCTGCTGAACCAGGGCGACAAGATTTTTGAGGGCAGTCCCAAGGAAGCGGTGGATCTTTACAAGAAAGTGCTGGTGCACCAGTTTGACCCGGCGGAGCTGGAGACGGACTCGCGCATGAACGACATCGAGGAGGTCTCCCGCAGCTGGAAGGATTCGGTGGCGTCCAATCCGCATCTGATCGAGTACGGCGACAAATGCGCGGAGATCACGGATTATGCGATTCTGGACGATCAGGGTCTGATCACCAACACGCTGATGAAAGGCACGGAATTTTCGGTGCGGATGAAGGTGGAATTCCGCGAGGAGATCAAAGAGCCGATCTACGCGTTCACGATCAAAAACCTGCAGGGCATTGAGATCACGGGCACCAACACCATGTATGAAAAAGCCGATGTGCAGGGCAAAAAGGCCGGCGAATATCAGGAAGTGACATTTACGCAGACCCTCGACCTGCAGGGCGGGGAGTATCTGGTTTCCCTGGGCTGCACGGGCTACCGCAACGGCGCGTTCACGGTGTTTCACCGCCTTTACGACGTTTGCAGCCTGACCGTGATTTCCGACCGCAACACGGTGGGATACTATGACATGAATTCGCGGGTGACGCTTTCGTGAGAGATTTTTCCGGAGATTTTTTCAAAGAATGTTTTTGAAGAATTGTTTTTCGGAGAATTGTTTTTCAAAGAACTGTTTTTCAAAGAATTGTTTTTCAAAGAACTATTTTCAAAGAATTGCTTTTCAAAGAACTGTTTTTCATAAGACTGTTTTCCGGGAACTGTTTTCCGGAAAATGGTTTCTCAGAACGGGCTGTTTTATGCGGCAGGCAAGAGCCTGTCCGCGTTGCTTTTCATCGGGCATAGGAGACAGAACATGGCGACGTTAAATCTTGATTCTTATATCGGAAAAGACCTCTACTCCGACGGCGACGTGGAGCAGGAGATTCTGGAAACGGCGAAATCCGGCGTCCGGCCGGAGGAACTGGAGCGCGTGAGCTTTCCCGTGCTCTATCATCTTTCCCGGGCGCGCGAGAATATTCTCAGCTGGTATCCGTTCCGGGCGGGGGCTTCCTGTCTGGAGATCGGCTCCGGGTGCGGGGCGATCACGGGCCTGCTGTGCAGCCGTATGCGGCAGGTTGTCTCGGTGGAGCTTTCCAAACGGCGGGCCGAGATCAACTATGCGCGGCATGAGCGCTGCGGCAATCTGGAAATCCGCGTGGGCAATTTAAACGACATGCAGTTTGCGGAAGGCTTTGATTACGTCGTTCTGAACGGGGCGTTCGAATACGCGATGAGCTTCACGGAGGGGGACGACCCGTACGGGACGTTTCTGCGCCGGGTGAAGGCCTTTTTGAAGCCGGACGGCGTGCTGCTGGTCGCCATCGAGAACCGCCTGGGCCTGAAATATTTCGCGGGAGCGCCCGAAGATCACACGGACGGGTATTTTGACGGAATCCGCGGATATGGGGAAAACCGCGCGGTGCGCACCTTTTCCCGGGCCGAGTGGGAGGCGCTCATGCGCCGCTGCGGTCTGGATTATTATAAATTTTATTATCCTTATCCTGACTATAAGTTTCCCCGGGAGATTTTTACCGACGAATCCCTGCGGGAGCAGAAATACGGCCGTCCGGCGTGGAATTTTACAAAATACCGGATGGCGCTGTTTGAGGAGAGCAAGATGGCGGAAACCCTGTCCGCAGAGGGCGTGATGGCGCAGTTTGCCAATTCGTTTCTGATCGAGATGAGCGCAGCGCCGCTTGAGCGGGAGCGCAGCGTCCGCTATGCCAAGCTGAGCACGGACCGGGCGGATGCGTTTTCCGTTATGACCGTTCTGGAAGACCGGCCGGAGGGCCGCTTTGTGTGGAAACGGCCGGCGACGGCGGAGGCCGGAGCGCACATCCGGCAAATGCTGGCGCAGGAGCAGAAACATTACGGACTCTGGCGTCCGTTGACGGGACGGCCGGAGGGAGACGGCATCGTGTACCCGTTTCTGCATCAGAAAAGCCTGGGGCATCAGGCGGCGGAGGCGGCGCAGCGGGGCGACGCCGCGGCGCTGAAAAAGCTGATCTGGAAGGTGGCGGAGCTGTGCGGATGCGCGCCGGAGGCGGAGCAGCTGTGGCGTGCAGAGCGTGTCGGAGAAGCAGGCGGCGACGGGGATGTGCATGACGCCGGGACAACGGCCGTGCATCCGGTATGTGTAAGCAGCCTGCGGCAGATGACGAAGGAGCAGCGGGTGCAATTTGGCCGCGTGTTCGGCGGCCGGGAGCTGGGGGCGGACTGCACGTGCGTGGCGCCGGCTAACATCGACCTGATTCTTGACAATATTTTTGAGGCGGACGACGGTTTTCAGGTGATCGACTGCGAGTGGATTTTTGATTTTCCGGTTCCGGTCGCTTTCCTGCTCTGGCGCGCGGTCAACGAGCTCTACAGCAATCAGCTGTTTCTGGAGCCGCTGTGCCCGAAGACGGAATTTCTGCGGGAGTTCGGGATCACGGAGCAGGCGGCGGAGGTATTCTGGGACTGGGATACGCATTTTGCGCAGCAGTACGTGGGAGCCAACCGGCTGCTGCGGTTCAGCGTGCCGGAGATCGGCATTTCCATTGAGGAATTCCGGCAACGGCGGCGCGAGCAGGAATATATGGTCAGTCAGCTTTTCGTCGATACCGGCAGTGGCTATTCCGAGCAGGAAAAGCTGGTGACGGAGACGGAGCTTTCCGCGGACGGCCGTTTCAGCCTGACGTTTGACCTGAGGGGCTTTGACGATGTGCGCGCGGTGCGCTTTGACCCGGTGGAGGGCAGGCCCTGCGTCTGCAGCATAGAGGAAAAACAATCGACGGTTCGCCTGAGCGCGGCCAACGCCGCGGCGGCGCTGCCGGAGGGCGACCTGTTTCTGACGACCGACCCGATGTATCAGGTGCGGCTGCCGAAGGACGCGCAGCGGCTCGTGATCTGCGGCAGGATTCGGATGCTGTCCGTGGAGGATGCGCTGAACCGGGCGAACCGGCTTCTGACCGGCGGACACTGGAAGCTGCCGTTTCACAGGCGGCATGGCGCGGGACAGGATTCTGGAGCAAAATAGGACAGGATTCGTGATCAAAATAGGACGGGATTCCTGAGCGAAATAGAAACCGGCCTGCGCGGCGGATGCCGGGGCGAAACAGAAACCGGCCTGCGCGGTGGATGCCGGGGCGAATAATTTGGAGGCTGCTGAGTCATGAACAGAAAATCGCAGACGGTGGATATCATCGTCCCTATTTACAACGGATATGAGGATCTGCAGAAATGCGTTCCCAGCATACTGCGGCACACGGATCTGAACCGGCACCGGCTGGTGCTGATTAACGACTGCAGCCCGGACGCGCGCATCCGCCCGTACCTGGACGGACTGCTGTGCGGCGATCCCACGGCGGCTTCCGCATCGCAGGTTTCGCGGGAGAAAATTTCAGAAAGTCAGGCTTCAGAGGAGAAAACTTCAGCGGGCCAGATTTCAGGAGAGAAAATTTCAGGGAGCCAGGTTTCAGAGAAAAGAATTTCAGCGGGCAAGATTTCGGCAGAGAAAATTTCTGAGAGTCAGGTTTCAGAGAAAAGAATTTCAGCGGGCAAGATTTCGACGGAGAATATTTCAGAGAGACAGGTTCTAGGGAAAAGAATTTCAGCGGGTCAGGTCTCGGAGGGAAAATTTCCAGAGAATCGGGCTCCAGAGGAAAATGTTTCAGAGAATCAAATTCCGAAAGAAAAAATTTCGGCGCAGCATGTTTTGGGAAAACAGATTCCCGCAGGACACATCATGGTACTGCATAATTCGGAAAACCTCGGCTTCTCCGGCAACGTCAACAAGGGTATGGCGCTGTCGGAGGATCATGACGTGCTTCTGCTGAACTCCGACACGATTGTGACCGCCGGATGGCTGGAGAAAATCGTGGCCTGCGCCTACCGGGACGACAGCACGGGCACGGTGACGCCGCTCTCCAACAGCGCGACGCTCTGTTCGGTTCCCGTGTTCTGCCGTGACAATCCGGTGCCGGAGCACCTGACGATCGACGAGTACGCGGCGCTGATCGAGCGCTGCAGCCTCCGGCGCTATCCGCGGATTACCGTGGCCGTGGGATTCTGCATGTTCATCAAGCGCTGCCTGATCGACGACATCGGCAATTTTGACGCGGAGACGTTCGGGCGGGGCTACGGCGAGGAAAACGACTTCTGCAACCGGGCGGAGCAGGCGGGGTATCGCCATATCATGTGTGATGATACGTTCGTCTACCACAAAGGCACGGGTTCGTTTGACACCGCCGAGAAGCAGGCGCTTCTGCGGGAGCACACGGCGATTCTGACGGAGCGCTACCCGGAACAGATGCACCGAAACGATCTGTACTGCGTGGAAAATCCAGATCAGGAGATCCGTGACAATATCAATCTATACACAAAATTGTGCAATAAAAAGAAAAATTTGCTGTACTTTCTGCACCTGGATTTTCAGGAGCATGCGTTCAACAACATCGGCGGGACGCAGATTCATGTGCGCGAGCTGATGGAGGAGCTGCGCGGGGAGTACAACGTCTTTGTGATGGCCCGCGACGCGGACTGCCTGCGCGTGACGGCCTACACGGACCGGGATGTGATTCCGCTGCGCTTTGAGATCGGGGAAGCGCCGCAGTATCCGGTGTTCCGCGACCCAGAGCTGCGCAGAATCTGCATACAGGTTCTAAAAGCGTTTTCCATCGACCTTGTGCACGTCCACCACACGCAGGATCTGTCGCTGGAGATTTACGATGCCGCCGCGGCGCTGGGGATACCGGTGACCGCGACCATGCACGATTACTATTACGCATGCCCGACAATCCTGCTGCTGGACAATGAGAGACATTTCTGCGCGCCGCAGGACGCAAAGCTGAGCCCGCAGGAGCGCCGGGAGCGCTGCCAGGCCTGCCTGCTGGCGAAAAAGCAGATCGCGCCGCAGACGGATTACCTGCGCATCTGGCGGCGGGAGCACGGAAAAGCGCTGCGCACCTGCAAAAAGCTGATTTTTCCGTCCGCCAGCGCGCGCGATATTCTGCTGCAGTATTTCCCGGAGCTGAAAGAACGCTGCCAGGTGATTTACCACGGCGAAGACCGGCTGGAGCGCGAGGTGGTGCATGTTCCGTCGCCGCAGGGGGCAAAACGGAACGCGAAGCTGCGGGTAAAGCTGGACCGGGTGGTCGGCGCGGATCAGGGGCTCAACGACATCAAGGGCTGGGCTTATCTGGCCGGTGTGAATAACGAAGAGACGGAGATTCTGGTCGAACTGACGGATCATAAGGGCGGAAGCGACTGCTTCCTGGCGCCCAAGGCGGCGCGGCCGGACATTGTGGACGCGTTCGGCGACCCGGACGCGCTGCTGTGCGGGATTGACCTGCGCGTCAGCACGGAAGCGCTTGCGGACGGGCCTGTAAAAATACAGGTGTACGTGCGCCATGGCGGGGAGCTTTACACGGACGGACGCAGCACAAAGGGCGAATATCGGCGCAGATTCGGCAAAGAGGGGCGCCTGAATGTGGCGTTTCTGGGCGGCATGGTGCCGCAGAAGGGCAGCCTCATGGCGCGGAAGCTGATTCCGATGGACCGGGAGCGCATTAACTGGTTTGTGCTGGGCGCGATCGGCGACAAGCAGATCATGGAAATCCATCAGGACAACTGCTTTTTCAGTTCTACCTATAAAAAAGAGGAGCTGCCGCAGCTTCTGGCGGACAACGAGATCGACGTAGTCTGCATTCTGCCGATCTGGCCGGAAACATTCTGCTACACCGTCTCCGAGGCGTGGATGAACGGCATTCCGGTGGTCGGCACAGACATCGGCGCGGTCGGGGAGCGCATCCGCAGCACCGGGGGCGGCTGGCTGGTGAGCCCGGACGCGGGGCCGGAGGAAGTGCTGGGTCTGCTGCACCGCATTCAGGACCGTCCGCAGGAGTATCGGGAGAAAAAAGAGGCGGTGGCGCGGATTGCGCTCAAAAGCGTGGCGCAGATGTGCGGGGAATACCGTGCCCTGTACGCGCAGCTGCTGGCGGACGCCGGGGAGCGGAAACTGTGCATGGATATGCAGGAAATTTCCATGGTACATGAACAGGGCAAACAAAACGGACAGGATGGACAAAGCGGGCAGAACGGACAGAGCAGACCGGGCGAACAAAGCGGTCAGAACGGACAAAGCGGGCAGAACGGACAAAGCGGACAGAGTGCTTTGCGCGTGAGCGAGACGGAACTGCCGCAGCAGCTGCCTCAGTCCGAAGCGGAGCAGGCTGTCGATTACGATTTTATTTTTCAGGGGCTGGCGCTTGGCGACCCGTCGGTCGGCGGCCGCGGCGGCAATGCCTCCATGAACCGGCTCAAAAAAGAGAACGCCGCCCTGAAAGCTTCCATCGAGGTGATGAAAGGGACGACGTCCTACCGGCTGGCCCGTAGAATTTCTGATGCCAGGATTCCGTTTAAGGAGCAGCTTAAAAAGCAGGCCCGGAATGTGCTCGGGAAACGGTCATAATATGATATGGTCATAATATTATATTGCTTTGTTCCATATTTATATTGCTTTGTTCCGGCGTCTGCGCCGCAGAAAGAGCAGCGCCGCCCAGACGGCCAGCGAGAGCAGGCTGATGATCAGACCTGTTCCCAGATACGGCTGACGATAGGTGAGCGTGAAGCTGTGCGCTCCGGCGGCGACCGGAATACTGATGAAGCCGATGTCCGTGCGCAGGATTTCGGCTTTTTCTCCGTCCACGGCGGCGCTCCAGCCCTCCTCGTATGGGAGCGGCAGGAAGAGAAAGCCGCCTGTGCTGGCGGTGACAGTGCCCGACAGACGGGAATCGTTGGACGGGCTTGCCAGGGTGATCTGCGCTGGTTCGCGCGGCACAGAAGTATGCTCCTTGCGGGAGCCGAGCAGACGGATGCCGCTTATCTCCCCGGCGAGCGGCGCGCCGTAGCGGCTGAGTTCAACACGAGTGTAAGAGGACGGCACGGCGAGCTGCACGTGCCGGGCTTTTCCGGCCTCCGTGCGGAAATGATACTCAAACGGCTCCCCGAGGTTGACGGTGATGTCGCTGACCTCGGGCGTGAGCAGGTCAAATTCCAGGTAGACGCGGGCGTAATCCGCCAGCATATCCTGATCAATAGGGATTGCCGCCGCATTGGAGCTTCCATCCGCCGTGATGTCCGCCGGGGCGGAGATTTCTTCCAACGCATAATCATTCATCAGTTCTTCCGCCGTTAGCGGTGCGCGGCCGGTCAGATTCTGTATCAGCTCCGAAACGCCTTCCTCCCCGCAGTCGAGCAGCGCCGTATCCAGCAGCATGGTTTCCAGGTCTGCCTTTCCGTAAGCGTCCTTCAGAACCGCGCTGTCCCCGGCCGTCGTGCAGAAGCGCGCAAGCGTGGAGACATTCTTATTCTGATAGACATAGACGCTGCCAAACTGCCCGCTCTGGACAAAACCGTCGAGCGCGAGCGCAGGATTTTTGGAGAGCAGGTATTTGATGCCGAACAGCGTGCTGTGGCCGGTGTACCAGCCGATCTGGCGGTAGGTGTATTCGTATTTTGCCAGCATCGGGAAATTGGGGATCACCAGATTGACAAATTCCTCGATGTTGCGGTTGGGCGTGGAATTGTAGGCGCTGATGCCGCGGTAGTCCTGCGCCAGAGCGTCCATGCAGTAGCTTCCGCTGAAATAATCCTTTTCCACGCGGTAAAAAGAATCGTCGTTTTCGCGCAGAGAGGCGAGGGCCGCCGTCACGTCCGGGTCGTAAAGCCCGCTCCAGTATTCCGGGTCGGAGGTGGTCAGCACGTCGCGCTGGTTATAGCAGAGCCAGCCTTCATAAGTGACATTTGCAAGCAGGCACAAAACCAGCAGGACCGTTGTGACGTATTGCGTTCCGTGCATTGCTTTGTGTATTGCCCCGCCTGTCGCCTCCGGTCTGCCCGATAATTTGAAATCGGAATTTCCGGCGACACGGGAAACGGACTGGTCACGGGAAACGGGTTGATCACGGGAGACGGACTGGTCATGGGAAACGGACTGGTTCCGGGAGGTGGACTGAGCTTTGCGCCATCCGGCGAAGCAGTCCGCCGCCAGCAGCAGCGCCATCAGCGCCGCCAGCACGCCAGATACGACGATGGCGGAGGTCAGTTCCGGTTCCGGCGTCCCGCGAAAAGCCAGCACATGCGCGCAGACAATAAGGACGATGGAAAGGGCCAGCGCCGGCAGGTGAAGCCGGCGGCGGACATGAATCTGATCTAGCGTGTATGCGGTCATGAGCGCAAACAGCGGCATGAACACAAAGGAGTGGCGAGAGAACGGATAGGCGAACGCGTTGAATACGGAAGCGCCCACACGGATCAGCATGCAGAGCACGAAAAACAGCACCGCCAGATACTGTATGATTTTGGCCTTGCGGGCCGCGGGCTGGCGGTGAATGGTGCACACGTACTGCGGCGCCAGAATCACGAACAGCGCCGAGAAAAACAGCACCGGGGCTTCATAAAAATTGGAGTAGCCATTATACCGACGGATGCCCTGAAAGGCGGTCGAGAAAAAGCGCAGAAAAGCGGTTTTGTAAAAATCGGCCGGGAACAGAGAGCAGTACTGCAGCATTCTCTGCAGGAAAGAACTGCCGCTGTCGAGGCGGGTGCTGACCGTCAGCAGATAATGGGCCATCGGCAGAAAAATGACCGCCCCCATGCCGAGGCCCAGCAGCAGCGTTCCGCAGTGCGCGAAAAAACGGCGCACGCGCTCTGCGCGCGTTCCCTCCGCGAGAATCATGCGGCAGATCAGGTAAAAGCCGCCAAAGAGCAGCGCCATATAGGACATATAAACGCTGCTGCAGACCATCACCGCCACCAGCGGCGGCACAGCGAGGCTGCATTTCCGGCGGCGCACGGCGCGCTCCAGCAGGAAGAGCAGCAGCGGAAGAAAGACCACAAACGAACCGAAGTGGTAGTGCTGCCCCCACACGAGCAGGTATCCGTTGAGTCCATATATATAGGAAGAAATAATCTTGCTCCGCTCAGAAAGCGCAAAGCAGTCTAGGAACAGATAGCAAAACGCCGCCGCCAGAAAAATCTCCAGAAGCAGCAGATACACCAGCACACCCGGCATATGGCCCACGCCCAGCACCACGCCGGCAAAATAGACCGGGGCCAGAAACACGTTAAACAGGTTGAGCGCAAACATGCTGGCGCCGAAGCCGATGTTCATGTCCCACAGCGAAAAATTGCCGTCGCGCAGGTGGTTGACGATGGTCGCGTACTGCATCAGGTACTGCTGCCGGGTGTCGGAGCCGGCGTCGTTAAACACGACCAGCTTGTCGCCGAACAGGAACGGGTAAAAAATGATCAGGCAGCTGACCGCAGTCAGCCCCCAGAGGATCAGAAGCGAGGAAAATTTGCGGGAATGCACTAACTTTTTCATATGTGACATGGAGAAACTCCTTCCGGTCTGCCGACCTGCCTGTTCATCTATAATCAGCGTCTTTCATTTTTCCAATATTGTAACACTGACCTGCGGGAATGGAAAGGCAGACTTCTCACGTTTGGAAAAGTGACATCAATCCTCTTTCTGCAGCTCACGCCATTCTTTCAGGACAGCTTCTACTTGTGCAATCAATTCCTCTTTCTTTGGAATCACATAAGTATAGCGGGAGGCAAAGATATTATTGGAAAGGCCGCCCAGCGCATATTCAGCTCCCACGCTGTCCTTGTCTGTACAGAGAATGATACCGATTGGAGGGTTATCGTCGGGATCGTTGACTTCTGCTGCGTAGTAGTTCAGATACATGTTAAGCTGTCCGACTGCTTCCGGCAGAAGCTTGACCGTTTTCAACTCGATCAGCACATAGGCGCGGAGGGGTTTGTTGTAAAATACCATATCTACATAGTAGTGTGTATTATTGAGCGTGACGCGCTGCTGCGTCCCTACAAACATAAAACCGCGTCCAAGTTCCAAAAGGAATTTTTCGATCTGGCCTACGAGCGCCTTTTCCAGTTCGCTTTCCATAACAGGTTTTGCTTCGGGTATGCCCAAAAACTCGAATACATACGGATCTTTAATAATATCGCTGGGCGTAATCATTTCAATTCCGTGCTGCGCAAGGGCAAGTATCGTTTCCTTGTTTGTTTTCCCGTCTGACAGCAGCAGTCTTTCATACAGAGATGTCGCTATCTGACGTTTCATTTCCCGTACCGACCAACCGGAATTGACTGCTTCCTTTTCATAGAAACTGCGCTTGTCCGGGTCGGAGATCGAAAGAAGCTCGCAGTAATGCGACCAGCTTAATTTAGCAGACACTGCCTGCTGCATTTGGTAGGTCTGGTAGAATCTGCGCATAAATTGAATATTCGACACAGAAAAACCTTTGCCGAACTCTTGTGAAAGTACTTTTGATATTTCACGCAGGGTTTGGCACCCGTATTCTGCACGAGCGTTGTTTTGCTGCTCGTATTCAACGATGATACGTCCAATATTCCAGTAAGCGGTCAAAATTTCGGTATTTATCTGGCGCGCCACATTTTGCCGCGCTGTTTGCAGAATTTCTTTAATTTCATTTATTATGCCGTTATATTTTGCGATTTCTTCCATAACAGGAATTTCCTTTCTATTATGCCCGATGTCCAATTTAACAGACACTGTCTGTTATTTTTTCTTCGCATCCGGGGGACTTTTAGATTATTGAATACGACGATATCATACCATTTTTTTATGAATAAAGCTATCGCTGCGGACAAAGTTTTCCTATGAAAAATCCCATAAGCGCTGCTCTTGTTCCACCACCTCCGATCATCTCAGCGCCTGACTTAACCGGCTGGCCGCATTGGGCATTGTCAGAATAAACGGAAATAAGTACAGTAAGAATCGGCAAGGCTGCCGGGAATGGAAAGGCAGACTTGACAGAAAACGGTTATTTTACTATTATTGTATTTGTCAATCTATGGTTTGACGCGGGTTGGCAGCGTTTTTGAATACAGAGGAGAGAGACGTATGCTTGATTTTAATGTACCGCCGTTTACGGGTAAAGAACTGGAATATATAAAACAGGCCATCGATGCGGGCAAGATCAGCGGAGACGGGAAATTTACAAAGCTCTGTTCCGAGTGGATGAAAGAGCGCTTTCAGGTGCGGCACGTGCTGCTGACGGCATCCTGCACGCACGGGCTGGAGATGGCCGCGCACCTGACGGGCATCGGCGCGGGGGACGAGGTCATTCTCCCTTCGTATACCTTCTGTTCGACTGCCGACGCGTTTGTGCAGCGCGGGGCGAAGCTGGTGTTTGTCGACGTCCGGCCGGATACCATGAATATAGACGAGCGGCTGATCGAGGACGCCATCACTGAGCGCACGAAAGTGATTGCGCCGATGCACTATGCGGGCGTGGCCTGCGCCATGGATGAGATCATGGAGATCGCGCGCCGGCACAATCTGCAGGTGGTCGAGGATGCGGCGCAGGGCGTGGATGCCTATTATAAGGGAAAAGCCCTGGGGACGATTGGCGACTACGGCTGCTACAGCTTCCATGAGACCAAGAATTTTACGATGGGCGAGGGCGGCGCGGTGGCGTTCCAGCGGGACGACAAGATCGAGGAGGCGGAAATCCTCCGCGAGAAGGGCACGAACCGCAGCAAATTCTTCCGCGGACAGATCGACAAGTACCGCTGGGTGGATTACGGCTCCTCCTATCTTCCGAGCGACATGAACGCGGCGTACCTCTGGGCGCAGTTTGAGCTGGCCGACCAGATCAGGGCCGACCGCATGGCTACCTACGATTTTTATCATGCGGCGCTGAAAGACCTGGCGGACGAGGGTTATCTGGAGCAGCCGTTCGTGCCGGATTACGCGGAGCACAACGCCCATATGTACTATATTAAATTAAAGGACGAACCGACGCGGGCGCGGCTGATCCGCTACCTGCGCGAGCATGAGATACATGCCGTGTTCCATTACATACCGCTTCACTCCGCGCCGGCGGGCCTCAAGTTCGGCCGGTTCCACGGCGAGGACCGCTACACGACCGTCGAGAGCGAGCGGCTGCTGCGGCTGCCGATGTTCTACGGGCTGAAGCAGGAGCAGAGGGAACACGTAGCGGAGGAAATCCACAATTTCTTCCGCCAGTAAAAAACGGCGGCTGCATACGGTACGCCCGTCAAAACCACCCCACGGAGGATTCTATGGATGTTCGCAAGGTGTTAAAAAGCCTGAATCCATATACAATCAGAAAGGGCCTCTCCTACTGGAAGCAGTACGGTTTTCAGGAATTCCGGGTGCGGCTTTCGGAGCGCATGGAAGAGGTGGAGGTCGAGTATGAGGACTGGTGCGCGCAGACGGCGCCCGCGCCGCAGGAGCTGGAGGCGCAGCGCCGGAAGCGCTGGGACAACCCGCCCCTGATCAGCGTGCTTGTGCCGGTGTTCAACACGCCGGAGCCATACCTGCGGGAGATGATCGAGTCGGTGCAGCGGCAGACCTACCCGCACTGGGAGCTGTGCCTCGCGGACGGCAGCACCGACCCGGAAACCACCGGGAGGGTGATCGAAGAATACCTCGGGGACAGCCGCATCCGCCGTCAGGCGCTGCAAAATCAGGGCCTTGCCGGCAACACCAACCGCGCGATGGCGATGGCGAAGGGCGACTATATCGCTTTGTTTGACCACGACGATCTGCTGGCGGAGAACGCCTTGTTCGAGGTGGCCTCGGAGATTGCGCGTTCCGGAGCCGACCTGATTTACACGGATGAGGATAAGATAAAGGGCGGCACCGGGGAGCGCTACCAGCCGAACCTGAAGCCGGATTTCAATCTGGACCTGCTGCGGGCGAACAACTACATCTGCCACCTGCTGGTCGTGCGGCGGGCGCTGGCGGAGCGCACGGGCGGCTTTGACCCGGCTTACGACGGGGCGCAGGATCACGAATTTCTGTTCCGCTGCGTGGAGCAGACGGAGCGGATCGCACATATTCCCAAGGTGCTGTACCACTGGCGGGTGCACGCGGCTTCGACCGCGGACAACCCCCTGAGCAAGCAGTACGCTTACGACGCGGGGAAGCGCGCGGTGCTGGAGCATATCCGGCGCTGCGGGGAGGACGCGGAGGTGACCGACACGAAGTTCCCGGGATTTTACCAGGTGAAATACCGGCTGCCGGGCGAGCCTCTGGTTTCGATTGTGATCCCCAACAAAGACGAGCGGGAGACTCTGGCGGCCTGCCTGGAGTCGATCCGCCGGAAGTCTACCTATACGAATTATGAAATTATCATTGTTGAGAACAACAGCACGCAGCCGGAGACCTTCGACTACTACCGGGAGATCGACGGCAGGGACGGCGTGCGGGTGGTGTACTGGAAAGAAGGGTTCAACTACTCGGCGCTCAACAATTTCGGATATACGTTTGCAAAGGGCGATTACATCGTCTGTCTGAACAACGACATTACCGTAATCACGCCGGACTGGCTGGAGCGCATGCTCGGGCAGTGCATGAGAAAGGGCGTGGGCATTGTCGGCGTGCGGCTGTATTACCCGGACGACACGATTCAGCACGCCGGCGTCATCGTCGGCATCGGCGGCGTGGCCGGGGCCCTGTTTGTGGGGATGCCGCGGGAGCGCAGCGGTTATCTGCGCAAGGCGATGCTGCAGCAGGATCTGAGCGCGGTGACGGCGGCCTGCATGATGGTGGACCGGGCTGCGTGGGAGGCGGCCGGCGGCTTCGACGAGGGGCTGGCGGTGGCGTTCAACGATGTGGATTTCTGCCTCAGAGTGCGGCGGGAGGGCTACCTCGTGGTGTACGAGCCGAATGTGGAGATGTACCACTACGAGTCCAAGACCCGCGGCTACGAGGACACGCCGGAGAAGCAGATTCGTTTCAAACGGGAGATCGATTACATGAAAACGCGGTGGCGGGGCATACTGCGGGAGGGCGACCCTTATTACAATCCCAATTTCTCGCTGCAGACCTGCGACTATTCGCTGAAAAAACAGTAAAAGGATGACCTGATGATGGATGTAACGGTCGTGATACCGAATTATAACGGGATCGTCTATCTCAAGGACTGCCTGGATTCGCTGCAGGGGCAGACGGCGCGGGATTTCCCGGTGCTGCTGATCGACAACGGCTCGGAGGACGGCAGCGCCGACTTTGTGGAGGCGCATTACCCGCAGGTGACGGTGCGGCGCTTCGCGCGCAACCGCGGCTTCAGCGCGGCGGTGAACGAGGGCATCCGCATGACGCGGACGCCGTATGTGATCCTGCTGAACAACGACACGGTCTGCGAGCCGGAGTTTGTGGAAGCGCTGGTCGCCGCCATGGAGGCGCATCCGGACTGCTTTTCCGGCGCGTCGCGGATGGTGCAGATGGCGCATCCGGAGCGGATGGACGACGCCGGCGACTATTACTGCGCGCTGGGCTGGGCGTTCGCCTGCGGAAAAGGAAAGCCGGCGGCACGCTACGGCAGGCAGCGCTACATTTTTTCCGCCTGCGCCGGGGCGGCCATTTACCGGATGTCCGTTTTCGGGGAGATCGGCCTGTTTGACGAGACTTACTTTGCCTATCTGGAGGACGTCGATCTGGCTTACCGGGCGCGGATTGCCGGCTACCGCAACCTGTATATCCCGGAGGCGGCGGTGCGCCACGTGGGAAGCGCCACCAGCGGTTCCGTTTACAACGAATTCAAGATACGGCATTCCTCGCGCAACAGCGTGTATCTGGTTTACAAAAACATGCCGTGGCCGCAGATTCTGCTGAATCTGCCCTTCCTGGCCGCCGGTTTTCTGATGAAAATGATATTTTTTGCGCAGAAAGGCTATCTGCGGGAGTACGTGACGGGGCTGGGAAAGGGAGTCCGCCTGTGTGAGAGGGAGAAAAAGGTGCGGTTTCGCGGGGAGAATCTGCCGCATTATCTGAAAATACAGTGGGAGCTTTGGATAAACATCGTCCGAAGATGCTCCGGCTTCTGAGAGCCGGAAATTTGCAGGGGTGAGAGGGTTTGATCAGAGACAGTCAGAAATATTTTAACCGCCTCCAGGTGGTTTTGGACGGGTTTGTCGTCGTCGTATCCTATCTGATCGCGTGGTATATCATGCTGACGAAGGCAAATCAGCGCGAGGTCGGCGTGCTTCCGGCGGAATTTTATATGATGGCACTTGTGATTCTCGTGCCATTTTTTTTGCTGCTGTACTATGCGTGCAATCTCTACACTCCCATGCGGATGCAGGGGCGGCGCCTGGAGGGCGGCAACATCCTGAAAGCCAACGCCATCGGCGGCCTCACCTTCATGGCCGGCCTCTATGTGATGCGCCAGGGCGACACCTCCCGTCTGCTGGTGGGCGTGTTCCTGATCCTCAACGTGGTCCTGACGGTGACGGAGCGCAACGTGGTGCGGCTGGTGCTGATGAACGCGCGCCGCATCGGGCTCAACCAGAAATACGTGATCCTGGTGGGCTACAGCCGCGCGGCCGAGGAGTACATCGACCGCATCGTGCAGAACCCGCAGTGGGGCTACAAGGTGCTGGGCCTGCTCGACGACAATGTGGCAGCCGGCACGTTTTACCGCAATGTGGAGGTGCTGGGCCTGATCGAGAGCCTGGCGCGGATTCTGAAGGACAACCACCCGGACGAGATTGCGATCACGCTCGGCCTGAACGAGTACGACAAGCTGGAGCGGATTGTGGCCATGTGCGAGAAATCCGGCGTGCACACGAAATTCATCCCGGATTACACCAACATCATCCCCACCAAGCCGTACACCGAGGACATTCTGGGGCTCCCGGTCATCAACATCCGTCATGTCCCGCTTTCCAACACGTTTAATATGATGGTGAAGCGCGTGATGGATTTCGTCGGCTCGCTCATCGCGATCGTACTGTTCTCGCCGGTCATGCTGATCACGGCCGTGCTGATCAAGCTGACGTCGCCGGGCCCGCTGATTTTCAAACAGGAGCGCGTGGGCCTGCACAACAAGCCGTTTCAGATGTACAAATTCCGCTCCATGGAGGTGCAGTCGAAGCAGGAGGAGCGCAGGGGCTGGACGGTGAAAAACGACCCGCGGGTGACGCCGGTCGGCAAAATCATCCGCCGCACCAGCATCGACGAGCTGCCGCAGCTGTTCAACGTGCTCAAGGGCGACATGAGCCTGGTGGGCCCGCGGCCGGAGCGCCCGCAGTTCGTCGAAAAATTCCGCGAGGAGATTCCGCGCTACATGGTCAAGCATCAGGTGCGCCCGGGGATGACCGGGTGGGCGCAGGTCAACGGCTACCGCGGCAACACGTCGATCAAAAAGCGCATCGAGCACGACCTGTACTATATTGAAAACTGGACGGTAGGGCTGGATATCAAAATCCTGCTGATGACGCCGTTTAAGGGGTTTATCAACAAAAACGCGTATTGAGAGAGGGGAAGCTATGGCAGGGAGAAGGAATAAAAAACAGCAGGGCTACGACCCGAACGGCTACTATAACCGGCAGCCGGGGTATGACCCGAACTATTACGGCCAGCAGGGGTACGACCCGAATCAGCAGCCGGGGTATGACCCGAACTATTACGGCCAGCCCGGCTACGGCCCGAATCAGCAGCCCGGATACGATCCGAATTATTACGGGCAGCAGCCTGGCTACGACCCGAACGGCGGTTATCCCGGGAATCCCGGGAACGGCCGGAAACGGAAAAAGAAAAAGCATAGAAAGTTCATTTTTGCGATAGAAATTATTGTATTGCTGGTGCTGGCGCTGGGCCTGTTCGTGATTGCGCAGCTGAACCGCATGGACCGCGTGAAGCTGCGGGATATCCTGGTAAACAGCGGCATCGGGAAGCCGGGCTACCGCAACATCGCGCTGTTCGGCGTGGACTCGCGCGAGGGGCAGCTGGAGGGCGGCACCAACAGCGACACGATCATCGTGGCCAGCATCAACGAGAGCAGCGGCGAGGTGAAGCTGGTGTCCGTGTACCGCGACACCTACCTTGACAACACGAACGGCGAATACCGCAAGGCCACCGAGTGCTTTGCCGGTGGCGGCGCGGAGCGCTCGGTCAACATGCTCAACAAAAACCTCGACCTGGACATCACAGATTTCGTGACCGTGGATTTCAGCGCCGTCATCGAGGCGGTCGATCTGCTGGGCGGCATTGAGCTGGACATCACCGAGGAGGAGCTGCAGTGGCTCAACGGCTATCTGGTCGAGACCTCGCAGGTGACCGGCGTCGACTATACGCCGTTGTCGTCGGCCGGCTATCAGCAGGTGACGGGCATCCAGGCCATGGCCTACTGCCGCATCCGCTACACCGAAGGCTGGGACTACCGGCGCACCGAGCGTCAGCGGACGGTGCTGGAAAAGATTTTTGCGAAGGCGAAGGACAGGGGAATCATGGGAATCGTGCCCATGATCAACACGATGTTCCCCTACATTTCCACGAGCTTGAGCAGCACCGAGCTGATCGGGCTGGCGACGAAGGCTATGCGGTATGAGATCGCGGATACCACGGGTTTCCCGTTCGACTACACCGCGGCCAACATCTCGGCCGGGGACTGCGTGGTGCCGGTAAATCTGGCGGCCAACGTGACGCAGCTGCACGAGTACCTGTTCGGGGAGAGCGGCTACACGCCGTCGCAGGACGTGCAGGAGATCAGCGACCGGATTATCGCGGAGACGGGGATTCAATAGCAGAAAGGCGGTGGCGCGATGGCGGCGGTGGACGTAATCATTCCGACATACCGGCCCGGGCAGGAGCTGCGGAAGCTGCTGCTGCGGCTGCGGCGGCAGACGGTGCGGCCGCGGAGGACGCTTCTGGTGAACACGGAGCAGGCGTTGTTTGACGGACGGCTCATCGAGGGGCTGGAGGAGGTCGAGGTCCTGCATATTCGCAGGCAGGAGTTTGACCACGGCGGCACCCGGCATATGGCGGCCATGCGCACGGACGGCGAGTTCCTGCTGTTTCTGACGCAGGACGCGCTGCCCGCGGACGACCGGCTGATCGAATCGCTGCTGCGGCCGTTTGCCGATGCGCGCGTGGGCGCGGCCTATGCGAGACAGCTTCCGCGCGAGGACTGCAGCGCGCTGGAGCGTTATGCGAGACACTTTAATTATGGAACAAAGAGCCGCGTCAAGACGGCGGAGGACCTGCCGGAGCTCGGCATCAAGACGTTTTTCTGCTCCAACGTGTGCGCCATGTACCGGCGGAGCGCGTATCTGGAGCTGGGCGGGTTTGAGCGGCGCACGATTTTCAACGAAGATATGATATTTGCCGGGAAACTGACGGCGCACGGCGGGGCGGTCGCCTACTGCGCGGATGCGCGCGTCGTCCACTCGCACAATTACAGTGCGCTGCAGCAGTTTCACCGGAATTTTGACCTCGGCGTTTCGCAGGCGCAGCACCCGGAGGTATTCGGGGGCGTCCGCTCGGAGAGCGAGGGCGTCCGCATGGTGCTGCGGACGGCGCGCTGGCTGCTGAAAACCGGCAGGCCGCGGCTTCTGCCGCAGCTGGTTATGCAGAGCGCCGGCAAATACCTCGGATACCGGCTGGGAAAACAGTACCGGCGGCTTCCGCGGCGGCTGGTTCTGGCCTGCACGATGAACCGGGATTACTGGAGATAAGATCAGGAGGCAAAGGATGGAAGAAGACAAAAAACAGGAAAAAAACTGTATTCTCTGCGGACGGCCCGAGAGCAGGACGGGGCGGATGCTGGAAATGGGAAAAGGCATCTGCATCTGCCCGGAGTGCATGCAGAAGGCGATGGATTCGATGCAGGCGTCCGGCCTTTCCTACAGCGACCTGATGGAGCTTTCCTCGCGCATGAATCTGCCGCCGCTGGGCGGATTCCCGCAGAATCCGGCGCAGACGGACGCCGCGGCCACGGAGCGCACGGGAGCGGGCAAGGCGGACGAAAAGCGCGAACAGGCGGAACAGACCGATCAGCCGGACGAGTCCGACCAGTCCGAAGAAAAAGGCGGCAAGATTCCGGGCATCAGCCTGGTCAACCTCTCGGATTTCCTGGGCGGCATGGGCTTCGGCCCCGCGCGCCCGAAGGTGAAGCGGCGCAAGCCCGGGGAGGAGCCGAAAAAAATTTTTGACATCCACTCGATTCCGGCGCCGCACAAGATTAAGGCCAGCCTCGACGAGTATGTGGTCGGGCAGGAGCACGCCAAAAAGGTGATCTCGGTGGCGGTGTACAACCACTACAAGCGGATCGCCGCCGACAACGCGGACGATGTCGAGATCGAGAAATCCAATATGCTGATGCTGGGGCCGACCGGCTGCGGCAAGACCTATCTGGTCAAGACGCTGGCGCGTCTGCTGGACGTGCCGCTGGCGATCGCCGACGCGACCTCCCTCACGGAGGCGGGCTACATCGGAGACGACATCGAGAGCGTGATCTCGCGGCTGCTGACGGCGGCGGACAATGATGTGGACCGGGCCGAGCAGGGCATCGTGTTCATCGACGAGATCGACAAAATCGCCAAAAAGCGCAACGCCAACCAGCGCGACGTCAGCGGCGAGGCGGTGCAGCAGGGGATGCTGAAGCTGCTCGAGGGCAGCGAGATCGAGGTGCCGGTGGGCGCGGCCAGCAAAAACGCGATGGTGCCGATGACGACCGTGGACACGAAAAACATCCTCTTTATCTGCGGCGGCGCCTTTCCGGGCCTGGAGGACATTATTAAGGAACGGCTGAACAAGCAGGCGGCGATCGGTTTTCTGGCCGACCTGAAGGACAAATACGACAACGATCCGGACATTCTGACGCGGGTGACGGTGGAGGACCTGCGCGCCTTCGGGATGATCCCGGAGTTTATCGGCCGCCTGCCGGTCATCTTCTCGCTGCAGGCGCTGACGAAGGATATGCTGGTGCGGATTCTGAAGGAGCCGCGCAACGCCATCGTGCGGCAGTACCAGAAGCTGCTGGCGCTGGACGAGGTGGAGCTGACGCTGGACGACGGCGCGCTGGAGGCGATCGCCGAGCGGGCGCTGGAGCGGAAGACGGGCGCCCGGGCGCTGCGCGCGATCCTCGAGGAATTTATGCTCGACATCATGTATGAGATACCGAAGGACGACAACATCGGCAGCGTCCGGATTACGCGGGAATACATCGAGCACACGGGCGGTCCGGTGATATCTTTGCGGAATGTGGCCCCGTTGATTGGAAATAACTGACACGGAGAGGATTCTTTTGACAATTTTCGCGCAAACGTTGACAGCGTTAGACAAAAATGTTATGTTAGGAAGAACGAAAGTGATGAGGAGAGATCATGGATGAATGAAGCACAGGAGCAGTTCCTAAAGACTCTGGAAAGCCTCAAGGCACTGGCAAAGACAAAGAAAAACATACTCGAATACGACGAGATACTGAATGCCTTTGCGGGGATGGATCTGACGGAAGACAGGATGGATATGATCCTGGAGTACCTGGAAAAGAACCGCATCGATATTCTGCAGGGGAAGTCCCCGGACGACGCGCCGGACGACATGCTGCTGGAGACCGAGGAGGATATTCTGCTTTCCGAGCACGATGAGATCGATCTGATCAATGACGTGGACGTCCTTGAGGGCGTCAGCACCGAGGATCCGGTCCGCATGTATCTGAAGGAGATCGGCAATGTCCCGCTTCTGTCCGGCGACGAGGAGGTCGAGCTGGCCAAGCGCGTGGAGGCCGGAGACGAGGAGGCGAAGAACGCCCTCACCGAGGCCAACCTGCGTCTGGTGGTCAGCATCGCCAAAAAATACGTCGGCAGGGGGATGCCGTTTCTGGACCTGATTCAGGAGGGCAACATGGGCCTGATGAAGGCAGTGGATAAATTTGATTACACGAAGGGCTACAAGTTCAGCACCTACGCGACCTGGTGGATTCGCCAGGCGATCACGCGGGGCATCGCGGACACGGGACGGACGATCCGCGTGCCGGTACATATGGTTGAGACGATCAACAAGACGCTGCGCATGACGCGCACCCTGCTGCAGGAGCTGGGCCGCGAGCCGACCCCGGAGGAGGTGGCGGAGCGGCTGAACGTTCCGGTCAGCCGCGTGCGCGAGGTACTCAAGATTTCCCGCGACCCGGTGTCGTTGGACACGCCCATCGGCGAGGAGGACGACTCCCATCTGGGCGATTTCATCGAGGACGACACCGCGCTTTCACCGGCGGATTCGGCGGCGTTTTCGATGCTGCGCGAGGAGCTGGGGACAGCGCTCGAGTCGCTGACCGACCGCGAGCGGCAGGTGGTGCGCCTGCGCTTCGGCCTGGAGGACGGCAGGGCGAGGACGCTCGAGGAGGTCGGCAAGGAGTTCAACGTCACCCGCGAGCGCATCCGCCAGATCGAGGCCAAGGCGCTGCGCAAGCTGCGTCATCCTTCCCGCAGCAAGCGGCTGAAGGATTTCCTGAACTGACCCGCCGCCGCGGGGAAAACGGCTGCACGGAGGCAGTTGCTTTTCAGGAAAATGTATGTTAAAATTATAGTTAGTTTATTTTGCTTATCGAACCGTTGAAAACGGCATAAAGAAGAGAGCGCGCGGCCGGGACGACAGACCGGCTGAATGATGCGGGGGGGGTAGTTTGCAGGCATGGGAGACGAATATCGTCAAAAAATTCTGATTGCAGACGATTCGGAGATGAACCGTGCAATACTGGCGAACATATTGGAAGATGAGTATGAAATCATGGAGGTCGAGAACGGCCGCGAGGCGGTGGAGACGCTGCGCGGGCGCGGCACGGAGATCGACCTGCTGCTGCTGGACCTGGTGATGCCGGAGATGGACGGCTTCGAGGTGCTGGCGCAGATGAATCAGTACCACTGGATTGAGAACATTCCGGTGATCATGATATCCGCCGAGAACGACCCGGAGTACGTGGAGCACGCGTACAATCTGGGCGTGATCGATTTTATCAACCGCCCGTTTGACACGATGGTGGTTCAGAAGCGCGTCAGCAACACCATTCTGCTCTATGCAAAGCAGAAAAAGCTGATGGAGCTGGTGGCGGAGCAGATTTACGAGCGCGAAAAGCAGAGCGACCTGATGGTGGACATTCTGAGCCACATCGTGGAGTTTCGAAACGGCGAGAGCGGGCTGCACGTGATCCATATCCGCACGCTCACCGAGCTTCTGCTGACGCAGCTTCTGCAGAAGACCGGAGCCTATCCGCTGTCGCGGGCGGATATTTCCACGATCAGCACGGCTTCCGCGCTGCACGACATCGGCAAGATCGCGATTCCGGGCGAAATCCTCAACAAGCCGGGCAGGCTGACGAAGGAAGAGTTTGAGGTGATGAAGACGCACTCGATGCTGGGCGCGTCGATGCTGGAAAACCTGCCGGTGCACAGCACCGAGCCGCTGGTGAAGGCGGCCTATGAGATTTGCCGCTGGCATCACGAGCGCTACGACGGGCACGGCTATCCGGACGGGCTGAAAGGGGACGAAATCCCGATCAGCGCGCAGATCGTGTCGCTGGCGGACGTTTACGACGCGCTCACGAGCGAGCGTGTCTACAAGCCCCCGTTTGAGCACTCCAAGGCCATCGAGATGATTCTCAACGGAGAATGCGGGACGTTCAATCCGCTTCTGCTGAGCTGCCTGACCGATCTCGGAGAGCGCATCCGCATCGAGCTGGACAGCGCGGCGCGCCGGCAGCTGGATAAGGCCGCGATTCAGATCATGACGGACGAGATGCTGCAGCGGGAGGGCCTGGCCGCGGCGGAGCGCACGCAGGAGCCCAGGCCGGCCAGAAAATGAAGTTTTTTGTATGATGGAGAGTGAAACCGATGACGTTAAAAGAATGCTATGCCGCGATTGACGGTGACTACGCGGGCGTGGTGACCCGTTTTCAGGGAGAGAGACTGGTAATGAAATTTGCGCTCAAGTTCTTGAACGACAAGAGCTACGAGACGCTTCGCACCTCGCTGCAGGAGGAAAAATATGAGGACGCGTTCCGCGCGGCCCACACGCTGAAGGGCGTATGCCAGAATCTTGGCTTTTCGAAGCTCCTGTCGTCGAGCGACGCGCTGACGGAGGCGCTGCGGGGCGGCGTCAACCCGGATGTTCCGGAGCTGTTTGAGCGGGTGAAGGCCGACTACGAGGAGACCTGCGCGGCAGTCGGGGCGCTGCAGGCAGGCAATTAACGTAATCCATAAGGCAGGCGGCGTGCCGCCTGATCAGAAAGAAAAGGCCATGTGCCGGGATTTGGCAGATATTCCGGGCATGGCCTTTCGTTCCTGTGCGTAATGGGACAGCGCGCGCATGGCTGTGTGCGCGGCGCCGGTTTTGAGGAAAGGGAGAAGACATGAAAGAGACGAGACCGTTTGTACCATGGGAAATGATGAAGGAATTTATGATCGCCGTGTTTGAAAAGGAGGGCGTGCCCGCCGCGGACGCGGCGGTCTGCGCGGAGGTGCTGCTGGAGAGCGACCGGCGCGGCATCGAGAGCCACGGCTGCAACCGCTTCAAGCCGATCTACATCGACCGCATCGACGCCGGGATCCTCAACCCGGTCACCGAGTTTGAGGTGGTGCGCGAGACGCCGACCACGGCCGTGGTGGACGGCCACAACGGCATGGGTATGGTCATCGGCACGCGCTCCATGCAGATGGCGATCGATAAGGCCAGGCAGTACGGCATGGGCATGGTGGCCGTGCGCAATTCCACGCATTACGGGATCGCCGGCTACTACGCGACGATGGCGACGAAGAACGACATGATCGGCATCACGGGCACGAACGCCCGCCCCTCGATCGCGCCGACGTTCGGCGTGGAAAACATGCTGGGCACCAACCCGATCACGTTCGGCCTGCCCACGGACGAGGCGTTCCCGTTCGTTTTGGACTGCGCGACCTCCATCTCCCAGCGCGGCAAGATCGAGTTTTGCGCGCGCAGCGGCAAGGATACGCCGGCGGGGATGGTCATTGGCCGCGACGGAAAGGCGATGACGGACAGCGAGGACATCCTGAAAGCGCTCAACGAAAAGCGCGCGGCGCTCGCGCCCCTGGGCGGCATCGGCGAGGAGCTGGCGGGCTACAAGGGCTACGGCTACGCGACTGTGGTGGAGATTCTCTCGGCGGCGCTGCAGGCCGGCAGCTATCTGCGGATGCTCTCCGGCTTCGACGCGGAGGGAAACAAAATCCCCTATCCGCTCGGCCATTTCTTTATCGCAATCGACACGGAGGCCTTTATGGGGGCCGACACTTTCAAGCATATCGCCGGGAATATCCTGCGCAAGCTGCGGGCGTCGGAGAAAGCGCCCGGTCACGACCGCATCTATACGGCCGGCGAGAAGGAATACGAGATCTGGATGTTCCGCAAAGACCGGGGCGTCCCGGTGGGCGGGGCGGTTCAGAAGGAGCTGACCGGCCTGCGCGACCGTTTCGGACTGACGCAGTTCCGCTTCCCGTTTGAGTGAGGCGGAGATAAGCATAAACAGGAGAGGAAGTGTTTGCAGCATGATTGCAGAAAAAATGAAGCCGTATCTGGAAAACAATTCGGCGATCCGCGCGATGTTTGAGGAGGGCAGGCGGATGGCGGCCCTTTACGGGGCGGACAAGGTCTATGATTTCAGCCTCGGGAATCCGAACGTCCCGGCGCCGGACGGAATCAAAAAGGCCATCGAACAGATTCTGGAGGAAGAGGACCCCGTCTTTGTGCACGGGTACATGAGCAACGCCGGATTCCCGCAGGTGCGGGCCGCGATTGCGGAGAACCTCAACCGCCGCTACGGCACGCATTTTACGGAGAACAACCTGATCATGACGGTGGGAGCGGGCAGCGGACTCAACGTCTGCCTCAAAACCTTGCTCGACCCCGGCGACGAGGTGATCGTGTTTGCCCCGTATTTTCTGGAGTACGGCTCCTACATCCGCAATTACGACGGCGTGCTGGTGCAGGTCGAGCCGGATACGCAGACCTTCCAGCTCAATCTCGACGACTTTGCGGCCAGGCTCAGCGAGCGCACCAAGGCCGTCATCATCAACAATCCGCACAATCCGACCGGCGTCGTGTACTCGGAGGAGACGATCCGCGCGCTGGCGGAGCTTTTAAAGCAGCGGCAGCGGCAGTACGGCCACGCCATTTACCTGCTCTCGGACGAGCCGTACCGCGAGCTCGCGTTTGACGGGGCGAAGGTGCCGTTTGTCACACATTATTACGACAACACCATGGTGGTGTATTCCTACAGCAAGTCCCTCTCGCTGCCGGGAGAGCGCATCGGCTATGTGATCATCCCGGACGAGGTGGAGGACAGTGAAAACACGATCACGGCGGCGACGATCGCCAACCGCATCAGCGGCTGCGTCAACGCGCCTTCCCTGATGCAGCTGGCGGTCGCGAAGTGCGTGGACGCCGAAGTGGATCTCGGCTACTACGACCGCAACCGCAAGGCCCTCTACGAGGGGCTGACCGCGCTCGGCTTTACCTGCGTGAAGCCCGAGGGGGCGTTTTACCTGTGGCTGAAATCGCCGGCGGAGGATGAGAAGGCCTTTGTCGAGGCTGCCAAGAAATATCACATACTGATGGTTCCGGGTTCCTCTTTTGCGGGCCCCGGCTATGTGCGGCTGGCGTACTGCGTCTCCTATGAGACGATTCAGAACGCGCTGCCTGAGTTTGCGAAGCTGGCGAAAGAATACTTCTGAAGGAGAGTCCGCAGATGAAAATCATTGTTGTGGGGATCGGCAAGGTCGGCCGGACGCTGGCGATCGAGCTGAGCAAGGAGGGCAACGATATCACGGTCATCGACAACCGCGAGGACATTGTGGATGAGATCGGCAGCCAGTACGATGTCATGGGCATCGTCGGCAACGGTTCCACCTATTCGGTGCAGATGGAGGCAGGCGTCGCGACGGCGGATCTGCTGATTGCGGTCACCGGCTCGGACGAGCTGAACCTGCTGTGCTGCCTGATCGCAAAAAAGGCCGGCAACTGCCATACCATCGCCCGCGTGCGCAACCCGGAGTACAGCACGGAGCTGAGCTTCATCAAGGAGGAGCTGGGTCTGGCAATGGTGATCAACCCGGAACTGACGGCGGCTCAGGAGATTGCGCAGGTGCTCAAGTTCCCCTCCGCCATCGAGGTCAACTCCTTTGCCAAGAGCCGCGCGGAGCTGCTCAAGTTCCGGGTGCCGGCGCAGTCGGCGCTGGACGGCATCCGGATTTCCCAGCTGCCGACCAGGCTTCATGTCAATGTCCTGATCTGCGCGGTGGAGCGCGGGGAGGAAGTGATCATCCCCGACGGAAACTTTGTGCTCGGAGAGAAGGACCGCGTGACCATCGCCGCGGCGGCCTCCGACGCCAACGACTTTTTCCGCAAGGCCGGGATCGTCACCAACCAGGTCAAGAGCATCCTCATCGTGGGAGGCGGCGCGATCGCCTACTACCTTGCGCGGATGCTGCTGCCGATCGGCATCCGCGTGAAGCTGGTGGAGCGCGACCAGAAGCGGTGCGAGCTGCTGTGCGATCTGCTGCCGAAGGCGACGATCGTCCACGGCGACGGGGCGGACCGGGAGCTGCTGATCGAGGCCGGCATCGGGCGCTACGAGAGCTTTGCCGCCCTCACCAATCTTGACGAGGAAAACATCCTGCTGTCCCTGTTTGCCAGAAAAACCGGCAACAAAAAGCTGGTGACCAAGATCGACCGCATCGCGTTCGACGAGGTCATCAAGGAGCTGGACCTCGACACGGTAGTCTACCCCAAGAACATTACGGCGGAGCACATCATCCGCTACGTCCGCTCGATGCGCAATTCCATGGGCAGCAACGTGGAGACGCTGCACAAGATCATCAACGGCAAGGCGGAGGCGCTGGAGTTTGTGATCCGCAAAAAATCGCGGGCGACCGACATTCCGCTGCAGGAGATGAAAATCCGCAAGGGCATCCTGGTGGCCTCCATCAGCCGCAACGGCAAGGTCATCCTCCCGCGCGGCATGGACGTCCTCCGGGTGGGGGACAGCGTGATTGTGATCACGCAGCTCGGCGGACTGAACGACATAGACGACATTATGACAAAGTAGGATAAATGCATGAATTACAGGATTATCAGGTATATCATCGGATGGGTACTGAACTTTGAGGCGATCCTCATGCTGCCGGCGTGCGCGGTGGCTGTGATTTACCGGGAACAGGCGGGCTGGTCGCTGCTGGCCACCGTCTTTCTGTGCCTGCTGTGCGGCGCTGCGCTGACGTGGAGAAAACTGCAGAACAAGGCCATGTATGCGCGCGAGGGCTTTGTCGCGGTCGCGCTGTGCTGGATTGTGCTCAGCGCGTTCGGGGCGCTTCCGTTTGTGATCGCCGGCAGCATTCCGTCCTACGTCGACGTGCTGTTCGAGGTGGTTTCCGGCTTTACGACGACCGGCTCCAGCATTCTGCCGGAGGTGGAGTCGATGCCGCACTGCCTGCTGTTCTGGCGCAGCTTTACGCACTGGATCGGCGGCATGGGCGTGCTGGTGCTGGTGATGGCGATCATGCCGCTGGCGGGCGGCACCAACATGTACCTGATGAAGGCGGAGAGCCCGGGGCCCTCGGTCGGCAAGCTCGTGCCGAAGGTCAAAAGCACGGCGGCGATCCTCTACAAGATGTACCTGTTTCTGAGCGTCCTGCAGCTTCTGTTTCTGCTGGCGGGCGGGATGCCAATGTTTGATTCGCTGACGACCGTGTTCGGCACGGCCGGCACCGGCGGTTTCGGCGTCAGAAACGACAGCATCGGCGGTTATTCGATGTACCTGCAGGGCGTGGTGACGGTGTTTATGATCCTGTTCGGCGTCAATTTCAACGCCTATTATCTGATTCGGAGCCGCAAACCGCGGCAGGCCCTGCAGTCGGTGGAGGTGCGGACGTATCTGCTGATCATTCTCAGCGCGATCCTCCTGGTCACCGTCAACATAGCCTCCCTGTTTCCGAATCCCTTTGAGGCGTTCCACCACGCGGCGTTCCAGGTGGGCTCGATCATCACCACGACCGGGTTTGCGACGAAGGACTTTGATCTGTGGCCCACGTTTTCCAAGACGATTCTGGTGGCTCTGATGTTTATCGGAGCCTGCGCGGGCAGCACGGGCGGCGGCATCAAGGTTTCCCGCGTGGTCATCCTGTTCAAATCCATCCTCAAGGAGCTGGATTACCTCGTACATCCGCGCAACGTGAGAAAACTGAAGATGGACGGCCGGATGGTGGAGCATACGGTGGTGCGCTCCGTCAACGTATTCCTGGCGCTCTATATTTTTGTGTTTGCGATTTCCGTGATTCTGGTATCGCTTGACAATTTCGATTTTACGACGAATTTTACCGCGGTCGCGGCCACAATCAACAACATCGGCCCCGGCCTCGAGCTGGTCGGCCCCACGCGGAATTTCAGCCTGTTTTCCAACTTTTCCAAGCTGGTGCTGATCTTCGACATGCTGGTGGGCAGGCTGGAGCTGTTCCCGATCCTCGTGCTGTTTAACCGCAGGACCTGGGTGGACTGAGCGGCAGAAAGAAATCCCTGCAGTTTTTGATACAGCGAACGGAGGTGTGCGGAGGCATGGGCAGTTATCTGAATCCCGGGAGCGAGCGGTTTCGCGAAAGCCTGCGGTCCCAGATTTATGTGGATAAGACGGGCCTGATCGAACGGACAAACGCCCGGGTCAGGACGGCGCAGAAATATGTCTGCATCAGCCGTCCGCGCAGATTCGGCAAGTCGATGGCGATAGACATGCTGACGGCGTATTACGGACGCGCGGAGGACGCCTCCGGCCTGTTTGACGGGCTGAAAATCAGCCGGTCGCCGTCCTTTCGGGAGCATTTGAATCAATACGACGTGATTCGGATCAACATGCAGGATTTCCTCAGCGCGGCGCACAACATGACAGAGATGCTTGCCATGCTGCAGCGGTATTTGACTGCGGAGCTCCTCGACAGTTTTGAAACCGTCCGTTACCGGGACAAAAGCAATCTGATTCAGATCATGAAAGACATTTACGCCAGGACAAAACGCGCTTTCGTCATCCTGATCGACGAGTGGGACTGCCTGTTCCGTGAATACAAGCAGGATCTGGAGGCCCAGAGGCAGTATCTTGACTTTCTGCGGGCATGGCTCAAGGACAAGGATTATGTGGCCCTCGCCTATATGACGGGAATCCTGCCCGTGAAAAAATACGGGACGCATTCCGCGCTGAATATGTTCCTGGAATATTCCATGATCGATCCGGGAGATTTTGCCGGATTCTTTGGATTTACGGAGGACGAAGTGCGGGAACTGTGCGGGGCGAACGAGATGAGCTTCGAGGAGGCCCGGGCCTGGTACAACGGCTACCGGCTCGCGTCGCACAGCCGTTTCGGCGACCGCGTTTACGCCATGTACAGTCCCAAATCCGTGGTGGAAGCCATGCTCCGCCACAGATTCGGCCCCTACTGGAACCGGACGGAGACCTATGAAGCGCTGAAAATCTACATTCAGATGAATATGGACGGGCTGAAGGACGCCGTGGTAAGGATGCTGGCGGGAGACGGTGTCTGCATCAACACCGGCACCTTCACCAATGATATGACGACCTTCGCGACGAAGGACGACGTCCTGACGCTGCTGGTTCACCTGGGTTATCTGACCTATGACAGCGACCAGGAGACGGTATCTGTTCCCAACCGGGAAGTATCCCAGGAGTATGTCAACGCGATCAGCACAATGGACTGGCAGGAAGTGATCCGCTCGGTAAATGATTCTCGCAGGCTGCTGGAGGCCCTCTGGAATCAGGACGGGGACGCCGTGGCAAAGGGAATTGACCGCGCGCATGACGAGATATCCATTCTTCGGTACAATGACGAAAATGCGCTGAGCTGCACAATCAACCTTGCATTTTATTTCGCAAGGGAATATTATACAATCGTCCGCGAGTTGCCCGCGGGAAAGGGATTCGCGGATATCTGCCTGATTCCGCGCAGACTCCATGCGGACAAACCGGCGGCGATACTGGAACTGAAATGGGACCGGAGCGCCGGGGGCGCTATCGCACAGATTAAGAACAGGCGATACATGGAGGCCCTGAAGGACTATCAGGGAAGCCTGCTTCTGGCCGGCATCAGTTACGATAAGGGGAGCAAGAAGCATACCTGCGTGATTGAGCGGGCAGAGGTTGGAGGATGATGCGGGCCTTTACAATTTGGTACGTTTGTGATAAAGTGAAAAAGAATGTTCATAAATATGTAATATTTCAGGGGAGTACGGCTTTGCAGGGGGATGCCGAACATATGATTTCGGAGAAGATGCAATGAGAAAGAAGACATTACTGACAGCGGCCCTGTGTCTGGTGCTTGCTTTGGCGGCGGACGCAATGGGCGGCGGTTATTACCATAACGACAGGATAACCCGCGGCGCACTGACGGCGTATGCGGAGGAGAGCAAAAAGACGGGTTCAGACGAAGAGGGAAAGCCGCGGAATGAAGAGTCCGGCCCCAATTCTTCCCCGACGGAGCCGTCAGCGACGCCGCCGACGGAATCCCAGCCGACGGAGTCCCAGCCAACGGAGACACAGCCGCCGACGGAGTCCCAGCCGACGGAACCTCCGCAGACGGAGAAACAGCCGGCGACGGAACCTCCGCAGACGGAGAAACAGCCATCGGCAACGGAACCCTCGCAGACGGAGACGTCAACGACGGCGCCGACGGAGCCTTCACAGACGGAGACGTCAACGACGGCGCCGACGGAGCCTTCGCAGACGGAGACGTCAACGACAGCGCCGACGGAGTCTTCGCAGACGGAGACGCAGCCGCCGGCGACCGAAGCCCCGGCGGAGACACAGCCGCCGGCAACGGAAATACCGGCGGAGACGCAGCCGCCGGCCACCGAAGTACCGGCGGAGACACAGCCTCCGGCCACTGAAGCCCCGGCGACGGAGCAGGTTACCGAACCGGAGACGGAGACAGAAAAGGAGACAAAGAAAAAAGAGAAGGAAACAGAGACGGAATCCGAGGAACCGCTCGGATACGGCACGAACGAGGCGCTGCTTGCCCATCAGCATATCGTTACTCCTCCGGAGATCGAGCAGGAATTTCGCTTCACGCAGGTGGAAAAGCGCTATGCGATTATCAGCAGCAGAGACGGCGCAAAGGTATATGAGGAGAAATCCGGGGAGTCGAAAGAGGTCGGCAGTCTGAACCTTTACGGCTGCTGTTACATCCTGGAGGACAAGGGGGACGGCTGGTATTACATCGAGTCCGGCAATGTCCGCGGATTTATCAAAGCAGACGACGCCGTCTGCGACGACGTTGCGCAGCGGATTGTGAACGTAAAGGGGATGGACGAGCTGACGCAGGCGCGGCTTCTGGTCGCGCGGTCGGAGAATGCGGCTTTTGACCATACGCACACGACGGTGCAGGAGGTTATGGCCTCCCTGCAGTACGCGCTGGCATCCGGCAGGGTGACGATCTACGAGCAGAAGAACGCCGGTTCGCGCGCGGTCGGCACTCTGGAGGACGGAGCGTTGTGTTACATGCTGGCCGACACCGACAGCGACTGGGTGTTCGTGGAGTCCGGCAGCGCCCGCGGGTTTGTGAGCAGGGACGACCTGATCACCGGCAGCGCGGCCGCGAGCGAAGTGTCCGATCAGGGCGAGAAAAATATGCCGCTGGCGGAGGTGCTGATCAGCCCGGAGGACAACAAGGCCTGCTATTATACGCTGACCTCGGTAAAGGAGGCCTCCCAGGCGGCCAGGACGCGGGAGGCGATCGTAAAATTTGCGCTGCAGTTTGTCGGCAATCCCTACGTCTGGGGCGGCACGAGCCTGACCCAGGGAGCGGACTGCTCCGGCTTTGTGCAGAGCGTTTACGCGAACTTCGGCTATTCGCTGCCGCGTGTGGCGGAGGATCAGGCCGGTTACGGCATGCAGATTCCGGTTTCCTCGGCTGCGCCGGGCGATCTGATCTTTTATGCGCGGCACGGCTACGTCTATCACGTCAGCATGTACATCGGCAATGGGCAGGTCGTGCAGGCGGCCGGCAGGAGAGTCGGCATCATCACCTCCGGCATCGACGGAAATGCGGTGTGGGCGACGCGGATTATCACCGACTGACGCGACATGGGCCGCTGTAAAAGGTGAAAAGAATCCTGCGGGAAACGATATGCTGAAAAAAGATAAAAGTAAAAGACGCTGTAAAAGATAAAGGTAAAAGATAAAAGGGTAAAAAAGATAAAAGAAAGCAAAAATAAAAGAAAGCAAAAATAAAAGAAAAGACCTGCCGCAAAATAGTGATTTATTTTGCGGCAGGCCCCGTTTTTTCACATAATATTCTTGTGTACTGGTCTGTATGCAAAAGTGAGTTATATCCAATGCGCTGTATCCAATAGGCCAGATACAATCGGCCATATACCAATGGGTCAGATACAAAAGTGCGCCGGGCGGCGATCAGATGTATTTCTGCCGCCGCACCTTCTGCACCAGCTCGCGGTTGTCGCGTGTGTGTACGAACATATTGAGAATGTTCTCCACGGCCTCGTCGGATTTCATGCCGTTTAAGGCGCGCCGCATGATGTAAACCGCCTCCTGCTCGTCACGGTCGAGCAGCAGATCCTCGCGCCGCGTGCCCGATTTCGGGATATCGATCGCCGGGAAAACGCGCTTTTCGGAAAGCTTGCGGTCCAGCACCAGTTCCATGTTGCCGGTGCCCTTAAATTCCTCGTAGACGACGTCGTCCATCTTGCTGCCGGTGTCCACCAGCGCCGTCGCCAGGATCGTCAGGCTGCCGCCCTCGCGCATGTTGCGGGCGGCGCCGAAGAAACGCTTCGGCATGTGCAGCGCCGCCGGGTCGAGGCCGCCGGACAGGGTGCGCCCGCTGGGCGGAACGGTCAGATTGTAGGCGCGCGCCAGGCGCGTGATGCTGTCAAGCAGAATCGTCACGTTTTCCTTTTGCTCGACGAGGCGCTTTGCGCGCTCGATCACCATCTCAGACACCCGCTTGTGATGCTCCGGAAGCTCATCGAAGGTGGAGTAAATGACCTCCACGTTGTCGCCGCGGATGGCTTCCTTGATGTCGGTCACTTCCTCCGGGCGCTCGTCGATCAGCAGGATCAGAAGCTTCATATTGGGGTCGTTCAGCAGGATGGAATGCGCCACATCCTTCAAAAGCGTTGTCTTTCCGGCCTTGGGCTGGGAGACGATCATGCCGCGCTGGCCCTTGCCGATCGGCGAAAACAGGTCCACGATCCGCATCGCCACTGCTCTGGAGCCGCGCTCCATGCGCATGCGCTCGTTCGGAAAGATCGGCGTCATGTCCTCAAAATTGCAGCGGCGCATCGCCTCCGAGGGCGATTTGCCGTTGATGCTGCGCAGATACAGAAGCGCTCCGAACTTCTCCTGCTGCGCGCGGATTCTGGTATTGCCGGAAATGATGTCTCCGGTTTTCAGATTAAATTTGCGAATCTGGGACGGAGAGACGTACACGTCGTTCTCGCCCGGAAGATAATTGTCGCTGCGGATGAAGCCGAAGCCGTCCGGCATGACCTCCAGAATGCCGGTGGCCACGATGCCGCTGTCAAGCTGGGACAGCTCTCCCGGCGGCCGGTCGGCATTATCGGGGCGTTCCTGCCGGTCGTTGCTGCGATCCGTTTGTTCCATGCGCTCTGTCCGGTTAGTGCGTTCTGTACGTTCCATACGTTCCTGACGATCGTTGCGCTCGGCATAGTCGTTACGTTCCGCACGCTCAGTACGTTCTGTCCGGTCATTGCTGCGTTCCGCCCGGTCAGTACGTTCCGCACGTTCCTGCCGGTCGGCCCTTTCTGCACGCTCATTACGCTCTGTGCGCTCATTGCGTTCCGGCCGATTGCTGCGTGTCTGGCTCCGCACATTTCTGCGCGGGCGTATGACGTCGCCCGCCGCAGCGTCCTGATCCGGCGTTCCGTTTTCCGCAACGCTCTGCTCCGGAGCGCTGTTCTCCGCAGCTTTCTGCTGTGAAACCGTCTCTTTCTCCGGCTGCTCTTGCTGTGCAGCCGCAGCTTTGTCGAGCTCGTCCTGGGCCAGCATGGCCTCAATGACCTCGCTCTTTTTCATACCCGAAATTCCCCGCATGCCTCTGGCCTTGGCCAAATCCTTCAAAATCACCAGAGACAATGACTCATATTTTTCTCTCATATCCACCTCTGTTTCACTTTCTCGCCGCCTGCCGTTTTTAAACGCAGCGGAAACCTGTCAAGCTGTTGCTGAAAAGTTGCCAATCGGAATAATTGTCTGAACCGACAGAAACGAGTCTGTAGAATAAACCGGCAAAACAGCGTTTTCGGTACGCTGCGCCCGTTTTTCCTACTATATCACATTAAAATAAAAAAGGGAAGTAAAATTTTTCGGCTGTGCGCAGCCCTGCGCGGGCGGCGCACATTTTGCCTCCTACGAGGCGACAATTCCGCCAAGCATGCCGCCTGCCGCGCAGGCCAGCAGGGAGGTCAGGCTCTGCAGCAGATCGGACTGGAGGTCCCGTTCCCCCATTCCGGAGACGGCGAACAGCAGCAGGAAATACAGCGCGCCCAGCAAAAGGCCCCACAGAAATTTTCGCCGGCCCGCCTTGTGGCCGCAGTACCACCCGCCGGCGAAGCAGGCGGCGACATAGGTGATCAGGATGCCGATTTCCATTTTCCTCGCGTCCGGCTCCAGTTTCAGCGAGATAAACGCCAGAATCAGAAGCGCAGCCACCGTAAACAGGGCGGCGATCACCAGTCCTTTCAGCATGCTCGCCGCGATTCCCGCGCGCCCGGATATTCGTTCCATAAGCTTTCTTCCTTTCCGGTTTTCAGGGAATGCGGCTGCATTCCCTTTTCCCTACATTTATATGAGCGTTTTCGGAATCACATGCCGATTGACACAACTTTACATTGCAATTCACAGAGAAATATTGTATGATTTTCAATAATTGTTTCTGATGTTTGACATTTAAGAGGAGATGATTTTTTGGCTTCCGATGACGCCATACGAATATTGGCGCTGATTATTCTGGTCGCACTGTCGGCTTTCTTTTCTTCTGCGGAGACTGCGCTCACGGTGGTAAACCGCATCCGCCTGCAGTCGATGGCGGAGTCCGGCGACAAGCGGGCCGCCACGGTACTGAGGGTGGTCGGGGATTCCTCGCGGATGCTGAGCACGATCCTGATCGGCAACAATCTGGTCAACAACCTCTGCACGGCGCTGGCCACAGCGATTGCAATTCAGATCATGGGCAAGGGGGCGGTGGGCACCGTCACCGGTATTCTCACGATCACGATCCTGATTTTCGGCGAGATTACGCCCAAGACCTACGCGACGGCAAACGCAGAGCGGCTTTCGCTCGCCTATGCCTCCGTGATTCTGCTGCTGATGAAGCTGCTAACGCCGGTGATTTTCGTGATCAACTGCATCTGCCGCGTTCTGCTGAAGCTGCTGCACGTCGATGCGGCCAGCCCGCTGAACACCATTACGGAAAAAGAGCTGCGCACCATCGTCGACGTCAGCCACAAGGAGGGCGTGATCGAAAAGGAAGAGCGGCAGATGATTTATAATGTTGTGGATTTCGGGGATTCCCAGGCCAAAGAGGTGATGGTGCCGCGCGCGGACATGGTGACCGTCAGCGAATCCGCCACCTACGCCGAACTCCGGGAGATTTTCCACTCGGAAAAATATTCGCGGCTCCCGGTGTACCGGGACGACCGGGCCAATATCACCGGCATCGTGCATATCAAGAACTTTTTCTTCAGCGGCGATACGGAGCATTTCCGCGTGGCCGATATTATGTATGAGCCGTATTACACGTACGAATACAAAAAGACCTCCGAGCTTCTGATCGAGATGCAGAAAAATTCCGTCAGCATCGCCATCGTGCTCGACGAGTACGGCGCGGCCGTGGGTATGATTTCGCTGGAAGACCTGCTGGAGGAAATCGTCGGGGAAATCCGCGACGAGTATGACGAGGATGAAAAAGACCTGATTCAGAAGCTCTCCGAGCATGAATATCTGATCGAGGGTTCCGTCAAGCTGGACGACATCAACGACGCGCTGGGCCTCAATCTGGATTCCGAGGAATACGACTCGGTCGGCGGCCTGATCATTGAGCAGCTCGACCGCGTGCCAGAGGAGCGGGATTTTGTGACCACGCCGGATGGAATCCGCCTCATCGTCGACCAGATGGACAAAAACCGCATCGAGGCGGTGCGCCTGATCCTGCCGGAGACGGAACGCGCAGAGGAAGAAGATGCCTGAACTGCCAGAAACAGAACGAAGGAAAAGCATACCGGGACTGCCGGAGGCAGAATGGGAGAAAAAGCAGATCTGAGCTGTCGGAGGCAAAACAGAGGAAAGAAACATACCGGAACTGCCGGAGGCAGGACGGAAAAAAGAAACATACCGGAACTGCCGGAAACAGAACGGAAGAAAAAGCATACCGGAACTGCCGGAGGCAGAACGGAGGAGAGAAACATGCCGGAACTGCCGGAAGTAGAAAGTATCAGGAGAGTGCTGGAGCCGCAGCTGCGCGGGCTGGCAGTCAGACACGTCACGGCGAAACGCCCGGAGATTATCGCGCACCCCGGCGCGGAGGAGTTCTGCGGACGTCTTGCCGGACAGACAGTGGATCATATGGAGCGGCGCGGAAAATTTCTGACGCTGTGTCTTGCGGGCGGCGACCGGGTTATTCTGCATTTGCGGATGACCGGCCGCCTGCTTTTAACGCCCGCGGATTACCCGGTGGAGAAGCATACGCACCTGATTTTTCAGCTGGATGACGGCAGGGAGCTCCGCTTTTGCGATACCCGCCGCTTCGGACGCTTCTGGCTGCTTCGCGCGGGAGAAGCGGATACCTGCAGCGGCATGGACAGGCTGGGCATGGAACCGGAGGACGCCCGCCTTTCCGCCGAATACCTGCGCAGCGCTTTCGGAAAACGAAAAAAAGCGGTCAAGGAGTGCCTTCTTGACCAGAGCGTGATTGCCGGAATCGGAAACATTTATTCCGACGAAATTCTGTTTGCGGCGCACATTTGTCCCACCCGCCCCGCGGGCAGTTTGACGGAGGAGGAATGGGAGCGCCTTGCGGCGGAGATCCCGGAACGGCTTCGCTTTTTTACGGAAAAGAACGCCGTTACGCCGGAGGAATACCTGAAAGGCCGCGGACAGGAGTACCGGAATACGCCGTTTCTGCAGGTGTACGGACACGCCGGAAGCCCCTGCCCGGTCTGCGGGGAAATTCTCTGCCGCACGGTCGTCGGCGGCAGGAGCAGCGTATTCTGCCCCGCCTGTCAGGCGGAGCTCCCATAGCTTGAGAGGGGAATACAAGATGAAACGCATTTTAATTGTTGAGGACGACAGCCTTTTGAATAAAACGCTGGCTTATAATCTTGCCTCTGACGGATACGAAGCGACAGGAGCCCTCAATGCCCGTACTGCCGCCGCTAAACTGACCGCCTGTGAATATGACCTGGTCCTGCTGGATATAAACCTGCCGGATGGCAATGGCTATGAGCTGTGCAAACTCATAAAGCCAAATCATCCCGATACGCTGGTGATCTTCCTGACCGCCAACGATCAGGAAAGCGACCAGATACGGGGCTATGAAGCCGGGGCGGTAGATTACATCACAAAGCCGTTTTCCATTGGGGCCCTGCAGCGGAAAATCAAGGCTATGTTCTCTGTGCTGGAACACCACAAAGCGCCGAGAGATATTTATGACGACAGCAAATTGTTTCTGGACTTTTCGGAACAGACAGCCAGCCTGAACGGCCGTCCGCTGTCACTTTCCTCTATGGAGTTTCGTATGCTGAACCTGTTTTGTAAAAATCAGAGACAGGTACTTACCCGCAATCTGCTTCTGGAAAAGCTGTGGGATACAGACGAAAATTTCATCGAGGAACACACGCTGAC
>CANRIG010000001.1 GCA_947630595.1 uncultured Lachnospiraceae bacterium | reverse complement strand
CTAGGATCATTATAAAAGATTTGAAAAAAATGTAAATAAGATAGTGGGGAAAAACTGCGCTTTTTTACGGTTTTTTACTATGAAACAAAACCTTCCGGGTAGCCAGAAAAGCGCAGACTGCCCCTATCAAACTTAAAAAGGTTGATTTTGAATTGAACTGACAGGCTTATGCGGCAACTGCTGGAGCCTTCCAGCCAAGCGCTTTTAACTTCTTAAGGTACGCATTGATTTTGCGTTCCTTATTGAACTGATTGTAATAATCAGCTCCAAGATCCTTGAAAACAACTCCATCCTTTAGGATGTGGTATATCACAATCAGCATGGAATGGGCTACTGCCACATAGGCACGCTTTGCCCCACGGTGGGCGCTGATCCTCATAAACTGCGCATGAAAGTAGGACTTCTTATTTTTTACAGCTGCATGTGCACAGATGATCAGTGTCGTCCGCAAGAGGGAGTTCCCTTTTCTTGTTTTACCGGACTTCCTTTTCCGGGCGCTTTCATTGTCACCAGGGCATAATCCAGCCCAGGATGATATGTGCTTATCTGTAGGAAAACGGGCCATATCTGTGCCAATGACGGAGATGATGGCCTGGGCACTGGTGTTCCCTATGCCGGTCACATCCTGGATGGCCTGCGAAGCCTGCTTTTCTTCCGGTTTCATAAAGTTGTCGATCTCATCATCCAGGTTTTTGATGTGAGCATTCAGTTCATCCAAGTGGGCAAGAAGCTCTTTCATCATCCTGCGCTGGAGAGGGGACATCACGCCATTCAGGTCATCCATGATCTGCTCCTTTGTGGCTTTGAGGTTATGGGCAATGATTTTCCGCTCATACATCTCATCGTATTTTGCCTCGTCAATGGATTCTCCGGTAAGGAGATATTCCAGGATACTGCGGGCACTTTTGCCATTGATGTCGGATACAGTTCCGGACAGCTTGATGTTGGCCCCTTCCAACATTTTTTGGAGTCGGTTCAGTTCTCTGGTACGTTCCCCCACAAGGCTCTTGCGGTAACGGACTAATTCTCTTAGTTCCCTCTGGTCTTTGTCAGGGATGTAACTGGGCTGAAGCAGGCCGTGCTGAAGCAGGTCTGCGATCCGGTTAAAGGGTGTATTCGAAATTAACAAATCGGGGGGAGTAATTGCTGTTATAGCATTTTTACAGAAATGATTAATACCAGAAACGCAGATTCAGATCCGATGCAAAGAAGAGGCAACAAAGATATTTTGATGTTCAGCTACAAAGGATAGTAGGAGAAATGCGCATGGTGGGGCATGATAGGAGTAACATAAAAAAAATATTTTCAAATATTGTATGGATGCTGTTCGACAAGGTGTTTGTTATTATTTTAAATTTAATAATTACTATTCGTATTGCTAATTATTATGGATCATTAGAATATGGAACATATCAATATGCAGTGAGTATTGTGGCGATATTTGAATTATTGGTTACTTTTGTTGATGGACGAGTAGTTAAGAAAAAATATAGTGTGTATAATCCAAAGGATATTGTACTGAGTGCAACAGTGGCAAGAGCATTTTTTTCATTAATTGCTTTTTTAATGGGATTTTTTTACATTATATTTAATTCTGAGACTACTGAATATAATATCATTTTTATAATTCTTCTTTTTAATGCTATTGTAATTAATCTCCGTTTTGGAATGCAAAACAGGTATGAATATCTATTGAAATCTCGCAAAACTATTGTTGCTAATAATGCTGCGTTAACGATTGGCGGAGTACTTCAATTGATAGCGATATCATTAAAATTGGAATTATTTATTATTGCAATTATTACTTTGCTTTCCTCAGCTATTTGTTTAGTGATTACTTTTGTACAGTATACAGTTGATTTTGGCCTTATATTTAATACTTATTTCAATTGGAATATTGTTAAGGCATTAATTAAAGAAAGTTTGCCTTTAGCTATTGCCGCTTCTTGTGCAATTGTTTATTCTCGTTGTGACTCAGTAATGGTAGGAAGTATGCTCTCAAAAAATGAAGTTGGGATTTACGCTATTGCTGTTAAACTCGTTAATATAGTAGATATAGCTATTGCGCCTATTAGAGACAGTGTTTATCCTAAAATGATAGAATTATACTTCAATGACAGGAAGCAATATGAAATTAGATATATACAGATTACTTCAATATTTACTTGGATATATATAATTGGTGTTTTGATTTCTTTTGTCATTTTACCATTTGCATTTAAAGCATTAAAACCTGAATATGCACAGGCTTTCCCTATCTATCAGGTGTATGTGTTAGGAATGTTTTTTTCATATAATGGTGGTTTGCGTGCTGGACATTATACATTGATCGGTAAAGGAAAGTTTTTAATGTATGCTCAAATGAGTAGTGTTTTATTTAATATTGTTCTTAATTATTTTTTGATTAAACAAATAGGAGTGTTTGGAGCTGCCATTTCAACTGTAGTTACACAGGCGATGGCTGTTTTTGTTTCTAATATTTTTTTTGGTTTTGCCGGGTGGGAAGTATTTCGGTGGCAAATAAAAGGATTAAATCCTGCGAGAGTTTTTGGTGTAGAAATTAATAAAAAAGAAAACCATTTAGAATTAAAAGGTGGAAAGGCAAATGAGTAGAATTATTAACACTATTAATAGCACTATTAGATATGTAATAAATGGTACTCGAAGAAAGTTGATTAAGAATCCAAAGATGAAAAAAAAAATATCTGTAATTTATCACAATAGTCGAAGCATTTTGGATTGTAAAAAAAAATACGATAGCGAATTGTTTAACTACAGACTTATCATCAGCGGAAAACAGAATTTTTACTGCAGAGAATACTATTATGGCAATGATTTCTATGGACATTCAACAATTTTCAAACGATATGCTGGATATAAGGGGAAAATTAATGCATGCATAGAACACGGAATTTATTTTGGTGATACTGTGTTTTATGACGAAGCAATTGTAAGTGGAATGAATGGATTAATTACTTTTGGAGATAAACGACTTGAACATTTAAGTGGTGTTTCAAAGGTTCCGATTGTTGCAGTAGGTCCGTATATTCATTATGCGGAGCCAATGCTTAGTGTAAATGAAATAAAAAGAGTCAAGCAGAAAAATGGAAACACACTATTGGTGTTTCCTACACATTCGATTGATAGGGTGGAAATGGCGTTTGATTTTAATTCTTTCAATACAGAGATTCAACGAGTCGTTGCAAAATTGGGTATAAAGCACGTTATAGTATGTTTATTTTACAAGGATGTGAACATAGGAAAGGATAGGTATTATTTAGATCAAGGCTACCAAGTCGTATGTAATGGTTATAGATGTGACCCAATGTTTTTAAGGCGGTTAAAGACATATATTCTTTTGTCTGATTATACTATGTCAAATGATATTGGTACGCATATTGGATATTGTGTTTACCTTAATAAACCACACTATACTTATGAACAACGAATAAATTATAATGCATATACAAGTATGGATATGGAAAATATTACACATGGTAATATTTTGGAAGATGAGCTATGTGAAATAAGAAATGCATTTTCAGAGCTAACAAAGGGGATAACACCATTGCAGCGGGAAGTATGCAATAAGTATTGGGGTACAAAATATATTAAATCAAAAGATCAACTGTATAATATTTTGAGTGAATTTGAGTAAATGTAGCACAAACAAATACAATCTGATGAATGCTTCAATAAGTGCAAAGGATTTTCGCTCAAAATAAAATTTTATAAGGAGAATGAAAAATGCTTAATAACAAAACAATTCTTGTAACTGGTGGCACCGGGTCGTTTGGCCATCATTTTGTGGACTATGTGTTGAAGCATTATAGTCCCCAAAAAATTATTATTTATTCCAGAGATGAATACAAGCAGTTTATTATGAATAATGTTTACAAGAAAAACGAAGATATTCTTCGTTTTTTTATTGGGGACATTAGGGATGGTCAACGTCTGAAAATGGCAATGAATGGTGTTGATTATGTAATTCATGCTGCGGCACTAAAGCAGGTTCCTGCTTGTGAATACAATCCAAACGAAGCGATCAAGACTAATGTCAATGGTGCAATGAATGTTATAAATGCTTCACTTGAGGCCGGAGTAAAAAAGGTAATAGCTTTATCTACAGATAAAGCAGTGAATCCTATTAATTTATATGGTGGGACTAAATTGGTATCAGACAAACTGTTTTGCGCAGCAAATTCTTATTCAGGCGCGGGTGGGACTAGATTTGCTGTTGTTCGCTATGGAAATGTGGCGGGCAGCAGAGGTTCTGTTATTCCATTTTTTCAGAATATTATTGACAATGGAGGAAAAGAATTGCCCATTACTGATTATCGAATGACGAGATTTTGGATTAGCTTGGAGCAGGGGGTTGAATTAGTAATTAAGGCTTTAGAAGAAGCACATGGAGGCGAAACATTTATTTCCAAAATACCATCATTTAAAATTATTGACTTAGCGCAGGCAATGCTTCCGGGATGTTCGACTCGTGAAGTCGGAATACGGGAAGGAGAGAAACTGCATGAAATTATGATAACGAGAGAAGATGCGCTTCATGCATACGAGTATAAAAAGCATTATATTGTGTATCCGCATTATAATTGGTGGGGGGGAAAATAATATTATTCCCGGAGGAAAACTAGTAGATCCAGAATTTGAATATAGCTCTGGATCCAATACAGATTGGCTGAGTGTAGAGGAATTACGAGAACGGCTAAAAACAGATTTGGATAAACGTTAATTACGATTACAGTAAAATCAGCTTAATAAGCGAAAGGAAAATAAACATGGGTACAGGACAAACGCTTTACAAAAAAGCGAAAACAATGATTCCAGGAGGTACGCAGCTTCTTAGTAAGCGCCCGGAAATGTTTGCTCCAGGGCAATGGCCAGCTTATTATAGTAAAGCTAAGGGGTGTAGGGTTTGGGATTTAGACGGCAAAGAGTATATTGATGTCAGCTACATGGGAATTGGAGCGAATGTGTTGGGATATGCTGATGATGCAGTAGATGAGGCAGCTAAATCCGCCATTACCAACGGCTCAATGTGTACGTTGAATGCTCCAGAAGAAGTTTATTTAACAGAAAAACTGCTTGAAATACATCCCTGGGCTGGCGGTGTACGTTATGCGAAAGCAGGTGGCGAGAGTATGGCTCTTGCTGTAAGAATTGCAAGAGCGTTTACGAAGAAGGAAAAGATTTTGTTTTGTGGTTATCATGGATGGCATGACTGGTACCTTTCTGCCAATCTTTCAGAGGGAGATGCACTTGCTGATCAGCATTTGTCTGGGTTAGAACCCCTTGGTGTGCCAAAAGGCTTAGCTGGAACAAATTTACCCTTCCATTATAATGCTATTGAGGAATTTAAGGAACTCGTTGAGAAGAACCATGATGATATTGCGGCTGTAGTTATGGAACCAGTTAGAAACGACTATCCGGAGAATGGTTTTCTGGAAAAAATAAGAAAAATTACGGAGAAATTAAATATCGTGTTAATTTTTGATGAAATTACGGCTGGATTTAGACTTTGCACAGGTGGAAGCCATCTGGCTCCTAATATGGGGGGGGGTATTGCCTGATATAGCAGTGTTTGCTAAAGGACTGACAAATGGATATCCTTTATCTGCTATTGTTGGTAAAAATGATGTTATGGCTGCAGCACAGGATACTTTTATCAGCAGTACATTCTATACAGAGCGTATTGGATTTGCAGCAGCTTTGAAAAACATAGAAGAATACCAGAAACGCCGGGTTTGGGAGAAACAGATTGCGTATGGTCAGCAAGTGAAATCTGGATGGCAAAGACTTGCGGACAAGTATGGATTTCCGATCGAAATTGGTGGTATAGATCCTCTGGCCCATTTTTCTTTCAAGGTTGATGAGTTTCTGGCATATAAGACGTTTATTACACAGGAAATGCTAAAAAGAGGGTATCTTGCCTCGAATGCGTTTTATTCTTCTTTTGCCCATTCAGAAGATATTATTGATGCTTATATAAATACATTAGAAGAAGTGTTTTCGAAACTGCAATTAATTAGGGCAAATGGAAAAAAGGTCAGAGACTATTTAGCGGGTCCGGTCTGCCAGACAGGTTTTCAAAGGCTGAACTAATTTGACCTGAGACGATCCGATGCAGGGATACCTCCGATACTGAAAGGAGTATACAATGGATCGGATTGGCGAACTGGAGAGAAAATATGTGAATGAGGTACTGGCTAATGGTTTTGCCAGCGCGAAGAATTATAGTTTTGTAACGCGTCTGGAGAAAGAGTTTGCAGAAAAGTTTAACGTTAATTATGCAATCGCTATGGTAAATGGAACCGTTACCCTGCATGCAGCTCTTGAAGCAGCCGGGATAGGGGAGGGTGATGAAGTAATTGTACCGGCGCTTACAATGAGCAGTACAAATATGAGTGTATTATTTGCAAATGCTATTCCGGTATTTGCGGATATAGATCCAAATACGTGGACAATTTCTGTAGAGGATATTAAACGAAAAATCACTTCTAGGACAAAAGCGATCATTCCGGTATCACTTTATGGATTATCCTCAGATATTGACGCAATTATGGAAATTGCAGGCAATCACGATATTACGGTAATTGAAGATGATGCGCAATGCTTTCTTGGATATTACAAAGGAAGAATTGTTGGCTCAACAGCACATATGTCTTCTTTCAGTTTTCAGGCGGGCAAACATATGACTTCAGGGGAAGGCGGAATGGTAACGACAAATGATGCGGACCTTGCAATAAAACTTCGGCGGTTTTCTGGTCTGGGGTATGGAAGCATAGGCCTTGAAAAGGGACGAATCAGTAAGGATGACATTCAAAACCCTGATTATGAACGCCATGTGATGCTGGGCTGGAATTACAGGCCGTCTGATCTTTGCGGGGCCGTTGCTTTGGCACAGCTGCAAAGGTTGGATGAACTGGTTGAGGCTAGAAAATATGCGGCAAAAGTGCTGAAAGAAGCCGCTGAAGAATGTAAGTGGCTGACGCCACAAATGACACCGGCCAACTATGAAAATTCTTATTGGACAATGGTGGTGAGACTGGATACAGATAAGATCACCTGGCAGGATTTTCGCAATAAATTTAAGGAGTTTGGGGGCGACGGTATTTACGGTGCATGGATGCTCGGCTATCTTGAGCCCATGTACCGTACTCAGAATTTTATGGGGAGGGAAAAGATCATCGCCCGGTATGGGGATTACAGATATGAGCGAGGTATTTGTCCTGTTGCAGAGAAAATCCAACCCAGGCTGTTTCAATTTAAAACAAACTATTGGGATCGGGAAGCGGCTGAAAAGCAAGCTGAAATTCTCCATAAAACGGTGCAGTTTTTTAATGCTTCTCTATTCTGATAAGGGAGGGAATGATAATGAGATTTTTAGTGATTATTCAGGCACGATGTGGGTCTTCGCGTTTCCCGGCAAAAGTTTTGAAAGACGTGGAAGGGAAAACCGCTCTTGAACAGATGCTGGACCGGGTATCGAAAGCAACGAAGATTAATGAAGTCATGGTTGCGACAACGATCAATCCAGAAGATGTTCCAATTGTGCAATTAGTGTCAGGCCTTGGTTATCGTGTGTTTGTAGGAAGCAGTGAGGATGTGCTTGACAGATATTATCAGGCGGCAAAACTAATTAAACCAGAATATGTGGTCAGACTTACGTCAGATTGCCCATTGTTTGACTGGAGGCTGCTTGATGAAGCCATCGAAGAGTTGGAAGAAGAGACAGATGATCTTTGCTCTTATACAGAGACTTTCCCGGATGGAGAAGATTTGGAAATTGTGAAGTTTACTGTGTTAAAGGAGATGTGGGAAAATGCACATTTGGCTTCAGAGCGTGAGCATGTGACGTTATATGTAAAAAACCATCCGGAACTTTATAGACTTCAAAATTATGAATGCAAATTGGGAAATTTAAAGGATGAAAGATGGACGCTGGACGAACCGGAAGATTTGGAAGTAATTCGGGCAGTATATCGGTACTTCGCGCCGCGAACTGATTTTTCTATGGAAGAAATATATCAGTTTCTGCAAGCACATCCGGAAATACGGGAATTAAATCGGAAATATATTCGCAACGAGGGTCTGATAAAGTCCCTCAGAGAAGATAAAATTGTGTAATAAAGGAGATATGACTATGCTGAAATTTAATAAGGACATCAAAATAGGAGGTCGGATGATTGGGCCTAATTATCCGACTTATTTTATTGCAGAAATTGGAGGTAATTTTGATGGCAGTATGGACAAGGCGAAGCGTTTGATCGATGCAGCAAAAGAAGCTGGGGCAGATTGTGCAAAATTTCAGACCTTTACAGCTGAGACAATAGTTTCTGAAGGCGGTTTCTCTAAAATGACTCTTCATGGGGTACATGGATCTTGGGGCAGAACCGTATCAGAGGTATTTAAAGATGTTGAATTTCCGATAGCCTGGCATCGGGAAATTGCTGATTATTGTAAGAAAGTAGGCATTGATTTCTCGACATCTCCTTATTTCAAGGAAGCAATTGACCTTTGCGCTGATATGAAATTGCCGTTTATCAAGATAGGCTCAGGTGAAATTACCTGGTTGGAGATGCTGGATTATACTGCTCGCAAAGGCCTGCCAGTTATGCTTGCAACAGGGGACGCGACAATGTCTGAGATTGATGAAGCTGTGCGTACTATTGAAAAAACTGGGAATAGAGACTTAGTCTTAATGCAATGTATCACAAATTATCCTTCTCAAATTGAGAATGCAAATGTAAATGTCCTGAAAACTTATCAAAATGCATTTGACTGCCTTACTGGGTATTCGGACCATTCTCCGGGCCATGTCGTTGCATTGGCTTCTGTGGTTCTTGGTGGTCGTGTCATAGAAAAGCATTTTACTTTGAATAAGAAAGACAAGGGTCCTGATCATCCGCATTCTATGGAACCGGAAGAGTTTAAGTTTATGGTTGACTCGATCCGTGAGGTCGAGCGTGCAATGGGAAGTACTTGTAAAGAAGTCGTTTCAGAAGAAGGAGAAACTGTATTTGTACAACGCCGGTGTCTTTACGCGAAACATGATTTGAAAAAAGGGCAGATTATTACAGCAGAAGACCTTGATGTTTTACGGCCGGCATTGGGAATTCCGCCTAAGTTTAAAAATACAATTATTGGAAAAGCAGTAAATAAAGATATTCCGGCGAGGGATCCTATCTTTTGGGAGGATTTGTGATAAAAAATGATAACTGACAGAGAAAAAGTAATGGCCATTGTGGACAATGATTGCTTTACGAAATCAGATGCCGCGATACTGTTGGAAGGAGATGGTTTTTTTCGGTTTCCTAAAGCTGTCGATTTGTATAAAAAAGGGCTTGTAACGAAAATAGTTTTTAGCGGCAATGCCGTGGACAGAAATTATGGCAGCTACCCCTATGCAGAGGTGAAATCTTTCATAATTGATGCTGGCGTGCCAGAGTCTGATTTAATTCATGAGGATAAATCCCTTCATACACGCCAGCAGGCAATAGAGGTTATAAAGATGGCGGAAGAAAATGGATGGAAAAAGCTTGCCCTGATAGCCTCTCAAGAGCACCAGTATAGAGCATATTTAACATTTCTTCGTGAGATCCTCGATACAGGAAGCAAACTTATTCTCTATAATGTCCCAGTCCGAAATTTAAGCTGGTTTATAGATAGCGGATGGGGAACGAGATTTGAGCGCCTTTCAGATGAATTTGACCGTATTGAGGAATATTCTGCCAAAGGACATCTTGCAAACACCCAGGAAGCGATTGAATATCAAAAATGGAAGGAAGCATTGTTAAATGGCTGATATCACAGATTATAAATTGGCGAAATCAATTATGGGCAGTAATTTTATAGGGATTGATGAATTAAAGAGTATTAAATCTATGAGGTTTGCGTTTGATAAAAACATTCCTGATATATTTTTTTCAGAGGGGGTTCTTGAACAGAAGAAGGATAATTATATCCTTATTTTAGGGGTCAGCAATTTTTTTAACGGGGATCCTGTTACTATTCGTAATTTACGAAATTTATTTGGCAAAAATCCGGAGGTATCGGAGCCATGTTTTTACAATCAGGATTGGTATGACAAAGAAAACTTTGTTGACATTTCTATGAGTGATGAGTGGTATTTGATTAGAAAAAATGTATATGAAGAAAGTAGAGCTGTACAGCCGCAGGAACTAATGCGAAAGTATTTGTTCCCGTCGGCTGTTTCTTGTACGTATGCATTTTTTACGGCGTGGCTGGCCCTTGGGATTAGGCTCTGGTATCACGATTTTGTCTGGTGCAGTGATACGGATCATAATGGAGATAGGATCTATGTGGGTAAATATCACGATATAGATGGAGTAAACAAAAATGGATTCAGTATTCACCGGCATTTGGCTTTGAGGCCGTGCTATGCCTGTATTGATTAAATTGTACCAAGCTGCTGTGTTAGCAGTTTGGTACAATTGAGTGCCTACTATCACTAGAAGCTAAGATTGAGGAAATAGCCGAACAGACCGTGCTGTAATATCTGGTAGTTTTAGCCCAATTTAAAATGGAAATTTAAGAGTCTAGTGAGTCAAGTGTGTTGTGAGATTGATGAATCTGAAGAGTTTGGAGAATGTTGTATACATGATTTGTTTCATGCAATTTCATTTCAGAGATAGTAAACTTTGTGCGCGAATGTAATTCTGTGATTTGAGCTTTAGAGGATGAAGCATATATATTTTAGAAATTTTATTTTCCAGCTCATTCATTATATGCGATGTTGAAAAGGGATATTTTCAGGAAGAACAAACAGGCACGATTCGAAAAAAAATGATAGTTTGAGGTAATTACAATGGCTATTATTTGTATGTTTTTTCCGGCAGTATTGATGTGCTATATTAGAGATTGTATTTTGATGAGGCCTTTAGTCAGTGGGTCCAAAAGAATTATATACTATATTGGCGAATATGCAAAATGCTGTATGGAATTAAATTTATTTTTATTTTTGTTTTTAGCGATTTTTCGAGGCAATATAACAGAGATATATTACAAATTAGATCAATCAAGTATTTTTGCAATTAAATATCTTTTATTATCAATAATATTAGCTATTGTAGGGCCATTGGTAGAGAAGCATATAAGAGAAAGATTCACATTAACTTTAAAAATAGGGTTCTGTTCCCCACTAGTTCACCCCCAAATGCAGACATTTTTGGTCATTTTATATGCTGCTATAGCAGCACTGCTTCATTTTATACGGATATTTAATAACAGTTTTTGGTGCGATGAAGGGCTGGCTATTAATGTAATTTATATGACATGGGATGAGATGCTCCAGTATGTTGCAAAAATGGGGCATGCACCGTTTCACTATGTGTTACTTTGGGGAGTTTGTAAACTTATTACCCCTTTCGGATTTTTATATCATTTTATCTCCGTAATACCATATCTGATAATTTTAACGGTAGCAGTAACTATTGTATTTCGCTGGTTTGGGAAAGGTACTGCAATTGTGTTGATTACTTTGTCAACATTTTTGGAAACTGCTGTTACATACAATCTTGAAGTTAGAGCTTATTCATGGTGTCAATTATTTTTGCTACTGCTGTTTTTAATAAGTTATCAGACTTTCAAGAATGGCAGAGTGAAGTATTATATATATATGTGCTTTTTTTCACTTGGGGCAGTTTACAGTCATTATTTTGCGCTTGCTTCCATAGGGATCATTTATGTGTTTTTGCTTATTTTCTTAATTATGAATCGGGTAAAAGAAATATGGAAATTAATTTTGTCTGGTTGCGGGGTGCTTACCGGGGTTTCCCCGTGGCTTTTGTACTGTTATCAAATTCAAGGAGAAGTAATGCATAATTACGAATTAAGTGAAGTTAGTTGGCAGGATTGTTTAAGTTTATATTCAAGTCGCCCTATTCAGTCCCCTTTTTGGTAGTATTTTTTTTAGTATTTTTCCTTGTAATCTTATATGAGAATGGCGTAGTTCAAATTTTGGATATGGATGGAGAAAAAAAGTCTATAATTATTTCCTTTCCTGTTAAAAAGTGGCAGATTACATATGAACACATGTGGTTGATCAGCGGTGTATGTGCGGTTCTTGGGACGATCATATTGTCTAAACTGATATCTTTTCTGATTTATCCGATTATATGGTTAAGATACCTTTATCCGTCTTTTATCATTGTATGGCTAATTTTCGGGATTTGCCTGTCAAAATTGCCTGGGAGGAAGATATTCCCAATATTGTTTTCCTGTGCAGTTATCATTTCCTGTTTTCCATCATATGTGAATACGGTAAAAGAGGAAGTAAAAATTGAAAAAGCATTGAATCAGACATTGAAAATCACGAGAGAAATAGGCGCGGATGATCGGATCATTACAGATATCTCGCATCTTGACCATATATATGAAACAGCTTCTAACCATTATTGCTGGACAGTTGGAGAGGTGTATTATCCAGATACAGAAATAGAAATGCTTAGTGGGACAGAAATCCCTAAACTTAGTTTTGATAAGAGTAACTGGCTGTTTTTATCCGGGGAACCTTCCAATGAGATGCTGTTTCAACTTAGAAAACAGAACTGTGCAGTTGAACTTTTGACAGGAAATGGCTATGTTGGAACATACCAGGTATACATTTACAAAGTACTAAAGGAGTAGTATGACGATATGAAAGCCACACCGCTTAATGGAAAGCATGGACAAGAAACTGGATCAAAATGGAAGAGAATCTTTCAAATTTTGTTGGTATATATTGTTATTTTTTTGATGAGTACTTTATTATTTATATTAATGTTTCATATTCAATTTTTTCATATACTCGATGTCTTCTTTTACCGTGGATGTGTTTTTCTAGTAATCTGTTCGTTGGTGGCATTTGCTTTGATGCGGTTCGCAGGACAGATATTTCGGAGCTTACATCTGACAGTAAAAGATTCTGTTATGATGCTGAGCTTTTTTTCATGCATTACCCTTGCGTGGTTTGTCCTAATACCAACGACTGCAGAGCGTTCCATTTCTATTTTCATGCTGAGTTATATGGATGAAAATTCGGAAGAAATAACTGTGGGAGAACTTGAAGATGTTTTTTACAATAAATATATACAGGAATTTGGGGCACTTGAAAAACGTTTTTACGAACAAGAGGTGTCTGGAAATATTATAACCGTTTCTGAAAAAACTGACGGTTACGTCATAACAGACAGAGGTCGCTTTATTGTGGATATATTTCGGTTGGTTTCAAAATTGTTTGATACAGAAGACTGGCTGGTTTATCCAAACGAGTACTAGCCATTTTTTATTATTATCGGAAGGAAGAACACAATGGTTTTGGTTAAAGCGATGCGGGTTACGAATTGGATCAAAAATGTTCTAATTTTTATTCCCTTTGTATTTGGCGGACTTTTCACCCGGGAAGATATTATTCATATCTCACTTGCTTTTATCAGTTTTTCATTAGTATCATCTGGCGTGTATATTATCAATGACTTGATGGATCTTGAGTATGACCGTAAAAATCCGGAAAAACGGATTCGCCCGATTGCTTCTGGTGAGATCAGTCCCCCACAAGGGCTTTTTCTTTCGCTTTGCCTCATGGCTTTTGGAATAATGCTTTTGCTAGCGGAGCATACGCCGAAAAACGCTATCTTTTATGAACTGATTTACATTGTTCTCAACCTAGTTTATAGCATGGGATTGAAGCAGGTAGCATTAGTTGATATTTTTATTCTGGCAGCAGGTTTTATGCTTAGAGTTTTCTTTGGCGCGGAAGTATTGGGAAGTGGGGTTTCCAATTGGATTGTTCTAACAGTGTTTTCAGGTTCTTTGTATCTTTCCATGGGGAAACGGCGCAATGAATTGAAACATCATGGCACTGCTGGGAGGAAAGTGCTTGAATTTTATACTGTCTCTTTCCTCGATAAGAACATGCAGGTGTTTATGGCATTGTGCCTTGTTTTTTATTCCCTTGCCTGTGTTTCCAGTGAAACTGTTGCAGCCAGCATGGGTGTAGATTTGACATGGACTGTACCAGTGGTTTCTTTTGTATGCCTTCGATATAACCTTGACCTTTCTGTTATGAACGAAGGGGATCCGGTCAGTGTTATTTTTAAAGACAAATGGTTGCTATGCTTGATCCTGTTCTATATGGGAGCAGTTACGATAGCGCTATATCTGAAGTGGGGGGATTAAATCCGTGAATAAGAATCTGTTTTTACAAAAATTTCATGTGGCTGCGAATGTCCTGAGGAAACGACCAATCCTTGCGATCTTTGATGTAACGAAGCTTTGCAATCAGCGTTGCCCGATGTGTAATATATGGAAAGAACGTTCGTCCGATATGACTCTGGAAGAGATACGTACACAAGCACGTAATCTTCATAAGTTTGGAGTGGGATATGTTTTTTTGCAGGGAGGAGAACCATTGATCCGGAAAGATATTCTGGAGATCGTTGATGTGTTTCTGGCAAATGGGATTCGTCCTACAATTATTAGTAATGGTATTCTTCTTACTCCGCAATTAGCAGAGAAATTTGCAGAGCGGGAATGTAATCTTGCGATTAGTGTAGATTCTTTAAAGCAAGAAAAATATGCTTTATTAAGAGGCAGAGATACGCTGGATAAAGTAATAAGCAATATTCAGTCTGTCGCTTATCTAAAAGGGCAACACAAAGGAAACTGGTCGATCACCACAACAGTCACGAAGATGACGACGCTGGAGGATGTGAAGAATCTCCGAAAATTTGCATATGAAAATGGCTTTATGTATGCGATTCGTCCGTATATTCATGTAAATGGAACTGCTGGAAAAGAAGATGAGCGCCTTGTTTATGACTATAAGGATGTATTAGGGATATTTGATTATATTGCGAAACGTGCCAGAAAAGAGAACTTTCTGGCATATCTGATTTATCAGGAACATATCAGTTATATGAAAGGGAATCCAATGCCGGAGTGCGATGCGCTGAAGTATTCTTTTTTGATGAAAGAAAATGGGAAAATAGCACCGTGCATTGAATTCCCTGATATAGAAATAGCTTTAAAAAACTTTGCAAAATTAAAAAAACAGTGCAAGAGTTGCCTTGATTTTTGTAATACTGCTACACCATGTTTTTATAATGATGCCAGAGAGATTGGCTTCCTTGTCAGAAAAAAATGGCTTATACTCCGGCATATGCCAGAGTTACTGCGGCAGATGAGACGGTATGGGAATTTTTTTTAAAGGTATTTGAACTTTCATGAGGAAAGTATAGGTAAAGGGGTAATGCGGTTTGGAGACAGTCTTTATTACAGGAGGCACAGGGTTTGTTGGCAGAGAACTCCTTCAGGAAATGATTAGAAACGAAGAGATTGAGGGAATATGGTGTTTATATCGTTCTGATATTCCCTTTATGGATTCAAAACTTCATTGGATACAAGGGGATATGGATTGCTTTCCGGATTTTCCGAGCAGAGTAAAAATTACAAAAGTCATTCATTGTGCGGCATTAATGGAGAGAGGGAATCGGCCTAAATCTATATATAATAAAAATGTTCAATGGACCAAAAACGCGATTGAGTTTTGCCGAAAAATGAAATGCAGGGAGTTTATATTTTTTAGCAGTATTAATGTCCGCCTGAAGCATCGAGGAGCATATGCAGAAAGTAAGCGTGTATGTGAACGACTGGTCAGAGAAAGTGGACTGAGAACAAAGATCATCCGGCCGACTTTAGTTTATGGGGCAGGCAAGAATGGTCTGACTTCATTGTTGAGTTATATCCGAATACTTCCAGCAGTTCCTGTGTTTGGCAGTGGACACGCCCTGGAACAGCCGATTTATGTGAAAGATCTGGCGAAGTTAACAGTAAAATATATGTTAGACAGACAGACTGAAGAAGTGGTTGAGTTTGGAGGAAAAGAGCCGATGGAGTATGATGAGATTGTGTGGAAACTGGCAGGAATGATTGGTAAGACAACACATATCATTCATTTACCTTTTATACCATTTTATTATGGGTTACAGTTTTTGGAAAAGATAAATTTGGCACTTCCAATTTCTTCAGAACAGGTGGCCCATATTGCTGAAGATCTAGTGTGTGATATGAGTGGTGTATATAGAAAATATCAAATTGGTTTGGCTGATTTTGGAGAGAACGAGCTTGAGTATTAGAAACTGGAGGGTTCTCTCATTACAATTCACATAGTCAAAAAGAGAAAGTTAGGGCCGTTATTCTGTCTCTTCGCAAAAAGTTGATGACGAACCATAAGAAAAGCGGGCAAAATCAAGGACTTGGAGGAATTTGATATCGATGAAAACGTAAGAATGGCGTACTTTAACTAGTATAGCGTTCTTATTTGAGTGAGAAAAAAGCAGGAAGTTCAGATATTTTCAACTTATTTATTTAGATTGTTATGTGATGATTAGAGTATTATGATATTTGCACAGCAACCGGAATAGATCCTCAACAGGAAGTAATGCAAAACTTTTCCCGTTTATTCTGGTTAGGGTTGACATAGGCGCTGCGGTGATGATAACGTATAATAGGCTTCGCAAATTTATACAGTATAGATTGGATAAGGAAAAACGGGAATGGAAATGAAAAGAGTAGATATAGATAGGATAATGACAGAAGCGAAAGAGTCCGCTTTAAAACGTGGGTATCCAGATAAAGTGCTGTCTTTTTCAAGCTTAAATACAGAAGAGTATTTTGATCGGAGCAATTTTGCTGAATGGCTGGAACAGGTAAATGCATGTCACGCAGTTTCATATTATACTCCGTTTGAAGGAAATAATCCTGGGATAGTGATTAAAAAAACTGTACGGAAGATGATGTCTTTTTTGGGGCTGCCGTTGATTCAGCAGCAAAATTCATTTAATGTTGCAGTTGCCAATAGCCTAAATTGTATGAAGAAATTTATCATTGACATAGGAAAACTTAGATTGAATGAAAAAAGCGAGATGGGTATGGATGAGAAAAGGAATGAGGAAAGGTTTCAGCGTTATGAAAGAATGCTGGAGGACATGAAAGCGGAAACAGTTTCCCTGAGAACAAGGATTGCGAAGTTAGAGCAGCAAATTGCGGAAGATAAATAGAGCATACATGAAAATAAAAAATTGGAGGAAAGTATGCAGGTAGTGCAGATGACTCCGGTCGTATCTTATGGAAATGCGATCGGGAATGATATATTGGCATTAAATTCTATATTGGTAAAAAATGGCTATTCTACCGATATTTACGTAGAGAGTATAAGCATGGATCCACGTCTGCCGCAAGGACTGGTCAAACACATTGATGAATATGTTGACTGCAGTGAAGATATAATTTTATTTCACTTTTCGATTGGTACTTCATTGATTGAAAAGGTGAAAGAATTTAAAGCAAAAATCGTTGCTATTTATCATAATGTTACACCATCGCATTTTTGGAAAACGTATGACCAGCATATGGAACATGCCTGTGCTTCTGCCATTGAAAATGCGAAAAGGCTGGCCGATATTACAGATTTTTGTCTGGCTGATTCCGAGTATAATAAAAATGATCTGCGGAAGCTTGGATTTAACTGTCCGATAGAGGTACTGCCTGTTTTGATTGCGTTTGAAGATTATAGTGCGGAGCCTAATGAATCTATATTAAAAAGATATGATTCAGATGGCTATACGAACATTCTTTTTACGGGAAGGATTGCGCCGAATAAAAAGCAGGAGGATATTATTCTTGCGTTCTACTATTATAAGAATTATATCAATTTAAAATCTCGTTTATTTTTAGTCGGCGATTATGGAGAGTGGGATATATATGGCCGAAAACTTAAAGATTATGTTCAATGTCTTGGATTGTGGGATGTCTATTTCACAGGCCATGTCAGTTTCAATGAAATGCTGGCCTACTATCGGATTGCGGATGTATTTTTATGTCTGAGTGAACATGAGGGATTTTGTGTCCCACTGGTAGAGGCCATGTATTTTGGAGTTCCGATTATAGCATATGACAGTTCTGCCGTTGGAGAGACATTAGGAGGCAGCGGGCTTTTACTTGCAGAGAAAGATCCGAAAATAGTGGCGGAAGTTATTCACAAAGTTGTATCGGACGAAGACATACGGACGAAAATGATTTATAATGAAAAACTACGGTTAAAAGATTTTGCCGGTGAGAAAGTGGGTAGAGATTTTTTGACGATTTTGAGTAAAATAGTAGGATAATTTCTGAAAATGTTGAGATTAAAGGTGTTGGAAATGCATATCATGACGCCAGAGCAGTTTTGGGATTCTGCAAAACAGCAGCTGTACCGGCACAGGGCAACGCTTGTGTCTTCCATGCTTTGGGGTGCATTGGCTCATATGTATATGATGGCAAATAAACTGCCCAATCATGATGATATTACATCTATGAGAGGCTATGGAACCGGTTATCCGTCAGGCCGATGGTTTCTGGCGCTGATGGGGGATGCAGTAAAGAATATGCTGGGTAATTACAGCCTGCCCTGGTTTAATGGATTACTGACGATTCTTTTGATTACGGCAGCAGCCTGCGTTTTTAACAGTATTTTTGAAATCAGAAGTACCTGGGGCTGTATACTGGTCAGTGGAATTATGGTTACTTTTCCGACGGTGACATGTATGATGAACTTTATGTTCACGGCATGGTTTTATGGAGTGGCCATATTGCTGGCACTTTGTTCCTGCAGGGCGATTGTCCGCGGCTGGTATGGTTTCTGGGGAGGAATATTGGGAATTGCCTGTGTTACAGGAATCTATCAGTCTTTTTTCATGCTGGTGTCCGGTGTTCTTTTATTGTATCTGATTGCACGGTGTATGGATGAGCGCGTGACGGCGAGAGAATTGTTTGCAGCAGGGATGAAATTCCTGCTTGCCCTGGCAGCGGGGCTTGTATTATATCTCATTATAAATAAAGTATTTCTTATGCTGACTCAGACTGAACTGACGGATTATCAGTCCATTGACCAGATGGGCGTAATCCGTTTGCCAGACATACTGCTGGGAGTTAAAACAACATACCGCACTTTCCTGAATATGTTATGGGAAGATTATCTTGGAATTACCAATACATTTTTTGTGCGTCTGCTGCTGATTGGCACGATTCTGGCTGACTTTGCCATGGGGATGCTCTGGCTTTCGGGAAAACATGGGATATGCAAAAAGATTTTGTTTTGCATTCTTGCTTTTTTATTCCCGGCGGCTGTGAATGGAATTTATATTCTTTGCCCGCGGTCGCCGTATATTTATGCATTGATGTTCTATTCCCTGATGCTTGTCTGGATACTGCCGCTGATCCTTTGGGGCGGACTGAGCGGCACGCAAATGTGGAGAAAGGAAGGAGTGCATAAAGTGTCCAGCTGGTGGGTGATTTTTTGCGTAGGGCTTTCCGCTTTGTATTTTTCAAGATATGCCAATACGGTTTATCTGGCAATGCAGATGACTTACAATCAGGCGGAATCCTATTATACGACGCTTGTGACCAGAATCAAAAGTGTGCAGGGGTATCGGGACGATCTGAAAGTTGCATATATCGGGACAATTCAGGACAGAACGTTATATGATGCCAATGTGAAAATGTTTGATGATGTTACGCTGGCAGAGGGCAGCCGGGAGATCATTGGTAATTACAGCTGGCAGGCGTTTTTGAGAAAATATTTGGGCTTTTCACCCAGAACGTTTAAAAATACTGCGAAACTGCTGGAACTGGATGCAGTAAAACAAATGCCGGAGTACCCGGCAGACGGTTCCATACAGGTGGTAAAAAATGTAGTAGTAGTGAAATTTTCAGAAGAATGAGGAGATCAGAATGAATTACAAAGAACAATACAATTTCTGGTGCACGGCCCCCTATTTTGATGAAAACACAAAGGCGGAATTGCGCCGGCTCTCGGGTGACGAGAAAGAAATCGAAGACCGTTTTTACCGGGACCTTTCGTTCGGCACAGGCGGCCTGCGCGGCGTGATCGGAGCCGGGACGAACCGCATGAATCTGTACACGGTGCGAAAAGCCACGCAGGGACTTGCCAATTATATTATTTCTGAGGGCGGGCAAGAAAAAGGCGTGGCAATTGCCTTTGATTCCCGCAGGATGTCCCCGGAGTTCGCGGAGGAAGCGGCGCTCTGCCTGGCGGCCAATGGAATCAAAGCGTATATTTTTGCATCGCTGCGGCCGACGCCGATGCTGTCCTTCGCGGTGCGCGAACTCGGCTGTATCGCCGGAATTGTGATTACGGCCAGCCACAATCCGCCGGAATACAATGGGTATAAGGTGTACTGGGAAGACGGGGCGCAGATTACCTGGCCGAAGGACAAAGAGATCATCGCGGAAGTGAATAAAGTCACGGATTATGCGATGGTAAAGACCATGCCGAAAGCGGATGCGGAGGCAGCCGGTCTGTATCAGGTGATCGGTTCTGCGCTCGACGACCGGTATATGGAGGAGCTGAAAAAGCTGACTATTCATCCGAAAGTGATCCGTGAGATGGCGAAGGACATCAAAATTGTCTACACGCCGCTGCACGGCACCGGCAATCTCCCGGTCCGCCGCGTTTTGCGGGAACTGGGATTTCAGAATGTTTATGTGGTGCCGGAACAGGAACAGCCGGACGGCGATTTCCCGACGGTTTCCTACCCGAATCCGGAGGATCCGCGGGCGTTTACGCTGGCTTTGCGGCTGGCGGAATCGGTGGACGCGGATATTGTGCTGGCTACGGATCCGGATGCAGACCGTCTGGGGGTGTATGCGAAGGACACAAAGAGCGGGAACTACATGCCGTTCACAGGAAATATGTCCGGGATGATCCTTGCGCAGTACATTCTGGAATGCAGAAAAGAAACCGGTACTTTGCCGGAAAACGGCGCGCTGGTGAAAACGATTGTGACTACGGATATGCTGAACCCGCTTACGGAAAAATATCAGGTAAAGCTGATTGAGGTGCTCACGGGATTCAAATACATCGGGGAACAGATAAAATTTTTCGAGCAGCAGCATACGTATCGGTATCTGTTCGGAATGGAAGAGAGTTACGGGTGTCTGCCCGGGACGTATGCGAGGGACAAGGATGCGGTCAGCGCGGTGATGGTTTTATGCGAAGCGGCTGCATATTACAAAAAGCAGGGAAAGACGCTCTGGGACCGGATGACGGAACTGTATGAGGAGTTTGGATATTTCCGCGAGGGCCTGGAGACGGTCACCTTAAAAGGCCTGGAGGGGGGACAGAAGATTCAGCAGCTGATGGAACAGATGCGGAAGCATCCGGCGGAAGAGTTTGCCGGGCTGCACGTGCTGGAGTTTCGGGATTACGAGCGAAACATCAGCAAAAATATGCTTACCAGCGAGGAAAGCGGGACAGGGCTGCCGAAATCCAACGTCCTGTATTTCCGGCTGGAGAATCAGTCCTGGTGCTGCGCAAGGCCCTCCGGCACGGAGCCGAAGATTAAGTTTTACATGGGAGTAAAGGGAAAGAGCCTTTCGGATTCTTCAGAAAAACTGGAAGCGCTGCGGAAAGCGGTGCTGGCGTACGCAGGGCTGTGACGGCTTTGCGGCGGGGAACTGTGCGGAAAAACAAGTTGCCTGCCTCGTGGAAAGATGTTATACTGATGTTCATCTGGAACGATACGAAAGGGGAACAGGATGAAAAAAGCACTGATTACCGGAATTACCGGGCAGGACGGTTCTTATCTGGCGGAGCTTTTGCTGGAAAAGGGCTATGAAGTATATGGCATCATGCGCCGCAAGAGCGTGGTCGATTACGGGAATGTGGAGCATATTAAGGATAAAATTCATTTTATTTATGCAGATATGACGGATATCGTCTCTCTGATTGCGGCGATGCGGATTTCGCAGGCGGACGAGGTTTACAATCTGGCGGCGCAGTCCTTTGTGGCGACGAGCTGGGAGCAGCCGCTGGCGACGGCGGAGATTGACGCGCTCGGCGTTACGAATATGCTGGAAGCGATTCGCACGGTAAAGCCGGAAGCCCATTTCTATCAGGCGTCGACGTCGGAAATGTTCGGCTTGGTGCAGGAAATGCCGCAGAAAGAAACCACACCGTTTTACCCGCGGAGCCCTTACGGGGTGGCGAAGCTGTACGGCCACTGGATTACCAAAAACTACCGGGAAAGCTACGGCATGTTCGCGTGCAGCGGTATTTTGTTCAACCATGAGAGCGAGCGGCGCGGGAAAGAGTTTGTCACCCGGAAAATTACCGATGCGGTAGCGCACATCCGCTATGGACTGCAGGAGTGCGTGGAGCTGGGGAATCTGGATTCCAGACGCGACTGGGGACATTCCAAAGATTATGTGCGCGCGATGTGGCTGATGCTGCAGCAGGACGAGCCGGACGATTACGTGATCGCGACAAATGAGACGCGGACAGTGCGCGAATTTGTGGAGACGGCGTTCCGGCATGCCGGCATTGAGGTGGAATGGTCCGGCAGCGGTGTGGATGAGATCGGAAAAGACGCCGCGACCGGGAAGACGATTGTCAGAGTGAACAGGAATTTCTTCCGGCCGGCGGAGGTGGATGTGCTCCTCGGAAATCCGGAGAAAGCGGAGAAAAAGCTTGGCTGGACACGGGAAATTTCGTTCTCAGATCTGGTTGAGCGCATGGTCAGGCACGATATGGAGCTTACAGCGAAAGAAAACAGGTAAAGATGAAACGAATAAAGAACAGGACTGCCGGAGAAAATCAGAGATTTCATCTCCGGCATGCCTTGCTTTGACAGGGGACGGATATGAAGAAAGCGTTGATTATCGGGGCCGCGGGCTTTGTCGGCGGCTATCTGATTCGTCAGCTTCAGAATGCGGACGGGTATGCGGTGGCGGTGACCAAGATGCCGCAGGAAACCATTCCGGGGGATGGCTTTGACGTTTATGATCTGGACATCCTTGACCGGGGCGCGGTGGAAACGCTGCTGGCGCAGGTACGCCCGGACTGCATTTTTCATCTTGCGGCACAGAGCTCGGTGTTCTTATCCTGGCAGAATCCCGGGCTTACCATCGATGTGAATATCAAGGGAAGTGTAAACGTAATGGATGCAATCCGCACTCTGGATTATAAACCGAGGGTGCTTTTGATTGGCTCCGGGGAGGAATACGGCCATATCGGACAGGAGGAAATACCGATTTCCGAGGAGAACCGGATTCGTCCGGGCAATATTTATGCCGCGACGAAGGCGTGCCAGAATCTGATCGGGAAAATCTATGTGGATGCGTACCGGATGGATTTCATGTCCGTGCGGGCCTTTAACCATATCGGCCCGACGCAGGCGCCCGTTTTTGTCGTGGCTGATTTCTGCAGACAGGTGGCGGAGATTGAGCATGGGATGCGGGAACCGGTGATTTCCGTGGGAAACCTGAGCGCAAAAAAAGATTTCACGGATGTCCGCGATGTGGTTCGCGCTTACAGCATGCTGATAAAATACGGAAAAGCCGGAGAGACTTATAATGTCGGCAGCGGTCATGCGGTAGAGATCAGGGAAATTCTGGATAAAATTCTTTCCATGTCGGAAAAGAACATTACGGTGAAAACGGACCCGGCGAAGCTGCGCCCGGTGGAGGTGCCGATTATAGAAGCGGACATAAGTAAACTGCGCGCGTGTACCGGCTGGGAGCGGCAGATTCCCCTGGAGCAGACGCTGCGGGAGACGCTTGACTACTGGCGGATGAAAGTGAAACAGGAGAAAGAATGAATGAAGTGTCTGATTCTGGCCGGAGGAAAGGGCAACAGCCTGTGGCCATTGTCGCGGGAGGAATACCCGAAGCAGTTCATGCAGGTCAAAAGAAACCGTTCCCTGCTGCAGGAGACCGTGGCAAGGAATATTCCGTTCTGCGATGAATTCCTGATCGCGACAAATGTCTCATATCATTTTATCGTGGAAGGACAGCTGAGCGTGTTTCAGGGACTGCGGTACCGCTGCATTCTGGAAGAGGAGGGGCGGAAAACCGGGCCTGCGGTTGCGCTCGCCTGCATGAGCCTGAACCCCTCTGAACTGGTCTATGTGGTGTCTGCGGATCAGATTATCGAGGGCTCTGACTATAAGGAAACGATTATGCGGGGCAGGACGCTGGCAAAGGCCGGCCGGCTGGTGACTTTCGGGATGGAGGCGCTTTCTCCGCATACCGGTTACGGCTATATTCGAAGCGATGGAGACCGGGTGCTGGAATTTAAGGAAAAACCGGATCAGGAGACGGCAAAGCGGTATTTTGACAGCGGCGAATATATGTGGAACAGCGGGAATTTTCTGTTTTGCGCGGGAGATTTCCTGAATGAACTGAAAAAAGCGGCGCCTGATTTATATCAGGCCTGCAAAAGCGCCCACCGCAGGCTGGTGAGAACGGGAAGCGTGGTTCGTCTTCCGGCGGAACTGATGCAGACCATACCGTCTGTTTCGGTGGAAAACGCCGTGTTTGAGCATTCGGACTGCGTCTGCGTGGTGAAAGCGGCTTTTCACTGGTGGGATATTGGCAATCTGGAAATTTTATCTTCCTATATGAAAGAGAACGAGGAAAAGAATACGATTGCCGAGCATTGCGAAAACCTCACGGTGATTAACCGCACGGAGCGCCAGCTCATCGTGGCGAATGACGTGAAAGACATTACAGTGATCAATACGGAGGACGCGTGCTATATTACGAGATACGGCAGCGAATTGTCGATCAAGCAGGTCATGCAGAAGCATCCCGAGCACCGCGCGTATTTTGAAAAATCAGAGACCATGTACCGTCCGTGGGGATTTTATGTGGTTCTGAATTATTCCGCGAATTATAAGGTAAAAAAGGTGACGGTGTATCCGGGGAAAGCGCTCACCATGCATAGGCATGCAATGCGGAGCGAACAGTGGTCCGTGGTGGAAGGCACTGCGACGGTCACGCTGGACGGCAGGGAACAGGAACTGCCGCTTTACCGGAGCATCGAGGTTCCGGTCGGCGTCAGCCATATGCTGTCGAATAAGACGGAACGGGACCTGGTCGTCATGGAGGTGTCCTTTGGACCGCAGATCACGGAGGATGACAAAGACAACGTTGTCGTAAGTCCGGCAAAAAGAAAAATAGAAGAAGAATTTATCCTGTGCGAGCCGGCGTTTAAGGATTACCTCTGGGGCGGCACAAAGCTGCGGGATATCTACGGCAAGGACTGCGATTACGACAAAATCGCGGAGAGTTGGGAACTGTCCGCGCATGAGGCCGGACAGTGCAGGGTGGGTTCCGGAAAATACCAGGGTATGCTTTTCAGCGAATATCTGGATTTGATCGGCGAGGATGCTCTGGGCTGGAAATGCCAGGCGTTTGAGAAGTTCCCGCTTCTGATCAAGTTCATCGATGCGAAAGAGCAGCTTTCGGTTCAGGTGCACCCGGATGACAGCTATGCTCTGCCGAACGAAAACGAATACGGCAAAAGCGAAATGTGGTATGTGATGGACTGCGACGCGGACGCTTCGATCTATTTTGGCGTCAAACAAGATATCTCGGCGGAGGAACTGGAGCGCCGCACCGAAAACAATACCATTACAGAGGTTCTGAACCGGGTGCCGGTGCACCGCGGCGACACCTTTTTTGTGGAGGCGGGGACGATTCATGCCATCGGACGGGGCGTCCTGATCTGCGAGATTCAGCAGAATTCCAACTGCACCTATCGGCTGTATGACTACGGACGGCGGGATAAATTCGGCAATCTGCGTGAACTGCAGGCAGACAAGGCGGTTGCGGTGAGCAAAACGGCCTGCCAGGAGCCGCCCGGACAGGGGTATCCGCTGGAGTCCCAGCCCGGCTGCGCGGTACAGAAGCTGTGCGAGTGCAAATATTTTACAAGCACACGCTACGATATCAAAGAATCTGCGGAGATTCCGATGGATGAGACGTCGTTTGCGGCTGTCGTGATACTGGAAGGGGCCGGATGGATTCAGGTAAATGAAAACCGGATGCCTTTTAAGGCTGCGGACTGTTTTTTTGTTCATGCCGGAAGAAAATATATCGGGCTGACAGGAACGTGCAGCGCTATTCTGACGAGGCTGTGAGGGAAGCGGGACAGGGTCATGTACGGTAAGAAGAATGGATGGCTGAAACATCTTGATTTCATAATTCTTGATATAGGAAGCATTGTTCTTTCTCTGTTTTTGTCATACGGACTGAGGCACGGGTTTCAAAGTAACTATGCGCTGAGGGAATACCGGGAAATCGGCCTGGTGATGGTCGGCCTGAACCTCGGCATTATGTTTTTCCGCGACAGCTACAAGGAGGTAATCCGCAGGGGCTACCTGAAAGAATTCTCGGCCGCGGTCGGGCATTTTTCCCTGATTATGGCCGGCACGCTGGTTTATCTGTTCCTGACGCGGCAGTCGCTGCTTTTTTCGCGTCTGACGGTAGCCGGTACGTGGGCGCTCGGCTGCGTGCTAATGTATGTGTTTCGCATTTCGCTGAAAACCTGGCTCAGAAAAAGAATGATGCAGAGAGAAAAACAGGTATCGGTGCTTGCGGTGGTGTCGCAGGATGTGGCGGAAGACACGGTGAGCGAACTGCAGAGAAAGAAATACAGCGATTTTCAGGTTACCGGGGTAGTCCTGACGGACGGTGAGGCCGCGCAGAAGACCGTCTGCGGAGTCCCGGTGGTAGCGGACGGCGGGGATTACGTCGGCTACATCAAAACGCATGTTGTGGATGAATTGTTTGTGAACGTGTCGGACGGCTTCCAGATGGCGGAAAGCATTGTGGATTCCTGCGTCAGAATGGGAATTACCGTTCACCAGAATCTTCTGGGAGTGACCGGAGGGACAGGAAACAAGGTGGTGGATGAGTTCGCCGGTTTTACGGTGCTGACCAGCAGCATCAAGGTGGCGGCTTACAGCGATCTTTTTTTGAAACGCTGCATGGATATCGCAGGCGGTCTGGCCGGCCTTTTTCTGACGGTTCTGCTGTTTCCGTTTGTGGCGGCTGCCATCAAGAGCAAAAGCAAAGGGCCGGTTCTGTTTTGCCAGGAGCGCGTCGGGCGAAACGGCAGGACATTTAAAATTTATAAATTCCGCTCCATGTATCAGGACGCGGAGCAGCGCAAGCAGGAACTGATGCAGGCAAATGAAATGCAGGGCCTGATGTTCAAGATCCGGCAGGATCCGAGAATCATTCCCGGGGTCGGCGAATTTATACGCCGGACCTCGATCGATGAATTCCCGCAGTTCTGGAATGTGCTGAAGGGAGATATGAGCCTGGTGGGCACCAGGCCGCCGACGGTGGAAGAATATGAGCAGTACGGGATGCATCATCTCGTGCGGATGGCCATCAAGCCCGGCATGACGGGGCTCTGGCAGGTCAGCGGCAGGAACCGGATTACGGATTTTGAGGAAGTGGTGCGTCTGGACACCAGGTATATTGAAGAGTGGAGCCTGAATCTGGATATCAAAATCCTGATCAAAACGATCGCCGTTTTGCTGCACGGGAACGGCGAATGACAGGGGCATGCAGCAGGAAAAGGACAAGGAGGCCGATTATGAAAACGGCGGTATTTACGATAGCTTCACGGAATTATTTCGCTTATGTAAAGACGTTGATGGATTCGCTGGAGCGCTCTAACCCGCAGTGGGAGCGGTATGTGGTGCTGGTGGACGAGCTGTCGGATGATTTCGCGAAGATACCGGGAAATTTTGAATTTCTTCCCATGGATGCGCTGGGGCTGCCGGAGCAGGACAAGATGATATTCCGGTATACGATCATGGAGCTGAACACGGCCGTGAAGCCGTTTGCGATTGAGAGGCTGTTTCTCGATTACGGCTTCGACCGGGTCATCTATCTGGATCCGGATATTTATGTTTATGAGCGGATGCAGGAAGTGGAAGACGCTTTGGACCGGGGCTGCAATTTCGTGCTTACCCCGCATTTTACCGGTATCTGGGAAGAAGACGGAAAGATGCCGGATGAACCTGCCATCATGAGATCCGGCGTCTATAATCTGGGCTTCCTGGCATTAGGCAAAGCGCCCACAACGCTGGAAATGGTGCGCTGGTGGCAGCAGCGCCTGGAAACGCAGTGCATTGTGGATATGGAGAACGGGCTGTTCGTCGATCAGAAGTGGATGGATCTGGTGCCCGGACGGTATTCAGACGTCTGTATCCTCCGGCATGAGGGATATAATGTCGCATATTGGAATTTAGAGCACCGCAAAGTCAGCGTTTCGGAGAACCGCTTTTTCTTCAATGGACAGCCGCTGGTGTTTTTCCATTTCAGCGGACTGAATCCGAACGACCTGACCTGCCTGTCCAAACACCAGGACCGATTTTATTGGAATAACATCGGCCCGGTGCGGGAACTTGTGGAGGGCTATGCGAAAACAGTTTTAGCGCATGACTATGACTCCTGGAAGAGATTCCAATACGCTTACGGGGTATTTAAGGACGGCCGTTATATTAACGATCTCTTCCGGTATGCATACAGAAATGACAAGGCACTGCAGCAGGTCTGCGGAGACAACCCGTACGATCAGGCGGCCGTATTCTATGAGACGCATAAGCTCCAGGTCGTCCTGTTTCTGGCAGGCTATCTGTGGAAATTCTGGCCGGATCTGCAGGTCGCGTTTATGCAGGGCATGGAGCCGGAAGACTATTTTTCCTGGATCAAAGAGTACTGCATCGTGGAATACCGTTTCCCGAAGGATTATTTCGCCGGGATGCGGGTAAAGGATATTATGAAGGTGATGCCGGCCTCCTCTTCCAAGTGGAAGATGATGGTCTATAAAGTGCTGCCGCCGGTCATGTGGAATTTTACCAAAAAGATGTACAAAAAGAGCAAGACATTTCTGGCGGATAAAAAGCTCCTGCCGCATGCGGAGGACCAAAACCGCCTGCTGGAGGACGGCGTAAACCTGATCGGCTACATCAGGTCGGAGCATGGGGTCGGCGAGGCCTGCAGGATGACGGCGGAATGTCTGAATACGATGGATCTGAACTGGAGCATTTATGATTATGAGCTGAATAATCCGTCGCGTCAGGAGGACCATACCTGGGATGACGCCATAAGCGGACAGATAAAATACAACATATCCATTTTTAATATCAATGCGGACCAGATGGAAGCCGCGCATCAGAATACGCCGAAAAGCGCGTGGAAAGGCTACAAAATCGGAATCTGGTACTGGGAACTGACGGAATTTCCGGATGAATGGTGCAGGGCGTTTGAGCTGGTCGACGAGATTTGGGCGCCGACAAAGTTTATTATGGATTCCCTGAAGAAAAAGGCGTCCTGCCCGGTGGTTTACATGCCGCCCGGAATCGCCCGCAGACCGCTGAATCCTGCATATGACCGGAACTATTTCGGACTTCCGGAGCATGCGTTTCTGTTTTTGAATATGTTTGATTCGTTCAGCTATGCCAGCAGGAAAAACCCGAGAGCCGCGATTGAGGCGTTTAAACAGGCGTTTGGCGGAGACGATACGACGGTCGGACTTGTGATCAAACTGAACAATGCGGATGAAGCGGCGGTCGCGGAGATACGGGCGTTTACGGAGGGGCACAGGAATATATACGTGCTTGCCAGAACGTTTGACCGGGATGAAATCAATGCCCTGATTGCGTCCTGCGATGCGGCGGTTTCCCTGCACAGGAGCGAGGGTCTGGGCCTGCTCTGCGAGGAGGCAATGTATTTTGGAAAGGCCGTTATTGCGACCAACTGGTCCGGAAATACCGATTTTATGACGGAGGATACCGCGTGCCTGGTAGACTGCCGGCTGGAGGACATCGGACAGGATATCGGACCGTACAAGGCATGGCAGAAATGGGCGGTGCCGGACATCGGACAGGCCGCCGGATATATGAAACGCTTAAAAGACGACAGCGAATATTATGCGGGCATCTGTAAAAATGCAAAAGCGCATATCCGGGAGAACTTTTCACCGGAGGTATGCGGAAAGCGCATGTATGAGCGGATTTGCGAAATTAAAGCTAATGTAATGCATAGGTGAAAGGTTTATGATTAAGTTTTTGGATGGAGACGCAGAGGAAAGAGACTCTGAGCTGGTGATGGACAGGGTGAATCGCTATATTCAATCAGGTATACAGAATGAAAGTTTACATTGTCCCGATGAGAAGCTGCATGCGCTGCTGTATGAGATTGATGAAAACCTGAAAAGAATAAATACGGGGTATGTGGTTAATCCGATCCTGGATGTGGAAGACCCCAGTAAAATCAGACGGTTTGGGAAACGGATTATCCGTAAACTGATTCAGTGGTGTTTTGATGATATGGTTGCCCGACAGGTTGTATATAATACAGAGATTGCAAACTATATAGAATCTGTGACAGTACTGCTGACATCACTAAGTGATGAATGCATTTTATTAAAAGAAGAGAATGCAGAGCTTAAGTTCAAATTAAACGAAATGATGAAAAATAAGAATGAAAAATAATATTACAATAATCATATTTAACCGGAATGGATTGGAATATACAGAAAGCTGCCTGGAATCTGTTTTGCTTCACACAGATTATGAAAACTATGATGTTATTCTCGCTGATAATTATAGCATGAGTGATAAGATCAGGCAGTTGGCAAAGAATAACGCGAATAGAACGATAAAGAACATAACAGGGGTAAGTCCGTATGGTATTGCACTGCATCAGGCTGAAAAGAGCGACATAGTGTTTCTCAGCAGCGATATATTGATAACGCAAAAAGACTGGCTGTACCGGCTGAATGAAACTGCTTATCACGAGGACAAGATTGGCATCGTAGGCTGCCGTTTAATAAGTAAAGATAACCGGCTTTTTCATGCTGGTACGTATATTTACCCAGAGACTTTTGATGTCAGGCAGGTAGGCGAGAATCAGAAAAATATCAATCAGTATTCAGACAGCCAGACAGTACAAGGCGTCATATTTCATTGCGCCTATGTCAAACGGTTCGTTTTGGAAACACTTGAGGGGTGTAACGAAGCGCTTGTTCCTGCCTTAAAAGAAATGGATTATTGTCTGAAAGCGGAGAAAGCAGGCTGCAGATGTGTGTGCTGCGGCGAAGTGACGCTTGCTTGCCGCCAGAATATTTCCGAGGAAAAGAGCAAAGAAAGTTATAATATTGTTTCGGATTCTCAAAAACGCTTTGAAAAAATATGGGGAGCTGAACTGGCAAACAGATATACAAGAAAAATGGCCTGGCATTCCTTAACGAATTTTCCTTCCGGATATGCTGTATCGGCTAAAAATTTTATGCTGACGTTGGATAAACTGGGGGTTGACATCAGGTATAAGTATGTTTATGGAAAAGGAACACCAGGACCGATTGAAGAACCTCCTGGAAGTAATAACTATGTAATTGATCTTATTCATAACAGAGAATTCCGCACTGATATACCTCAGGTAGTTTATGGCCAGGGAGATGTATTTAGAAAGAACACCGGCAGCTACAAAATAGGATATACGATGTTTGAGGCGACCGGGATACCGGAAGAATGGGTAAAACAGGCAAATGAAATGGATGAAATCTGGACGCCTTCTGAATTTAATGTAGAGACATTCAGAAGCAGCGGAGTTAAGACCCCAATATACGTTATGCCTCTGGGATTTGATCCCAGTTTCTTCAATACAAGAATAAAATCATATAAACGGCATAAGAGATATACTTTCTTGTCTGTTTTTGAGTGGGGAGAAAGAAAAGCCCCGGAGATACTTTTGAGAGCATATTCAAAGGCGTTTCAGAAAACAGATGATGTGATATTAATCTGCAAAGTGTTTAACAATGACAGGAATATTAATTTGCACAGACAATTTGCTGCATTAAATCTCCCAATGGATGGCCCTGAGATTGCTGTGTTGTATAATTATAATATACCGGATTACCAGATGGCAACGCTGTACAGATCTGCAGACTGTTTTGTGCTGCCGACCCGAGGCGAAGGATGGGGAATGCCGATGCTGGAAGCAATGGCCTGTGGCCTGCCGGTAATTGCGACTGGATGGGGCGCTCAGACGGAATTTTTTAATAACGAAAATGGATATGTATTAGACATAAAAGGTCTGGTGGATGCGAAATCCAAGTATTCTTATTATGATGGATTTCAGTGGGCAGATCCGGATGAAGAACAGCTTGTGGAATTGATGCGGTATATTTATAGACATCAGGAAGAAGCAGCAGCAAAAGGGCTGCAGGCTTCAGAGGAAGTCACTGGCAAATGGACATGGAATCAGGCGGCCCAGAGAATGATTAAAAGATTAGATGCGATTAGCTGAAAGAGACTTGAGAAAAAATGCATGGAGTGCATGTGAAATATATTTCCAGAAGGAGAAGTATGAAAAGAACAGCTTTGATCATGGCGGGAGGCCGCGGCGAACGTTTCTGGCCGCGCAGCCGCAAAACGCTGCCCAAACAGTTTTTGTCTTTAACCGGCGACGGCAGGACGATGATTCAGCTCACCGTGGAGCGTATCCGGCCGCTGGTCGCGCTGGAGGATATTTATATAGCGACGAATAAAGATTATAAGAAGCTGGTGCTGGAGCAGCTGCCCGGCATACCGGAAGAAAATATACTCTGCGAGCCGGTCGGCCGTAATACGGCCCCCTGCATCGGACTTGGCGCCATGCATATTTCAAAGAGATATGAGGATGCGGTTATGCTGGTGCTGCCATCGGATCACCTGATAAAAGCGGAGGATGTCTTTCTTGAGGTTTTGCGGGATGCGGTGCATCTTGCGGAGTCCGGGGAAAATCTGGTGACGATTGGAATCAAGCCGAATTATCCGGAAACCGGGTACGGGTATATTAAATTTAACCGGCAGGATAAAGAAGGCAGGGCATACAGGGTGGAACGCTTTGTGGAAAAACCGGATGCCAGGACCGCCAGGACTTATCTCGAGGAGGGCAGCTACCTCTGGAACAGCGGAATGTTTGTCTGGAAGGTATCGGCCATTCTTGAGAATTTCTCATGCTATCTTCCTGAGACGCTGAAAGGTCTGCATGAGATCCGCGCTGCGATTGGGACGCAGCTGGAGGAAACGGTGCTTTATGACGTATTCCCGAAACTTGCCTCGCAGTCTGTTGATTACGGAATTATGGAAAAGGCGGAGCGTATCTTTACTTTGCCGGGGGATTTTGGCTGGGATGATGTCGGTTCCTGGCTGGCGGTGGAACGGATCCGGCCGGCGGATTCGGATGGAAATATCATTTCCGGCAACGTTCTGACGTATAGCTGCAGAAATTCCTTATTTGAAGGCGGGAAAAAACTGATCGCAGCGGTGGGCCTTGAAGACCTCGTGGTAGTCGATACGGAAGATGCGACGCTGATTTGTTCCAAGGCGCATGCCGGCGATATTAGAAAGATCGTGGAGCAGTTAAAAGAACAGGGTGAAAAATATATTTAGACAGACAGGAGAGCCCGGATGATTTCGCGGGCGATCAGGACAGGGCGGACGGATTCTTATGGTTTTTAGTTCCAACATATTTCTCTTCGTTTTTTTGCCGGTTACTTTAGGAATATATTATTTGCTGAGAGGGCCCTTTAGAAATTACTTTTTATTATTTGCCAGTATCTTTTTCTATTTTTGGGGCGAAAAGAAAAGAGCGGTAATCATCATTGCTTCCATTGCAATCAATTATGTGATGGGGCTTGCGATTCATTACGCGAAAACCCCAAAGAAGAAAAAGGCAGTATTGTTTGCAGCCGTACTCATGAATCTGGGCCTGCTGTTTTACTTTAAATATTTCAATTTTTTTGTTAATTCAATAAATTCAATTTTTAATACAAAATTTATACTGGATACGATAGCGCTGCCCATAGGTATTTCTTTTTTTACCTTTCAGGGCCTGACCTATGTCATTGATCTGTACCGGGGTGAGGTTGAGGTTCAGAAAAATCCCTCAAAGGTTGCGCTTTATATTTCCCTGTTTCCCCAGCTGATCGCAGGACCGATTGTAAGATATAAGGATATTTCCGGCCAGATAGAAAATCGAAAGACTGCGATAGACCAGTTCGCCGGAGGGATTGTCCGGTTTGCCTGCGGATTGTCCAAAAAGGTTATCCTGGCGAATGGCTGCGGAATTGTTGCCGATGAGATATTTAATTTGTCCTGTCTGGAGCACTCTGCGGCCACAGCGTGGCTTGGCGTCATATGCTATACTCTGCAGATTTATTATGATTTCAGCGGCTACAGCGATATGGCGATCGGTTTGGGCCGGATGTTCGGCTTTGAATTTTCTGAGAATTTTAATTTGCCGTATGTAGCGGCCAGCATAAGGGAATTCTGGCGCAGGTGGCATATTTCATTATCTTCGTTTTTCCGGGATTATGTATACATTCCTTTGGGAGGAAACCGGAAAGGCAACGTATACGTAAACAATGCCATCGTCTTTGTTTTAACCGGCCTGTGGCATGGAGCCTCGTGGCATTTTGTGGTCTGGGGAATATGGCACGGTATTTTTATTATCCTGGAGAGGCTCAATGCGCAGTATCATGTCATAAAATTCAAAGTTCCGGAATTGCTGAAGCATATGTATGCACTGCTTGTCATTATGCTTGGATGGGTAATATTCCGGGCGGACAGCCTGGGGCATGCGGCTGGGTATCTGGGAAGAATGTTTGGGCTGAATCATATTTCAGCGGAGTATTTTCGGACCGGGTATTATCTGGACCGGTATCGGATTTTTATTATTGCAGTGTCCGTTCTTCTGGCGTTTGGCGTGCACCGTATGCCGCTGAGGAAACTGAAGCGTCTGAGAAATTACGTTTTTATAAGAAACGCGGCGGCAGTTTTTTTGTTGGGAATCAGTATCATGTATGTGATGAACGCGACATACAACCCGTTTATTTACTTTCGGTTTTAGATATAAGCCAGGAGTCATGTTATGAAAAAAGACCGGACAAACGACCTGAACATATGGAATCTTGTTTTTATCATTGTTTTTGCATTCATGATTTCTTTGCCGCTTCTGTTTCATAATCGCCAGGAGGGGAAGGTATCGAAGACGGAAAACAGAGTGCTTGCTGCGAAACCGTCGCTTTTTCAGGAGGATGGTACCATAAACCGTGATATCATCCCGGAATTTGAAGCATACGTGGATGATAATATCGGCTTTAAAGAACAGGCGCTTGCCGCAAATATCATATTAAAATATCGTTTATTCCACGTGCTTGATATTCCCGACTGGATTCTGGGCAAGGACAACAATCTGTTTTATACCAGCGGCGGAGAGGATATCCGGACATACGCGGGGCAGAATGCATACTCGAAAGCGGATTTGAAAAGTATGGCCGCCAATCTTGAAAATATGAATCAGTATTTTGAACGGCTTGGGTGTTATACTTATAATATGTTTATTCCTAATAAGGAAGCGGTTTACAGCGAATATTATCCCTCCGGTGTTACTCATTCTCCGAAAAGCAGACAGGATATTTTTTGCAGGTATTTTGCGAAAAAATATAAGCGAAATGTGATTAACGTCAGAGATGACCTGCTTGCTGAAAAAGATAAGGGAGCGATGTTGTTTTACAAAAATTTTGACGCCTCACACTGGAATATGAATGGTGCGTTTGTCGGATATCGCCGGCTGATGGAAGAAATTAAAAAGGATATTCCGGAAATAACGATACTGGAGAGGGAGGATTTTGATATAACCGAAGATAAATTTACCGGCTTAATGTATTATTATGCGCAGCTGGGCGCGGTTCAGAACAGCTTCGACTTTGAGGATACGATCTATACATGGACTCTGAAAGGAGGGTATCACAGTGTGATGGATGAGGAACCGCCGGAGGGTATCGTGATCGATCCTAATCTTAGTTATTATCATTATTACAATCAGCAGATAACGAATGGGGAAACGCTGTTCATAGTGGGGGACTCCTATCTGTATAATTTTCTGCTGCCCATGTTCGGAGAGAGCTTTGAGCATGTTTATTTTATCAGAAACTATAATAAAGAAATGACTATTGAATGGTTAGAAGCTATAGAAACGATTTCTGAATTGGCAGAAGTAGTTTGCCCAGATGTTTTCGTATTTGAAGTAGTTGAAAGGGTTTTTAATAAGAGCTATTTTGATTATATGTCTGCTTATTAGGCAAGACGGCAAATAGATTAAGTATTGCGGGAAAAGCAGAAAAGGCAAGGATGAAACCGGAATTGCAGACGGATATAAAAGGAGAGAGGATATGAAAGTACTGGTAACCGGCGTCGCTGGCCAGCTCGGCCACGACGTGATGAATGAACTGGCAAAGCGGGGCTATGAAGGGATTGGCTCGGATCTGGCCCCGGCATACAGCGGCATAGCGGACGGCACGGCGGTGACGGCAATGCCGTATGTGTCAATGGACATCACGGATCAGGCGTCCGTGGAGCGGGTGATCGGCGATGCGGCTCCGGATGTGGTGGTGCACTGCGCGGCCTGGACAGCGGTGGACATGGCGGAGGACGACGACAAGGTGGAGATGGTGCGCCGCGTGAATGCGAAAGGCACGGAGCATATCGCGCTGATGTGCAAAAAGCTGGGCTGCAAGATGGTTTATCTGTCGACGGACTATGTGTTTGACGGGCAGGGCGAGGAGCCGTGGCAGCCGGACTGCAAAGAGTACAGGCCTCTGAATGTCTACGGGCAGACGAAGCTCGAGGGAGAGCTGGCGGTGTCCGGCAATCTGGAGCGGTATTTTATTGTCCGCATTGCCTGGGTGTTTGGCGTGAACGGAAAGAATTTTATCAAGACGATGCTGCATCTGGGCAAGACGCATGACACAATCCGCGTAGTCAATGACCAGATCGGGACGCCGACGTATACGTATGATCTGGCGCGGCTGCTGGTGGACATGATCGGGACGGAAAAATACGGGTATTATCATGCGACGAACGAGGGTGGTTATATCAGCTGGTATCAGTTTACGAAAGAAATTTTCCGGCAGGCGGCAGAGCTGGGACATAAGGAATATGCGGAGGACCGGCTTAAAGTGCTGCCGGTGACGACGGAGGAGTACGGGATTTCCAAGGCAAAGCGCCCGTTCAATTCCAGAATGGACAAACGGAAGCTGACGGAAAACGGATTTGAACCGCTTCCGTCATGGCAGGATGCGCTGCACCGGTATCTGCAGGAGATCACATTTTGATTGGATTCAGCAGGAACAGGCTGCCCTTTTCGCTGTATTTCGGCGGAAACGGCAGCTTTTTTATTTTCCCGTCACCTGTTGACTCTGGCGATTTCCCGTCACCCGATTTGACTGCAACCCGAAATCGCGGTAAAATCAAAAGGAATTCCATGGATGTCTGACAGTACAGCAGTACAGGACAGCTTACTATATACTAAGGAGGACTTGTTATGGATAAATTATTTCTTTTGACGTATACGTGTGTGAAGGAGGACGGGATCCGGCATTTCTGTCATGCCTGGTTTGAAACGGAGGATGAGATGCGGGAGTTTGTGAAGCGGATGCAGGGGAGCGGCAGTGCATTCGAGACAGACGTTTCGATTGAGATACTGCAGTACAGGGACATTGCGCTGCAGGCATAAGGCTTTGCTTTTGCAGGCAGACAGCCGCATATGTAAAATGACTGTGCACAGCGGCGAACGACGGAAACGACAATGATATTGCCAGCTATATAACGGAAAAACGGTACTGTTGTATTGTCATATACATTGCAGAACAGCGAAGCTGATCTCCCGTTCCGGAAAAGTCCGAAGGGCGGGATGCTTTTTTAAATATCCAGGATGAGATAGGAAAATGCCGGAAATGTGGGCGAATTGCGATTCCTAAAAAAAATATAAACTGGGCCGGTTTGGTTGAATAAGCCGGGGCAGTATGTTAAAATCAGGACGGTTTGTAAGGGGTTTGTACCGGTAAATCTCAGGATGGTTTGTAAGGGGTTCGTACCGGTAAATCAGTTTCGGGACGGTTTGTAAGGGATTCGTACCGGCAAGTCAGTTTCAGGACGGCGGGAGGAAAGTTGTAATGAATATTCTGTTTTATCTTGTGCCCAAAAGCGAGGTGACCTATCTGTTCGAGGATTACTCGCTGCGGCAGGCGATGGAGAAGATGGAGTTCCATCGGTTCAGCTCTGTGCCGATTATCAACCGGAACGGGAATTATGTGGGCACTCTGACGGAGGGGGACATTCTTTGGGAGATTAAGAAGAGCGGCGACATTGATCTGCGCCAGGCGGAGGACATTCCGATTCGGAAACTGCGGCGCAAGCGTGACAATCAGCCGGTGAACGTCAACTGCAAAATTGAGGATCTGGTCATGACCTCCATGAATCAGAATTTTGTGCCGGTGATCGACGACAATGGCATATTCATTGGAATTGTGACAAGAAAAAGCATTATAGAATATTGCTACCACCAGTATAAAAAACTTGTGTGATTTACATAAAAGTGATAAGATGGTACGGAACTGTACTTTTATTATAGAAGCGATAAGACAGTATGGAAGGGTACTGAATAAGGGGAAATGGAGTGATTCCAATGAAACGATTAACGGGGATTTTGCTGCTGACGGCTGTGCTGACACTGAGCATGTGCGGCGTATTATCCGCATCGGCGGCAGGAACTGTATCCGGCAATACAGAGGTTTCTCAGGGTAAGGAAACGAACAGGAACCAGATCGCCGGTTCCCGGACGCAGCCAAGCAGCGTGACGGAACAGATTGTCGGTTCCCGGACGCAGCCAAGCAGCGTGACGGAACAGATTATCGATTCGCAGAGATGGCAGGCAAATGAATCGGACCAGCAGACGTCTGGTTTACAGGAACAGCCGGAAAGTGAAACGAAGCCGTCCGCCGATACGCAGGATAAACAGGACGACGCGCAGGACAAGCAGGACAGCACACAGGACAAGCAGGACGGCACCCAGGATGGGCAGGAAAGCACCGCGCAGGGGAGCGAAGCGTCCCAGACTGCGGAAAAAAGCGAGTCCGGTCAGGGGCAGACGGTCACAGCGCCGGCCACATCCGATCCGGGATGGCACCAGATCGGTTCCTACCGTTTTTTCTATAATTCCAAGGGAAAGATGTGCAGGGGCTGGCATAGGGTCAGCAGTAAGGGCAGCAGTAAAAGCAGCAAGCAGGTCTATTATTTCCGCAAAAGCGCCGAGGGGGAAGCGCCGCGCGGCAGTGTGGCGACCGGGCTTGTAAAAATCGGAAATGATACATATTATTTTTCATCGGACGGAGTCCTGCAGACCGGCTGGAAGAAGATTTCAGGCAAGGTTTACTATTTTGCCCAGAGCGGTTCACTCGGGACGCTGGGCGCGATGGCGGGGCCGGGCCTGCATAAAATCGACGGGAAGACCTATCTGATGAGCGAGGACGGCAGCGCGACCATCGGCTGGGGCCAGTATAAAAATAAAAAATACTATTTCAGCAACAGCTCCAAGCTGGGGACGCGGGGCTCCGCGGTGACCGGCTGGAAAAAGATCAGCGGCTATAAATATTATTTCAAGGCCAGCGGCGTGCTCTGTACCAACCGCTGGATCAGCAAGAAGTACTATGTGGACGAGGAAGGCCGCATGCTGACGAGCACCGTTACCCCGGACGGGTATAAGGTGGACGCTTCCGGCGTCAAGGGCGAACAGATGAAGGGCTGGGTCAAGCTGGACGGTAAGCGCTATTATTACAAGTCCGGCAAAAAGCTGACCGGAGGCTGGCAGCAGATCGGCGGAAAGTATTACTACTTTGACGAGGACGGCGTGCGCCAGAAGGGCTGGCTGACGCTGGACGGGGCGACGTATTACCTGAAAAGCGGCGTGCGCTACAGCGGCTGGCTGACCGTCAAGGGAAAGGATTATTATTTTGACGACGACGGCGAGATGGTGACCAATGCAGTGGTGGACGGCATCATGCTCGGCGCGGACGGCGCGGCGACCGGAAAGGCGGAGGAAAATCCGGAGCCGGAGAAAGATCCGGAGCAGGAGGAGACGACGCCGGCTAAAAAGAAAAAGGTGCTGCTGATTGCGGGACACGGGCAGGGCGACGTCGGCGCGATGGGCGTCTACGGCAGCAAGACGTATTACGAGTACGAGCTTACGCGCCAGTTTACCTCGCTGATCTATGAGCGGCTGCGCACGTCGAAGGTCGTGGACGTGACCATGTACGACCAGAATTACGACTGCTATCAGGTGCTCTCCGGCAAGAAATCAGGCCCCAGGCCGACGCTGACGGATTACAATTATATTCTGGAGATTCACTTTAACGCGACGGTGGAGTCCGGGAAGGACACGAAAGGCGACGGCAGCTTCAAGGGCGTTGGCATGTACGTGAATTCGTCGAAAAAGAACACCTCGATTGACCGGGAGATTGTGGCGGCGGTTTCGCAGGCGGCGGATTTCCCGATCTGGGGCAGGGGTACCGGCATCTTTACCTCGTCGGGCCTGTTCAACGCGCGCACCTGTCAGGAGGCCAAGGTCTCTTACGGGCTGCTGGAGACCGCGTTCATCGACGACAAGGACGACATTCAGGTTTACCTCAATCATAAGGAGAAAATGGCCAAGGCGGTGGCGGATGCGATTAACAGCCATTATGATTGACAAAGAAAAAAATAGTTGATAGAATGTATTGAAAAGTTTTCAGGCAGGAGCAGGTGAATTATGAAAAAAAGAGTTTTGTCGCTGCTGGTAGACAATACCTCCGGCGTTCTCAGCCGTGTGGCCGGCCTTTTCAGCCGCCGCGGCTACAATATTGACAGTCTCACGGTCGGCGAGACGGCGGACCCCAGGTACTCCCGCATGACGGTGGTGGTTTCCGGGGACGAGCAGATACTTGACCAGATTTCCAAGCAGCTGGCGAAGCTGATCGATGTGGTCGATATCAAGATTCTGGAGAGCGGGACGAGCGTAAGCCGCGAGCTGGTGCTGGTGAAAGTCCGCGTGGACGCGGAGGAGCGTCAGGAGGTCATCTCCATCGTCAATGTGTTCCGCGGCAATATCATAGACGTGGGCATGGACTCCATGATCGTGGAGCTGACCGGGCAGCAGTCGAAGCTGGACGCGTTTCTGCAGCTTCTGCAGGGACACGAGATCCTGGAGCTGGCGCGCACCGGCATTACGGGACTTTCCCGCGGTTCGGACGATATCCGTTATCTGTAAGGACTGATATTTTCTGTAAGGATTGATAGAGGGCAGCACCTTTATTCATAAAAAACAAAGAAGAATGTGAGGATGAAGAACATGGATGCAAGAATTTACTATCAGAAAGACTGCAATCTTTCGCTGCTGGAGGGCAAGACGATTGCCATTATCGGTTATGGCAGCCAGGGACATGCGCATGCATTGAATGCGAAGGAGTCCGGATGCCACGTGATCATCGGCCTGTATGAGGGCAGCAAATCCTGGAAAAGGGCAGAAGAACAGGGCTTTGAAGTATATACGGCGGCTGAGGCGGCAAAGAAAGCCGACATCATTATGATTCTGATCAACGATGAGAAGCAGGCTGCGCTGTACAAGAAAGACATCGAGCCGAACCTCGAGGAAGGCAATATGCTGATGTTTGCGCACGGCTTCAACATTCATTTCGGCTGCATCGTTCCGCCGAAGAACGTCGATGTGACGATGATCGCACCCAAGGGACCGGGCCACACGGTGCGCAGCGAGTATCAGGCAGGCAAGGGCGTTCCGTGCCTGGTAGCCGTTCAGCAGGATGCGACCGGCAAGGCTCTGGATCTGGCTCTGGCTTATGCGCTGGCAATCGGCGGCGCGCGCGCGGGCGTTCTGGAGACGACGTTCCGTACCGAGACCGAGACCGACCTGTTCGGCGAGCAGGCAGTGCTCTGCGGCGGCGTCTGCGCTCTGATGCAGGCAGGCTTTGAGACGCTGGTAGAGGCAGGCTATGATCCGAGAAATGCATATTTTGAGTGCATCCATGAGATGAAGCTGATTGTGGACCTGATTTATCAGTCCGGATTTGCAGGAATGAGATACTCCATCTCCAATACGGCGGAGTACGGCGATTATGTGACCGGTCCGAAGATCATCACCGAGGACACCAAGAAGGCGATGAAGAAGATTCTGGCGGACATTCAGGACGGCACCTTTGCAAAAGACTTCCTGCTGGATATGTCTTCCGCAGGCGGACAGGTTCACTTCAAGGCGATGCGCAAGCTGGCGGCGGAGCATCCGTCGGAGATCATTGGCGCGGAAGTGCGCAAGCTTTACAGCTGGAGCGACGAGGACAAGCTGATCAACAACTGACGGTCTGATCGACAACTGATAGGTAAGGCAAAACGGACAGAGATTGGCTTTGCGACAGGAAAGCGGAGCAGGATAGGGGCAAAAAGCAGGGCTGCTGTGGCGGTCCTGCTTTGTCTGTAATGCGGGACAAAGAAAGAGAGGCGGGAAAAATATGGGCATGACAATGACACAGAAAATTCTGGCGGCGGCGGCGCACCTCCCGGGTGTGGAGGCCGGACAGCTGATCGAGGCGGATCTCGACCTGGTGCTGGGGAACGACATCACTTCCCCGGTGGCGATCCATGAGATGGACAAATTCACCAGAGAGGGCGTGTTCGATAAGGACAAGATTGCGCTGGTGATGGACCACTTCATCCCCAACAAGGACATCAAGTCCGCGGAGCACTGCAAGTGCGTGCGGGAGTTCGCCTGCAAACATGATATCACAAATTATTTTGACGTAGGACAGATGGGCATCGAGCATGCGCTGTTGCCGGAGCAGGGCTTGACGGTGGCCGGCGACGTGATCATCGGCGCGGACTCGCACACCTGCACCTACGGGGCGCTGGGCGCGTTTTCCACGGGCGTGGGCAGCACGGACATGGCGGCCGGCATGGCGACCGGCAAGGCGTGGTTCAAGGTGCCGTCCGCGATCCGCTTCAACCTGATCGGCAAGCCGTCGAAGTGGGTGAGCGGCAAAGACGTGATCCTGCATATCATCGGCATGATCGGCGTGGACGGGGCGCTTTACAAATCCATGGAGTTTGTCGGGGAGGGCATCGCGCACCTGACGATGGACGACCGGTTTACGATTGCCAACATGGCGATCGAGGCCGGCGGCAAGAACGGCATTTTCCCGGTGGACGATCTGGCGATTGCCTACATGAAAGAACATTCCAGCCGTGCATATAAGATTTACGAGGCGGATGCGGACGCGGTTTACGACGCGGAATACACGATTGACCTGAGCGCGCTGAAACCAACGGTGGCGTTCCCGCACCTGCCGGAGAACACGAAGACGGTGGACGAGATCACGGAGGAGATCGCGATTGACCAGGTGGTGATCGGCTCCTGCACGAACGGCCGCATGGACGATCTGCGCACCGCGGCGGAAATCCTCAAGGGCCGTAAGGTGAAAAAGGGACTTCGCTGCATCGTGATTCCGGCGACGCAGTCCATTTACCTGCAGGCGATGGAGGAAGGCCTGCTGAAGACGTTTATCGAGGCGGGCGCCGTGGTCAGCACGCCGACCTGCGGGCCGTGCCTCGGCGGATACATGGGAATCCTCGCGGAGGGAGAGCGCTGCGTCTCCACGACGAACCGCAACTTCGTCGGCCGCATGGGGCATGTCGGCTCCGAGGTATATCTGGCGAGCCCGGCGGTGGCGGCGGCCAGCGCGGTCACGGGGACGATTTCCTCCCCGGACGCCTTACAGTGAGGCAGGACCGCATACAGGATTCCATGTAAAAACAATTCAGACCATTCAACCGGCGCTTATGGGTTCCGGCATCGCCGGATGCCGGAGAAAAAAGCCGGTATGAACAGCAAAGAAACGGAGGCATGCATCATGAAAGCATCAGGCAGAGTTTTTAAATACGGAGACAATGTGGACACCGATGTCATCATCCCGGCGCGCTATCTGAATTCCTCTGATCCGGCGGAGCTGGCGACGCACTGCATGGAGGATATCGACCGGGAATTTATTCACAGGGTGCAGAAAGGCGACATCATTGTGGCGCAGAAGAATTTCGGCTGCGGCTCCTCGCGGGAGCATGCGCCGATCGCTATCAAGGCGGCGGGCGTGAGCTGCGTGATCGCGGAGACCTTTGCGCGCATTTTTTACCGCAACGCCATCAACATCGGCCTGCCGATCATCGAGTGCCCGGAGGCGTCGAAAGGGATCGACGCCGGCGACGAGGTGGAAATCGATTTTGACAGCGGCATGATCTACAACCGCACAAAGGGCACGGAGTTCAAGGGACAGGCGTTCCCGGAATTTATGCAGAAAATTATTAAGGCGGAGGGCCTGATCAACTACATCAACCAGGCGTAACCGCGGCGCAACTGCCGTCAATTTGTTGTTGATTTTATCGGTAAGTGTGGTATATTGATAACAAATGGCAATTGAATTGCCGAAATTATATTCTAACCAATAGGAGGAGTTATCACATGAAAAAAGCAATGGTATTTGCCCTGGCTGCAATGCTGACGGTTTCCATGACCGGGTTTGTTTCCGCTGCGGAAGAGGAAGCGTTCACTGTTCCGGAGGGAACGGAGTACAAGGCGGTGCTGCTGGTAAACGGCACGCTGGGCGACAAGTCGTTCTTTGATTCCGCGAACGCGGGCCTGACCGCTCTGCAGGAGGAGCTGGGCGAGGACGTCTTTACGTTTGAGGTAAACGAGATGGGCGGCACGGCTTCCGACATGGCGAATTATGAGAACATCATGTACGATTACTGCGACGACGGATCCTACGATGTGATCATCTGCGGTGCGTTCCAGGTGCTGGATGCCCTGACCAACGCGGCAAACGATTATCCGGATCAGAAGTTCATTTTCTTCGACGAGGCGTTTGACTTTGAGGCGTGCCCGAATGAAAATGTATACAATGTAATGTTTAAGCAGAACGAGGTGTCCTACCTGGTGGGCGCTGCGGCGGCCATGATGACGACGGACGCGGATCTGGACAAGGTCGATCCGGACAACAAGATCATCGGCTTCCTCGGCGGCATGGACGGCTCCGTCATCAACGACTTCCTGGTGGGCTACATTGAGGGCGCTCAGTCTGTTGAGCCGGACATCGAAGTCGCGATCGCGTACGTGGGCGACTACATTGATTCCGCGAAGGGCAAGGACATGGCGCTGACGCAGTACCAGAACGGCGCGGACGTCGGCTTCAACGTAGCGGGCAGCGCTGGCCTGGGCCAGATCGAGGCTGCGGCGGACTCGAATAAATATGCATTTGGCGTGGACTCCGACCAGGCGGCCCTGCTTCCGGACTGGGCGGAGTATATCCCGACCTCCGCGCTGAAGAACGTGGGCAACGCGCTGATCAGCTCGATCAAGAGAGACATCATGGGCGAGCTTCCGTACGGCGATCTGGAGTACATGGGCTTTGCGGAAGGCGGCGTAGGCCTGGTAGAGGATGCGCACTATGAGGAGGTCGTTCCGGAGGATATCCGCACGGCGGTGGCTGACATTCAGTCCAAGATCGAGAGCGGCGAGATCGTGGTTTCCACGACGCTCGGCGACAACCCGATCAGCCAGGAAGATTACGACGCTCTGATCGCGTCGGTAGCTCTGAACTGAGACAGGCGTGATTCCTGCACGGCACCGTATGCGTGAAGAGCGGCCGGCAGGGCGAAACGGATGTAGAAAAACGACAAGGGGGATGTTGCGAAAGTATCGGAAGGGCTTTGCAGCAGCCCCCTTTTCCGGGATGAGGAAGGGGTGGTTTGCGGTTGGAGCATCAGATTTTGCTGCAGATGAATCATATTATGAAGATTTATGGAAACGGCGTCGTGGCCAACGAGGATGTGTCCCTGGAACTGCGCAGGGGCGAAATTCATGCGCTGCTCGGGGAAAACGGGGCCGGTAAGTCGACGCTGATGAAGGTGCTGTTCGGCATCGAGATGCCGGATCAGGGAGAAATCCTCCTGAAAGGGGCTCCGGTGACGATCCGGTCGCCGCAGAATGCGATCAGCCTCGGGATCGGCATGGTGCATCAGCACTTCATGCTGGTACCGTCGCTGACGGTGGCGGAGAACATCATCCTCGGCGTGACGCCGAAGAAAGGGCTGTTTATCGATCGCGACAAGGCGCTGTCCGCGGCCGAGGGCATCGCCCGGGAATACAATTTTGACATTGACGTCCGCCAGCGGGTGGAGGAGATTCCGGTCGGCATCAAGCAGAAGGTCGAGATTCTGAAAGCGCTGTACCGTGGCGCGGAGATTTTGATTCTGGACGAGCCGACCGCGGTGCTGACGCCGCAGGAGACAGACGAACTGTTCGTGCAGCTGGTGCAGCTGAAGAAAAAGGGTCATACGATCATTTTCATCTCCCACAAGCTGGATGAGATCAAAAAAATCTGCGACCGCGCGACTATTATGCGCAATGGCCGCAGCATGGGCACCTACGAGGTGGCGGATATCACCACGCAGGAGATGTCGAAGCTGATGGTGGGCCGCGAGGTTTCGCTGCAGTTTGAAAAAAATGCCTGTCGGCTTTCCGACCAGGTGCTCCTGCGGGTACGCAACCTGACCGTGCACAATTCCCAGGGCGTGCTCAAGATCGACGACATCTCGTTTGACGTCAAGGGCGGCGAGATTCTGGGCATTGCCGGCGTGGAGGGAAACGGACAGACGGAGCTGGTCGACGCCCTGACGGGCCTGAACAAAAAGTACCGCGGAGAGATTTCCGTCAAGGGGAAAGACATCCGGCCTCTGTCGATTGCGCAGATTCGGGATCTGAGCTTGGCGCATATACCGGAGGACCGCATGGCCTCGGGCTGCGCGGGCAATCTGAGCATCCGCGAAAACCTCTTTTCCAACCAGTACCGGTCGCCAGAATTTTCCGGAAAACAGTTTTTGAAAATGAAGGCCATCGAGCGCCGGAGCGACGAGCTGATTCAGGAGTATAAGATCAAGTGCAGCTCCAGGCGTCAGAACGTGGCCATGCTCTCGGGCGGCAATATCCAGAAGGTGATTGTGGCCAGGGAGTTTTCCACAGACCCGGATATCATCATCGCCAACCAGCCGACGCGCGGCATCGACGTGGGTGCCGCCGAGTTTATCCGCCAGCGGCTGCTGGCGTTCCGCGACGCGGGCTGCGCGGTGATTCTGGTGTCGGCGGACCTGACGGAGATTTTCTCGCTCAGCGACCGCCTGGCCGTGATGTACAAGGGCAAGTTTGCGGGATTCTTCACCGATGTGGCGAACGTCAGCGAGGAAGAACTGGGCCAGCATATGCTGGGCATCAAAAAAGCGGAGGTATTGGAGGGCGTCGTCTATGAATAGTGTAAAAAAATTCGATATTCTGCGGATGTTTCTCTCGGTGCTGGTCGCGCTGGCGCTTTCGTTCCTGCTGATTTTCGTGCTCAGCGAGGAGCCGGTGGAGGCCATCAAAAATCTGGTGATAGGCCCGTTTTCCAGCAGGCGCAACATGGGCAGCGTGATCGAATCCATGATTCCGCTGATTTTTACCGGAACCGGCATCTGCATCATGTTTTCGGCAAACCAGATCAACCTTTCCGCGGAGGGCGCGTTCCAGATCGGCGGTCTGGCGGCCTCCTGCGTGGCGATTTATTTCACGGCGGATATTCTGTCCCCGCTGGCGGCCCTGCTGCTGGCAGGCCTGATCGGGGCGCTGTTTTCCGTGGTGCCTGCGATTTTAAAGATCACGACCAGCGCCTCGGAAATGGTTTCTTCGCTGATGATCAACTATGTGGCGCTGTACTTCGGCACGTATATGTTGAACAATATCATCGCCGATCCCAGGGCGAGTTCCGCCTCCTACGAGCTGTGCCCGGCCTCGGAGCTGCCGGTGCTGGTCAGCGGCACCCGCATCCATCTGGGACTCATTGTGGCGCTGCTGGTGGCGGTGTTCGGCTACTTTTTCCTCTACAAGACCAAGACCGGCTATGAGCTCCGGCTCACCGGCGTAAACGAGGCCTTTGCCCGCTATTCGGGCGTCAATATCGTCAAGGTGATCGTCAGCTCTCAGCTGATCGGCGGCTTTATCGCCGGCCTCGGCGGCGGCGTGGAAATGCTGAGCCCGATTTATACGCGCTTCAACTGGACGACGCTCACGGGCTACGGCTGGGATGCGATCATCATCAGCACCCTGGCGAAGAACAATCCGCTCTATGTGCCGTTTGCGGCGCTGTTTCTGGCGTACCTGCGGACCGGCGCCTCGATCATGGCGCGCAGGACGGACGTGACGCTGGATATCGTGCAGATCACGCAGGGCATTATCATCATCCTGGTGGTGGCGGAGCAGTTCCTGAGCCGTTACCGGCATAAGCTGATTGCGCGCGAAGCCAAAGCGGCGCTGTCCGGAGAGGAGGTGGCGTAGGATGTGGGAAGCAATTTTATCGCCTGACTTTTTCAGCAGCATGCTGCGCACGGCCACGCCGATTCTGTTTGCCACGCTGGGCGCGGGCATTGCGGCCAAGGCCGGCATCACCAATATGGCGCTGGAGGGCATTATGCTGTTTTCGGCACTGTTCGGCGTTATTTTTTCCTCGCTCACGCAGAGCGCCTGGCTGGGCCTGCTGATTACGGTGGTGATCGGCGGCCTGATGGGGCTGATTCTGGCGTTTATCGTGCTGAACCTGAAAACCGATGAAATCCTGGCGGCCGTGGCGATCAACCTGATGGCGACCGGCGGCACCGTGCTGATCATGGTGGCGTTTTCCGGCGACCGCGGCGTTTCCTCGTCAATCCGCAGCGTGTCGGCGCCGATGGTGGTGATTCCGTTCATCGAGCAGATTCCGTTCATCGGAAAAGTCATTTCCGGGCAGAATGTCCTGACCTGGCTGGCGCTTCTTGCGGTGCTCGTTCTGCATCTGTTTCTGTACCGGACGCCGCTCGGCCTCTCCATCCGCGCGGTGGGCGAGAATAAAAATGCGGCCGAGTCGGTCGGCATCAGCTCCCGCAGGATTCAGTATATCGCGCTGATCTTGAGCGGGGCACTGGCTTCCGCCGGAGGCTTTTACCTCTCGGGCGGCTACATGAACATGTTTACCAAGGATATGTCGAGCGGGCGCGGCTTCATCGCGCTGGCGGCCTCCAGCATGGGCGGCAATACGCCGGTCGGCGGCCTGCTGGTATCGCTTCTGTTCGGCGTCGCGCAGGCGTTCGCCAACATCATGCAGCTGCTGTCGCTGATGCCGTACGAGATCATCCTGATGGTGCCGTACCTGACGACGCTGGTGGGGCTCGGTGTGTATTATTATACACAGAAAAAGAGGAAGGAGCGGCTGAGTGGAAAGTAAGAGAAAGATTCTGATGGACTGTGATCCCGGTGTGGACGATGCGGTCGCGCTGTGCCTGGCGGCCGCTCACCCGGAGGCGTTTGCGTTTCTGGGCATCACGACGGTGGCCGGCAATCAGACCATCGAAAAGGTGACGGAAAACGCGCTGCGCCTGAGCGGCTTTCTGGGACTGAACGTCCCGGTGGCGATGGGCGCGCGGACGCCGCTTCTGCGCGCGCCGCTGACAGCCTCGGAGGTGCACGGGAAAAACGGGCTCGGCAACGTCGAGCTGCCGGCCTCTGCGCAGACCGCGCGGGAACACGCGGTGCTGTTCCTGCGCGACGCGCTGTGCGGACTGCCGGCGGGAGAGCAGGCGACGCTGGTGCCGACGGGACCTCTGACGAACATCGCGCTGATGTTACGCGTGTTCCCTGAGGTGCGTGAGCGCATTGCGCAGATCGTGCTCATGGGCGGGGCCGCCTGCGGCGGCAATATCACGGCGACCGCGGAATTTAATATTTATGAGGATCCGGAGGCTGCGGCCATCGTCTTTGACAGCGGCCTGCCGGTTGTGATGTGCGGGCTGGATGCTACCGCGAAATGCGGACTGGACCGCGCGGCGGCGGACGCGCTCGCGGGCGGGACAGGAAAGGTGTCCCGTGCGGTGGGCGGTATGCTGCAGTTTTATCTGAATGCCGGCGCCTACCGCGGACGCCCGATGGCGAGCATTCACGACGCTTCGACCTTTATGTACCTGCTGCATCCGGAGATTTACAGCGGATGCCGGACGACGGTGCGCGTGGACTGCTCGGAGGGATTCAACCGCGGGATGACCGTGTGTGACCTGCGCGGGCGGGAGCCTGCGGCGGAGCCGTCTGTGACGGTGCTTCTGGACGCCGACGGGGCGAAATTTCAGGAGTATCTGCTGGACGCGGTGCGGACACTAGATGAGAGGTTGTGAACTAGAGTGATTGTGAATTGTCAGGGACTGTTGTAAAATACGGCGGGCCTGTGCCCTGTCCGGGATGTTTGCGGCAGTCCCTGAATTCGGTGAATATTATTTTTACAGGTGAAAGCTGAGCCCGGCGAATGCCTAACTTTACAGTTGCAGGCCGAGTCCGGCGAACGCTGCGTCGGAGAGCAGGGCTCCTTCGGTTTCCACGACCCGGGCGGCGACGAGGTTGGCGGTACGGATGGCCCACTCCTCGCTTTTGCCGAGGGCGCGGCAGGCCATGACGGCGCCGATGTGGGAATCCCCCGCGCCGATGGTGTCAACCTGGCGGGCAGCCTGTCCGGGCACGAAGCCGCAGAACGAGGAGCTGTGACAGTAGGCTCCGCGCGCGCCGAGGGTGACGATGACGGTGTTCTGCGTCAGGGCGTGCAGGGCGGCGGCTGCGGATTCGAGGGTGCTTGCGGCGTCAGCGGCTGTGGATTTGAGGCTGTCTGCGGCAGCGGATACCGCGTACTCAGGGCTGCCTGTGGTATCGGCGGCTGCGGATTCAAGACTGCCTGTGGCTTCGAATGTTTCGGATTTGAGGCCGTTTGCGGCGGCTCCGGTCAGCGCTGAGTAAATCTCCCGGTGAAACGCGAGCACCTCGTTCTCATTGAGATGGATGAGCGGATGGAGCGCAAATAAACGCTTCAGCAGAGCAAAATCAATCCTGGTGATGCGGGGGCCGGGAGCGAAGTAAATCTCCAGTTCCGGGTGCTCCTCCAGCCAGGCGACGATGTTTTTGCCGGTGCGTTCTTCGATTTCAAGGCCGCAGATGTAGACGCAGGAGAGTTCCTCCGGGTCGAGCAGCCCGAACCATTCCTTTTCAAACAGGTACTCTGCGCCGTGATAGGAGAGAAAGGTGCGCTCGCCGTTTTTTTCCACGAAGCAGTAGCAGCAGCCGTTGTCGCTTTGCGGCGTGGGAATCGGGGAATGGATGCCGCGCTCGCTCAGCCGGGCGCGGACGAAATCGCCGTAGGCTCCGCCGCCGACCGGGGAAAAGAGAATGCAGGGCACGCCGAAATGCCGGATGATGTCGAAGGTATTGTAGGCGCAGCCGCCCAGCGACATTTTCTGGCTGATGACGTGAATGTCCTCCTGTGTGCGCGGCAGGCGCTCGATCTGAATGATGACGTCCACGACGGTGGAACCGACCACTAAAATTTTTTTCATATGTGAGTCTCCCTGTTTTTGCAGTTTTGAGCATTTTCATCTTATCATATCGGTGCAGTTTCGGAAAGTATAAATTCGGAAAGTTCTTTGTTTGTCCCATGTTCCATATAATAGCTTAGGCAGCGGAAACGACTGCGGATTTTTGACAGTGTCAGTGATACGGACGGGTTGGTGAGACGGGATATGGCTGCGGAAAAACGGCATCAGAAAATACTGGGACTGCTGCAGGCCCTGGCGGTTCTCGCGATTGCGGCGGCCTGCATCGCGCTGCTGGTTCGTTACGCCGCATACGGGCAGCAGACGAACGCCGGGCAGAGCCAGAAAACGAGTGTGCCGGAGAACGGAGCAGGACAGCAAACGACCGCCGGAAAGAATCAAAGAACAGACGGCGCGAAGAATGGAGAAGGACAACCGATAACTGCCGGACAGAGCCGGAAAACGGGTGTGCCGGAGAGCGAAGCAGAACAGCAGACGACTGCCGGAAAGAATCAAAGAACAGACGGCGCGAAGAACGGAGAAGGACAACCGATAACTGCCGGACAGAGCCAGAAAACAAGTGTGCCGGAGAGCGGAACAGAACAGCAGACGACCGCTGGACAGAGCCAGGGAAATGCGCTGCAGCAGGAGCAACTCGTGCTTCCGGAGCGGATTCGCGTGCAGATTCTGGGAAGCCGTTTTGAGGAAGAACTACACCGGGAGGTTGCGTTTTGTTCCGCGGAGGCGCTGACCGTGACCTATAGACGGTTAAATGAAAAGAAAGCGGAAGCGGACAAAGCGGAAACAAATAAAGTGGAATCAGATGTAGCGGAGTCGGATGCAGAGGAAACAGATGAAGCAGATGAAGTAGATGAGGCGAAAACGGATACAGCAGAATTAGATATAGTAGAATCCGCTGCAGCAAAATCAGATACAGTGCGCGAAGAGATCATCCCGCCGGGGCAGACGCTTCGGATTCGGGCAAAGCAGGTGAAGAAAAACCAGGCGGTCTGCGTGGAGGCGGCGAACGGGGCGGCGATTGTCTTTGAAAATATCGAACGCGCCTGCGGCACACCGGAATATCAGGGCGCTTTTTATTTATACCGCGTCGGGAACCGGCTGGCAGCGGTGAATGAGCTGCCGCTGGAGGATTACCTGTGCAGCGTGGTATCGAGCGAGATGCCGTCCGATTACCCGCTGGAAGCGCAGAAGGCGCAGGCGGTGTGCGCGCGCACCTACGCCGCAATCTGCGCTGCACGAAAATCAGAACACGTTTTTTTTGCAGACTTGAATGACAGCACGGCATTTCAGGTGTATAATAACTATCACGAGACGGAAATTTCCAGGCAGGCGGCAGCGGAAACGGCGGGACAGGTACTGCCGCTTTCCGAGGTGCAGTATTATTCGACGTCCTGTCTGACGGAACGGGAGACGTCTTTGGACGAAGAAAAGGCGTTTCGCGATTTTTTGCGCCGGGAACCGCCCGCGGAGGCGGAATACCGCTCTCCCTGGCTGCGCTGGGAGGCGGAACTGCCGCTGGAGCCGCTGCTGGAACGGCTGTGGTCAGATTATGGCTTCGTGGACGCTGACCTCGAGAAGCTGACGGTGGAAGAACGGCGCGGCGACGGGCAGATACAGAAGCTCTGCCTGGCCGGCCCGGAGGCATCGGTGACGGCGGAGGGCGAGTATCAGATTCGGAAACTGCTGGGGTTTTCACAGACGCAGTACCGTCTGCGCGACGGCTCCGCGGCACAGGATATGCAGCTTTTGCCGAGCGCGTTTTTCTATGCGGACGAGTCGGATCTGCGCGGCTGCGATGCGGTCGTTCTGCACGGCGGCGGATACGGGCACGGAAACGGCATGAGCCAGTGCGGGGCCGCGGCCATGGCGGAGCAGGGGAAGGATTACTGGGAGATTCTGAACTACTATTACGGTGCGGAACATCCGGGAGAACAGTGAGTTATGGACGGAAACAGAAACGGAATCAACTTGCTTTTCAGGTTTGCAGACAAAATGGGCAAGGACCGCGTCAGGGCGCATGCGGCGGAGGCGGCCTTCTTTCTCATCATGAGTTTTTTCCCCATACTGATGCTTCTGCTGGCGCTGGTGCAGTATACGCCGCTGCAGCAGGAGCAGGTGATCCAGACGATGGCGGAAATTCTGCCGTCCGCGGTGGCCGGATACTTTGAACCGGTGGTCAGCAGCCTGTTCCACCAGTCCACGGCGCTGGTGTCCGGAACGGCGATTGCCGCCCTGTGGGCAGCCGGCAAGGGAATCATCGGCCTTTCCGACGGCCTGAATTCCATATTCCGCTGCGAGGATGAAAAGAATTATGTCATTGTGCGCATCCGGGCCGCCTGCTACGCGCTGGTGTTGGTGCTGGCCCTGGTGATCAGCCTCGCGATCCTGGTGTTTGGATACGGGATTCAGGAATATCTGAAGGAAGAATTTCCGCTGCTGCAGCGCTATGCGGACGCGATGGCGACCCTGCCGCTTATGCTGGCGATGGTGGTGCTGGTGTTTTTGTTCTGCATATTATACGCTTACCTGCCGGGCCGCAGGATGCGTTTCCTGCGCCAGCTGCCGGGGGCCGTGTTCGCGGCGGTTTCGTGGGCGGTATTCTCTTATGGGTTTTCCCTTTATCTGGATTTCGTGAGCAATATGTCGCTGATCTACGGCAGCCTGACGACGCTGGTGGTGGTGATGCTGTGGCTGTACGGCTGCATGTATCTGCTGTTCATCGGCGCGGAGATCAATCATTACCTTGCGCATCCGGAGCTGTTTTAAACAGATTTCCGTATAAAAATAAGAGTCATCAATACGTGTCGGAGGACGAAACATATGGATAAAAATGCAAAGATGCAGACAACTACCACGAAAACGACGGACGGACAGCGCTCTGACTTCCTGCGGCGCCTGGCGGCGAAGGAGGATGAGCTGCGCTGGCTTTATATGGAGCTGTACGACAACAGTTCCATGTACGCGGAGCTGACGGAGCGCATGGGAGCGTTTTACCGGGAGCGGAAAGCAGAGCTGCGGGCGCTGGATCTGGAGCGGGAGAGCCGCCCGGACTGGTACAAGCAGAACGACCTGCTGGGCATGATGTTCTATATTGATAATTTTGCCGGGAACCTGAGAGGCGTGGAGGAAAAGCTGGATTATCTGGAAAAATGCAATGTGAATTATATTCATCTGATGCCGTTTCTCGACACCGTGGAGGGACATTCGGACGGCGGCTATGCGGTGGCGGATTTCCGCAAGGTGCAGGAGAAGCTGGGAACGATGGAGGACCTGGAACATCTGGCGGACGCGTGCCACAGGCGGAAGATCAATCTCTGCATGGACTTTGTGATGAACCATACCTCCGAGGATCATGAGTGGGCGAAAAAGGCCCGCCAGGGCGACGGGGAGTACATGAGCCGCTATTTCTTTTTTAAGGATTTCAGCATTCCGGAGCAGTACGAGCGCACGGTGCCGCAGGTGTTTCCGACGACGGCGCCCGGGAATTTTACCTGGATTCCGGAAATAGAACAATATGTGATGACCAGCTTTTACCCGTATCAGTGGGACCTGGATTACCGGAACCCGCGGGTATTCAACGAGATGATGTATAATTTCCTGTTTTTTGCGAATCAGGGCATGGATGTGATCCGCATCGACGCGGTGCCCTATATCTGGAAAGAATTGGGGACAAGCTGCCGCAATCTGAAACAGGTGCACACGATCGTGCGCATGATGCGGCTGATCGGAGAGATTGTGTGTCCGGGGATTCTGTTGCTGGGCGAGGTGGTGATGGAGCCGGCGAAGGTCGTGCCTTATTTCGGCACCGTGGAGAAACCGGAATGTCACATGTTGTATAATGTGACGACGATGGCGACCACCTGGCATACGGTGGCGACGCGGGATGTGAGCCTGCTGAAAAAGCAGCTTGACATTGTCAGCCGGCTGCCGAAAGAGTATACGTTCCTCAATTACCTGCGCTGCCACGACGATATCGGCTGGGGCCTGGATTATGCGACGCTGCGCGAAAGCGGACAGGAAGAAATTCCGCATAAGCGCTATCTGAACGACTATTTCCGCGGCTACGCGGGGTACAGCAACAGCCGCGGCGAGCTTTACAACGACGATCCGGTGACGGCGGACGCGCGCTTCTGCGGCACGACCGCCTCCATGTGCGGGATTGAAAAGGCGCTGGAGGAGCAGGACGCGGCGGCTCTGGAAAAGGCGATTCGTCTGGACGTGATGCTGCATGCCTACATGTTTATTCAGTCGGGGATTCCGGTGCTGTACAGCGGGGACGAGATCGGACAGCTGAATGATTATACATACCGCGAGGATCCCAACAAGGCGGAGGATTCCAGATACATTCACCGCGGCGCGTTTGATTGGGCGAACGCGGAGAAAACCGGCGATCCGGAAACGGTGGAAGGCCAGCTGTTTTCCCGGCTGAACCGGCTGGAGCAGCTGCGCAAAACCGACGATGTCTTCCGGGCGGAGGCGGATATGTGGACGATTGACACCTGGGATCCGAGCGTTTTGTGCATCGCCCGTTCTTATCAGGGTGAAAAGCTGATCGGCATCTTTAATTTCAGCGAGTATGACAAGACGGCGTGGATCAACGAGACGGACGGGCTTTATCAGGACCTGCTCGGCGGCGGGCTGCGCGAGGCCAGAGGCGTCGACGTTCCGGGCTACGGATTTTTTTGGCTGAAGCGGACGGAAAAGACTGAGTCGTAAGTCCTGAGTCCGCGCTGTGCGGACTGCGGCGCATACAAGGGCGTTTTCCAAACGGCGCTTTCCGGTATTTTTGTGCTTGACAGAACCGTTTCTTGTGGTAGAATAAACTCTAGCTTGAAAAACAAAAGCGAAGATGGTGCACAGTAGAGAACGGTTTTCCAGCAGAGAGGGGATGTCGCCGGCTGAAAGCGTCCCCGGGTTCAGACCGTGATCGAATTTCACACCGGAGCTTCGGCTTTGAAAGGCCTGTCCGTGAGGCGGCCGCAGTAGGAGCCGGCGTTGGCGCACGTTACGCGCGCAGAGTGCCCGCCGTACGGCGGGAATCAGGGTGGTACCGCGGATCTGATGCTTCGTCCCTTGCAGGGGCGGAGCTTTTTTTCTGCGCCGAAAGATTTGGCGCGGAGTTGCTGCCAGAATACGGCGGGCCCGTCATAAATCCGGTTGTTCACCCAGTCTTCGTTACATCTGTCTGTCTCGTACCTTGACGCGTAACGCCAGCCCGCAGGGCGTGCATTACGGGATGTCCTGCGGGCAGATATGTGGACAACCGGATTGTGCCAGGCCTTATCTGATATTTTAGTTACAGTTTCGCTTCGCGCATGAATATGCAGGATATGCAGGAAAAATCAGGATTCGCGCGCCGGAATTTGCGTCCCGCGACAGAGCGGGAACGGCACAGAATGAACAGGGAAAGGAAGAAGACCATGAAAGACAAACTGCAGGCAATCAAGGAAGAAGCGCTCGCGCAGATTTCCGAAGCGGGTATGCTGGAAAGGCTCAACGAAGTCAGGGTTAATTTTCTCGGCAAAAAGGGAAAGCTGACGGCTGTGCTCAAGAGCATGAAAGAGGTGGCGCCGGAGGACCGTCCGGCGTTCGGACAGCTGGTCAATGAGACCAGGCAGCAGATCGAGAGCGTGCTGGAGGAGACCAGGAAAAAGCTGGAGCAGCAGGCGCTGGAGCTGCAGCTCAAGGCGGAGGTGATCGACGTCACGCTCCCGGCGAAGAAGAATCTCATCGGCCACCGCCATCCGAACACCATTGCGCGCGAGGAGGTCGAGCGCATTTTCATCGGCATGGGCTATGAGGTCATGGAAGGCCCGGAGATCGAATACGATGAATACAATTTCGAGAAACTGAATATTCCTGCCAACCATCCGGCCAAGGATGAACAGGATACGTTTTACATCAATAAGGAAATCGTGCTCCGCACCCAGACCTCTCCGGTGCAGGCGCGCGTGATGGAGCAGGGCAAACTGCCGATCCGCATGATCGCGCCGGGCCGCGTGTTCCGTTCCGACGAGGTGGACGCGACGCATTCCCCGTCGTTCCACCAGATCGAGGGCCTGGTGATCGACAAAAACATCACCTTTGCCGACCTCAAGGGCACGCTGGAGCAGTTCGCGAAAGAGCTGTTCGGCGAGAACACGAAGACGAAATTCCGCCCGCATCATTTCCCGTTCACGGAGCCGAGCGCGGAGGTGGACGTTTCCTGCTTCAAGTGCGGCGGCAAGGGCTGCCGGTTCTGCAAGGGCAGCGGCTGGATTGAGATTCTCGGCTGCGGCATGGTGCATCCGCATGTGCTGGAGATGTGCGGCATTGACCCGGAACAGTACACCGGCTTTGCGTTCGGCGTCGGCCTGGAGCGGATTGCGCTGCTGAAATACGAAATCGACGACATGAGACTGCTGTATGAGAACGACATACGTTTCCTGAGACAGTTCTAAGGAGGGGAAGAAAATGAATACGACATTATCCTGGGTTAAAGCATATGTGCCGGATCTCGACGTGAGCGCGCAGGAATTCACGGATGCGATGACGCTCTCCGGCACCAAGGTAGAGGGCTATGTGAAGGCGGACCGCGACCTTGCGAATATCATCATCGGACAGATTGAGAAAATTGAACAGCATCCGAACGCGGACAAGCTGATCGTGTGCCAGGTAAACATTGGCGATAAAACCGTGCAGATCGTCACCGGCGCGCCCAATGTGAAGGTCGGCGACAAGGTGCCGGTGGTGCTGGACGGCGGCAAGGTGGCCGGCAATCACGACGGCAAGATGACCGAGGGCGGCATTGAGATCAAAAAGGGCCTGCTGCGCGGCATCGAGTCGAACGGCATGATGTGCTCGATCGAGGAGCTCGGTTCTTCGCGGGACATGTACCCGGAGGCGCCGGAGCTCGGCATTTATATTTTCCCGGAGGACGCGGAAATCGGCGCGGACGCGGTGAAAGCGCTGGGACTGGACGAGGTGACGTTTGAATTTGAAATCACCTCCAACCGCGTGGACTGCTTTTCTGTTATCGGCATTGCCCGCGAGGCGGCGGCTACGTTCCGCAAGGAGTTCCATCCGCCGGTGGTGACCGCGACGGGCAATGAGGAGCAGGCCTCCGACTATGTGAAGGTGACGATCCGCGACGAGGATTTGTGCCCGCGCTACTGCGCGCGCGTGGTGAAAAATATTCATATCGCGCCCTCGCCGAAATGGATGCAGCGCCGTCTGGCGGCAGCTGGCATCCGCCCGATCAACAATATCGTCGATATCACAAACTATGTAATGGAAGAATATGGACAGCCGATGCACGCGTATGATTACGATACGCTGGCAGGGCACGAGATCATCGTGCGCCGGGCGGAGGCCGGAGAGAAGTTTACCACGCTGGACGGGCAGGTGCGCACCATGGACGAAAACGTGGTCATGATCTGCGACGGCGAGAAATCGGTCGGCATCGGCGGCATCATGGGCGGTGAAAATTCCATGATCACCGACGACGTAAAGACGATGCTGTTCGAGGCGGCCTGCTTCGACGGCACCAACATCCGTTTGTCCTCAAAGCGCATCGGCCTGCGCACGGAGGCGTCCGCGAAATTTGAAAAGGGCCTCGACCCGAACAACGCGCAGGAGGCGATCGACCGCGCCTGCCAGCTGGTGGAAGAGCTGGGCGCCGGCGAGGTGGTCGGCGGAACCGTGGACGTGTACAGCAAAAAGAAAACCCCGGTGCGGATTCCGTTCGAGCCGGAAAAGATCAACGCGCTTCTGGGCACGCAGATTTCGGAGGAGGAGATGCTGTCCTACTTTAAGCTGGTCGGCCTGGACTACGATGCGGATGCGCGCGAGGTGATCGCGCCGACGTTCCGTCAGGACCTGTTCCGCACGGCTGATCTGGCGGAGGAAGTGGCGCGCTTCTACGGCTACGACAACATCCCCACCACGCTGCCGACCGGCGAGGCGACCACGGGCAAGCTCCCGTTTGAGATGCGCGTGCGCGCCGTGGCGCAGGACATTGCGGAGTACTGCGGCTTCTCCCAGGGAATGATGTATTCCTTTGAAAGCCCGAAGGTGTTTGACAAGCTGCTGCTGCCGGCCGATTCGCCGCTGCGCAGTGCGATCCGCATTTCCAACCCGCTGGGCGAGGATTTCAGCATCATGCGTACGATGTCGGTGAACGGCATGCTGACGTCGCTGGCGTTCAACTACAATCACAGAAACAAAAATGTGCGCCTGTATGAGCTGGGAAACATTTATCTGCCGAAGGCGCTGCCGCTGACCGAGCTTCCCGACGAACGCCTGCAGTTTACGCTCGGCATGTACGGGGAGGGCGACTTCTTTACCATGAAGGGCGTGATCGAGGAGTTCCTGGAGAAGCTCGGCATCACCGGGGGCAAAACGTATGCGCCAGACAGCGACAAGCCGTACCTGCATCCGGGACGCCAGGCGAGCGTTTCCTACAATGGAAAACTGCTCGGCTATCTGGGCGAGGTGCATCCGCTGGTGGCGGACAGCTATGGAATTGGTGAGAAAGCCTATCTGGCGGTGCTCGACATGCCGGCGGTGACGCAGCTGGCGACCTTTGACCGCAAGTACGCAGGTATCGCGCGCTACCCGGCGGTGACCCGCGACATCAGCATGGTGGTGCCGAAGCATATCCTGGCGGGACAGATCGAGGCCATGATCCGTCAGCGCGGCGGGAAGATTCTGGAGGAGTGCAGGCTCTTTGACCTCTATGAGGGCGCACAGATCAAGCAGGGCCACAAGTCGGTGGCTTATTCGATCGTGTTCCGGGCGAAAGACCGCACGCTGGAGGAGACTGATATCACGGCGGCCATGAAGAAAATCTGGAACGGCCTGGAGTCTCTGGGAATCGAGATTCGTTCCTGACCGGAGAACAGAGGTATCATATGAGACTTTATATCATCAGGCACGGAGAGACGCCCTGGAATACGCAGCTGCGGCTGCAGGGCATGTCGGATACCGAGCTCAATGAAAAGGGAAGGGCGCTGGCGGAGGCGACGGCGCAGGCCATGCGGGAGATTCCGTTTGACCTGGCGCTCACCAGCCCCCTGAAGCGGGCGGAGGAAACCGCCCGCATTATTCTGGCGGGGCGGGATATCCCGCTGCTTTATGAGCCGCGCATCCGCGAGATCAGCTTCGGCGAGCTTGAGGGGCGGCAGCTGACGCGGGAGGAACGCGAGAATCCCGGAACAGAATTTTACCACTTCTTCCATGCGCCGGAGCATTACCGGCCGGCCGCAGGCGGAGAGCGCATCCAGGATCTGCTGGCGCGCACCGCGGATTTCCTGGAGGAGCTGCGGCATAAGGAGGAGTGGCGGGACCGGACGATCCTGGTTTCCACGCACGGCGCCGCTTCGCGCGCGCTGCTGGCCGCCATCCGTCATGCGCCGCTTTCGGATTTCTGGTGCGGCGGCGTGCCGAAAAACTGCGCGGTGACGATTGCCGATCTGGAACACGGAGACTGGGTCATCAGAAAACAGGATGTGATATATTATGAAAACGTCTGACTTTAATTTTGAGCTTCCGCCGGAGCTGATTGCACAGGATCCGCTGGAGGACCGGGCGTCCTCGCGGCTGCTGGTGCTGGACCGGGAGAGCGGGGCGGTGAGCCACCGGCATTTTTACAATATCACAGAGTATCTGCGGCCGGTGGACTGTCTGGTGCTGAACAACACCAGAGTCATTCCCGCGCGGCTTTACGGACACCGCGAGGGCACCGGGGCCCTGATCGAGATTCTGCTGCTGAAGCGCAGGGGAAACAACATCTGGGAGACGCTGGTGCGGCCCGGCAAGAAAGCGAGGCCGGGGACGCGGATCGTGTTCGGCGACGGCCTGATGACCGGCGAGGTGGTCGACGTGGTGGAGGAGGGCAACCGCCTGATCCGCTTTTCCTATGAGGGCGTGTTTGAGGAGATTCTGGACCGGCTGGGACAGATGCCGCTGCCGCCCTATATCACACATGAATTAAAAGACAAAAACCGTTACCAGACGGTGTATGCGAAATACGACGGCTCCGCGGCGGCGCCCACGGCCGGGCTCCACTTTACGCCGGAACTTCTGGAGCAGGTGCGGCAGATGGGCGTGCGCATCGCCGAGGTGACGCTGCACGTGGGCCTGGGAACGTTCCGCCCGGTGAAGGTGGAGGACGTGACGCAGCATCACATGCATTCGGAATTTTATCAGGTGGATGAAGCGGCCGCCCGCGCCATCCGTGAGACAAAGGCCGCGCACGGCCGCGTGATCTGCGTGGGCACGACGAGCTGCCGCACCGTGGAGTCGGTGGCCGCGCGTTTTGACGGAGAGGTTCGCCCCTGCAGCGGCTGGACGGAGATTTTTATCTATCCGGGCTACCAGTTCCGGGTGCTGGACGGGCTGATTACCAATTTCCACCTGCCGGAATCCACGCTTCTGATGCTGGTATCCGCGCTGGCGGGACGCGAACGTATTCTGGCGGCGTACGCCGAAGCGGTGCGTGAGCGCTACCGGTTCTTTTCTTTCGGCGATGCGATGCTGATCATCTGACGGCGGGGCGGCTTCACGGCTGCCCGCCGTCTCTTTACTGCTGCCCGCCGTCTTTTCTCTCGCGGTAGTCTTCGTCGATGCGCTTTTTCCAGTCGTCGGCGATGGGGCGGGACGCCCTTACCGTGCAGATGGTCTCGCTCAGGACTTCGTAATTGAGCTGCGTGCCGTGGCTGTCGTTGTGGAAATTCACGGCGCGGTTCTCGGAGATGCCGAATTCCCTTGCGGCCGCAATGGCGTCGATGTTTGCGCCGAGGAAAAGAAACTCCCAGCCGTATTTTGTCTTTTGTCGTTCGATCATCTGTCTGACCCGGTCGCCGGAATAGCGGCGGCTTGCGTTTTCCATCCCGTCCGTCGTGATGACGAACAGGGTATGCTCCGGCACATCTTCTTTCCTTGCATATTTATGAACATTTCCGATGTGATGAATTGCTCCGCCGACTGCGTCCAGCAGGGCGGTGCAGCCGCGCACAAAGTAATCCCTGTCGGTCAGCGGCCGGATGGCTTGGATATCGACGCGGTCATGCAGCACCTCGCTGACATTGTCAAAGAGGACGGTGGAGATCAGCGCGTCGCCGTCCGCCTGTTTCTGTTTCGCAAGCATGGAATTGAAGCCGCCGATCGTGTCTGCTTCGAGCCCGCTCATGGAGCCGCTGCGGTCAAGGATAAAAACGATTTCTGTCAGATTCTTTTTCATGATTCATACCTCCATTAAAAAATGCAGTTGTCTGGTTTCACCTTACAGCTGCATTTTAGGACAAAATGGATTTGGTTTGGTCGCATGGCGGGCGACAAATGGGGGTATTTACGCCCCTAAAAGACTCTGATCAAAAGCAAACAGTGCCTCGTTGATTTCGAATATATTGTAGTTTCCATGGCTGATAAAAAACTCCACGATAACATCAAACTTGTTGCTGTGGGAGAGGGCAAATCCCGCTTTCATCAGCATTTCCCGCGTTTCGCCAAGCGGAAGCTCAAGGGCGATGGCAAACGCCAGCACCGTGGGCTTGCTCGGTTTGTAGAGCTTATCGCTCCGTATTTTGGAGAACAGCTTGCGGTCAATGTTTGCCTTCTTGTAGCATTGGACGTCGGTGATGCCGCGCTCGTCGATCTTTCGGAGGAGCATTTCTGAAAAACTCTCGTCCATCATGCGGATCGCCTCATCCAGGGTGGAAGCGGCGGGCGCTCCCGCGCCGACTTTTGCGGCAGGTATTCCAACGCTGACATTTGCGGCGGGCGCTCTCGCGCTGTTTTTTTCGGAAGTCGCCGGTGCTCCGGCTTCCCTGCAGGGGATGTCTACAGGTTCGCTTCTGTTCAAAAGCAGACTCCGCATTTGTTCCCTGCGGCTGTCGGTATGCTCCGCGACATAATTGTCGTCGATATACGCGGCGATATCCCGGAACAGCTTTTCGCTGATCTGGTATGCGGCTCTGTCAAAGATCACGAGGTAGACGGTCATCTCGTGCTCAAAGAGAAAGTCGCTGATGGTACTGATGGCAATTTTCAACGCCTGGTCTTTCGGGTATCCGTAAATACCGGAGGAAATCAGGGGAAAGGCCACGGTCTCGCATTTGTTTTCTCTGGCGAGGGCAAGGGAGGTGCGGTAGCAGGAAATCAGCCGATCGCGTTCTCCGTGACTGCCTCCGCGCCAGCGGGGACCAACGGCATGGATCACATATTTGCAGGGAAGACGGTACGCGCCGGTGATCTTTGCGCTGCCGGTCTCACAGCCGCCCAGCGTCCGGCACTCGGCCAGAAGCCCGGGGCCCGCGGCACGATGGATGGCCCCGTCGACTCCGCCGCCTCCCAGCAGGGTTTGATTGGCGGCGTTTACGATCGCGTCCACCTTCATTTTTGTGATGTCGTTCCTTACGATTTCAAGCGGCATGGCTTATCCCTCCTGTCTCATTTCAGCGCAAGCAGTTCGCATGGTAAGTATAGCGCAGAAAGCATGATTTTTCAATCGCGCGGAAAGCATGATTTTTCAATGATTTTTCAATTGCGTAGAAAGTATGATTTTTCAATGAACTTGAAAGGATGGATAATGATATTTTTGAAAGAGCGGATAATGATATTTTAAGAGAGCAAATCATGATATTTTGGAGAATTTTCAGAATCCGGATGTATTCCGGATCGGGACCTGGCTGTGCGGCAGTTCCCACTTGACGCCGGCCGTTCGGGATGGTATATTGATTGCAGCCACATAATCTTGTGGATATTGAGGACGAGAGACACATGGTATTGTATTGGAGGCAATTGTTATGCGGTATCACAATATTACAAAGGACGATATGCTCAACGGCGACGGGCTGCGGGTTGTGCTCTGGGTGGCAGGGTGTTCCCATCACTGCAGCGAATGCCAGAATCCGGTGACATGGGATCCGGACGGCGGACTTCCCTTTACCGAAGCGGAGAAGGAAGAACTCTTTACGGAGCTGGGGAAATCCTATATTTCCGGCATCACGTTCAGCGGCGGCGACCCGCTGTTTTACGCGAACGAGCCGGAGGTTCTGGCGCTGGCAAAGGAAATCCGGGAGAAATTCCCGGGCAAGACGATCTGGCTGTACACCGGCTTTCTGTGGGAGTATGTGAAAAAGCGCGAGATCGCGCTCTATCTGGATGTCCTGGTGGACGGGGAATATGTCAAGCAGCTGCGCGACACCCAGCTCCACTGGAGAGGCAGCGCCAACCAGCGCGTGATCGACGTGCAGCAGTCGCTGCAGACCGGAAAACTGGTTCTGCATTGTGAGTAATTATCCCAAGGGGGACCGGATGAAATCCGGTGGATGCCTTGGGATGGCAGGAGAGAATCGTATCGGAGAAAAATTTCAGAAAACGAAGGAGCAGCCATGAAAAAGACAATTCGCATACAGTATCTCAACGACAACATCAAACGCCTTGAATACATCGACGGCAAATCCGACTGGATCGACCTGCGTGCAGCCGAGGACATTACTTTGAAAAAGGGAGAGTTTAAGCTGATTCCGCTGGGCGTGGCTATGCAGCTGCCGGAGGGCTATGAGGCGCATGTGGTGCCGCGCAGCTCCACCTACAAAAACTTCGGTATCATCCAGACCAACCATATGGGCGTGATCGACGAGACCTATGCAGGGCCCAACGACTGGTGGTATATGCCGGTTTATGCGCTGCGCGATACGCAGATTGCCCTGAACGACCGGGTCGCGCAGTTTCGGATTATGGAGCATCAGCCGCAGATTCAGTTTGAAGAGTGCGCTCGTCTGGAGGCGCCGGACCGCGGCGGCATCGGCAGTACCGGGAAGAATTGAGGGCAGTATCGGAGAAAACAGAAAGCAATACCGGGGAAAACAGAGGACAGCGTCTGGAAAGACAGAAGGCAGTACCGGAAAAATTGAAGACAGAACGGAAAAAACGGTTCCCTCTCAGGAGAGAACCGTTCCCGTTTTTCCGAGATAAGCCTCTTTGGCTTTGTCGATGGAAGTGATGATGGCCTGACGGCCCGGCTTCTGCGTTACAAAGTGCAGGGAGGCTTCGATTTTCGGAAGCATTCTGTTTTTGCCGAACTCGTTGTGCTCGATGTGGGCGAGCGCTTCGGCCGGGGTCAGATGGCCGATGGCGACCGGATGCTCGGAGCCGTAGCCGAGGATAACAAATTCCTCGTCGGTGAGCAGCATCAGCATGTCCGCATCGGTGAGGTCGGCGAGACGGCCGCTGACCAGATCCTTTTCGATCACGGCGCTGGCGCCCTTGAGGTTGCTGCCCTGCTTGAGCACCGGGATGCCGCCTCCGCCTCCGGCGATGACGATGTGTCCGGCTTCGATCAGCGTGTTGATGGCGTCGATTTCCACGATGTCAAGCGGCTTCGGCGCGGCCACGATGCGGCGGAAGCCCTCTTCCTCCTCGATGACATAATTGCCTTTTTTCTCCTCGGCAGCCGCTTCCTCGGCGGTCATGTAGCGGCCGATGACCTTGACCGGGTGATAGAATGACTCGTCGTAGGGATCGACGGTCACCTGCGTGAGCACGGTGGCCACGGTTTTGTAGATGCCGCGGCGAAGCAGCTCGGCGCGCAGCGCGTTCTGGATGTCATAGCCGATGTAGCCCTGGCTCATCGCCGAGCAGACGGACATGGGCGCGCCGTAGGTATTGTGAAATTTTGCAAATTCGTTCATGGCAGTGTGGATCATGCCCACCTGCGGGGCGTTGCTGTGCGTGATGATCAGCTGCGCGCCCTCCTCAATCAAATCCGCCAGGATGCAGGCCGACGTCTTTACCGCCACCTGCTGCTCCGGAAACGTCGTGCCGAGCGCCTTATGGCCGAGTGCTACCACAACTCTTTTTTTCATAACGGAATCCTCCCGCTTTCGTAGTATTCTGTTTATCTCCTGTGCAGAACATTATAGTATCCCTGCGCGGAAAATGCAATTTCTAAGTGCAAAATTATGTTGACAATGATGTGCCTATTGATTATAATGTGTATGTTAATACATCACACTAAAAAAGGAGCGGAGCGTTTTGTGAAAATACTGATCTCAAATACTTCCGACGTTCCCCTGTACCAGCAGATCAAAGAGCAGATTAAGGACGCCATACTGAAAGAGGAGCTGACCGAGGGGGACGCGCTTCCCTCGATCCGTGCCTTTGCCGAAAAGCTGAAAGTGAGCGTCCTGACCATCCGGCGGGTATATGAGGAGCTGGAGCAGGAGGGCTTTATCGTAAGCCAGGTGGGAATCGGGACGTTCGTATCCGCGGGCAATCTTGAACTGCTCCGGGATTCCAAACGGCGTCTCGTGGAACAGAAAATGCTGGATATGATAACGACGGCGAAATCGTTAAAAATCAGCAAAGAAGAACTGAACGCCATGATGGACATTCTGTACGAGGAGGATTAGCATGAATGATATTCTTACGGTCAGCGGCCTGAACAAGTCGTATGGCGATTTTTCCCTGAGCGATGTGACATTTTCACTGCCGGAGGGCTGCATCACGGGTTTCATCGGCGTCAACGGAGCCGGCAAGACGACGACGCTGCGTACTGTTTTGGGGCTGACGGGCAGGCTGTCCGGCGACATCCGGTTTTTTGGCCTTGACTTTGACCGGCATGAGCGGGAGATCAAGGACCGCATCGGCATCGTTTTAGACGACGGCTGTTTTTACGATGAGCTTACCCTGATGGAAATGAAAAGCATCCTATCGTCCGCGTACACTTCATGGTCGGAACAGGATTTCAAGCGGTACATGGATCTGTTTTCGCTCGACCCGAAGCAAAAAATCCAGACGCTTTCCAGGGGCATGCGGATGAAATACGCCCTTGCCCTGGCGCTTTCCCACAATGCGGAGCTTTTGATTATGGACGAGCCGACGAGCGGGCTTGACCCTCTGGTCCGGAGCCAGCTTTTGCAAATCCTGAGCGAATATATGCAAAACGGCGGCAAAGCCGTTTTCTTTTCCACGCATATCACCTCTGACCTGGATAAGATCGCGGATATGCTCATCATGATTGATCACGGGCGCATCGTCTTTCAGGAGGAAAAGGACGCTCTGTTGGACACGTACCGGATTGTGAAAGGAGACAGCCGGGATCTGACCGCGGAGACCCGCCCGCTTTTTCTGACGGTATCGGAAACGGAATTTGGATTTACCGGGATTACAAAGCGGATATCCGAAGTGCGGGATCATATTCCGGATGTGATTGCCGGGCGCCCGACGATTGAAGATATTCTGCTTGGGAACACAGGAGGTGCGCAATGATGGTATTTGCCTTGCTGAAAAAGGATGTCCTGATTGTCAAGAAATACGTGCTGGTCATGCTTTTGTTTGCCGTGCTGATTCCGCCGTTCATGCGGTGGCGCGTGCCGGAGTTTACGGGGACCCTGGGATTTATCCTCTCCGTGATTTTTTCCGTTTTTATGCTGCTGCAGTATGTATCGATCAAGGAGTATCAGTATCCCAGAGCGGCGGTATTGTTATGCGCCGCGCCGTTTTCGCGCAGGGCGATGGTCCTGTCGAAGTATGTGTTCTGCATGGCGGCCTATGCGATGTGCTGCATGATCTATGGGATAGAGACGCTGGTCATTCCCGGACTGGGGCGGCCGGACATGAGGCTGTTTGCCGTTATGTTCTGCGCGATATCGGCTGCCGTCGGCGTTTACCTGCCGGTGCAGTACAAATTTGGCTTCGACAGAGCAAAATACATCTTCGCGGGTCTCATCATTTTCTCGCCCATGTGCGTGCCGCTGCTCATGAGAACGGTAAGTCCGCGTTTGAGCCTTTTCTTAGCGGCGCCGCGGCTTTTTTACAGCGGCATCGCTCTGCTCGGCGCCGTATTTTTGGCGGTATCGGCATTTCTGTCTGTGAAGATTTACGATAAAGCGGACTTATCGTAAAGGAAAGGAGAGACTATGGACGGAGAGACTGTTTTTCTCTTTTTCGCTGCCGGAATGGCGCTGTGCTTCGGGCTGGCGAACGGGATTTTATTTCTTCTGAAAAAGAACAGCACGGCAAAAACCACCGGCACCGTTACCTCGGTCTGGACGACGCTTCCGGAAAGGACGAAATTCCGCAACGCAAAATGGGCGTCCGTTTCTTACAAGGTGAACGGGAAAACCTGCCAGTCGCAAAACCGGATACAGGTGCCGATGGCTGCGCAGATCGGAACGCCCGTCACCGTGCGCTATGACAGGCGCAGGCCGGAGAAGCTGTACAGTTTTTCCACTCTGAGAATCGCCGTATCGCTTCTCGTCGCGGCCGTCTGCCTTGCGGCCGCCGTGTTTCACCTCGCATGAGAAAGAAAGTGTGAGAAAGGAGGCGCGTGAGAAAGGAGACGCATGAGAAAAGAAAAGTGTGAGAAAAGCGAAGCATGAGAAAAGAAAAGTATGAGAAAAGGGAAGTATGAGAAAAGAGAAGTATGATAAAAGGGGAGTATGAGGAAAGAGAAGTATGAGGAAAGGGAAGCATGAGAAAAGGGAAGCATGAGAAAAGAGAAGCCTGAGAAAAAGAGACTCATGAGGCAAAAGATTTTAAGCAGTGCTCCTCGATGAGATGACGGCGGTGCATGATCTGCTGGAACAATTCAAAATATCAGATAATTTAGACATTTAAGACGATAAAATAAAATAATAAAAATTTTTTAGAAAAAGATATTGACAAAACAAAAGGCATGCTTTATAATACAGACATAAACAAAAAGCAGATCTGAACAGCAGGAGGACGGTCCAATGAAAAGTTAGGATTCGTCATCAGAACAGACATCGGATGACGCAGGACAAAGAAAAAGGAAAGAAAGAGAGGTACAGACCAGTGAGAAGGTAAGGCAGTACCCCGAAAACTGAATAGAGAGGAGAGAGTACCGTTGGAAATCTTTAAGTGAAGGAAGATATCAGAGATTGATTGATATCTTCCTTTTTTGATGCGCAGATTCAGACATGATTTGCAGGTTCAGGCATGGTTTATGTGTGCGTTTTCATACATAGATCATGCCTGAATCTGTTATCCGGGTTTCCTGTCTGGATCATGCCTGAATCTGTTATCCGGGTTTTCTGCCCGGATCATACATGATCATACATAAATTTATTATCCGAATTTTCCTGTCTGGATCATGCCTGAATCTGCATTCATGTTTTCCTGTATCAATCATACCCGAATTTCCATGCATAAACGCGGGGGCTGTCCCATATATTGAGATTAGGCGGATGCCGGGGGAGGGATAGCGTGCGGGAGGATGCGTTTTACAATCTGTTTGCGCTGCGGATACGAGAGCTGCTGCGGGAGAGCCGGGTGAATCCGGAGACGCTGCAGGAAATCCGGCTGCGCGCAGACCGGCCGTTGCTTCTGCGCTGCCCGGACGGAGAATACGCGGTCCGCGGGGACGGGACGCTGACGACGGATGCGGCGCAGGGGTACCGGGCGACGCGGCAGGAGCTGGACGAGAGCCTGGAGTACATAGCCGGGTATTCCCTGTATGCGTTTGACGAGGAGCTGAAACGCGGCTTTCTGACGGTTCCGGGCGGGCACCGGGTGGGGGTGGCCGGGCGTCTGGTGATGGAGGGAGACCGGGTGCAGTGCATCCGCCATATTTCCTTTATCAACGTGCGTCTGGCGCATCAGCTGATCGGCTGCGCCGACGGGGTGCTGCCTTATCTGGTCGAGGACGGGGAAATCTGCCATTCGCTGATCATTTCGCCGCCGGGCTGCGGCAAGACGACGCTGCTGCGCGATCTCATCCGGCAGATTTCGGACGGCTCCCGCTATGCCGGCGGGCGCTGCGTGGGCGTGGTGGATGAACGCTGCGAACTGGCCGGTTCCTATCAGGGGATTCCGCAGAACGATCTCGGCGCGCGGACGGATGTGCTGGAGTGCGGGCCGAAATCAGCGGGCATGATGATGCTCCTGCGCTCCATGTCCCCGCAGGTGATGGCGGTCGATGAGATCGGCGGCCCCGGCGACGGCGACGCGCTGGAACAGGTGTTTCACTGCGGCTGCAAGCTGATCGCCACGGTGCACGGCACGTCGCTGGAGGACATCCGACGCAAGCCGCTGCTGGGGCGGCTCGTGGCGGAGCGGCTGTTTGAGCGCTACGTGGTGCTGGGCCGGGGAAAGGCCGGGCAGATTCTGGGGATTTACGACGGGGACGGAGGGAGCGTGATTCCGTGCGGATAGCGGTGAAGCTGCTCGGTGCGTGCTGCGTGATGGCATCCGCCCTGCTTGCGGGGCTTGCCCTGGAGCAGAGGCTGCGCTGTCGCTGGCAGCTGATGCGGGAGATGCGCGATGTGCTTGCGTTTCTGGAAAAGGAGATGACGCACCGGCGCACGCCGATGGAGGAGGCGTTCCGGCGGGCGGCCGCGGACTGCCATACCCGGCTGGGGCAGGTGCTGACGAGGGCCGCGAAAGAGGTCGAAGCGCGCGGCGGCCGGCCGTTTGCCGCGATCTGGCGGGAGGCCGTGGACGGCTGCCTTGCGGACGGCGGGCTGACGGAGGAGGAGCTGCGGGAGCTGTACGATGTGCCGGCGGCTTTGAGCAACGCGGATACGGTGATGCAGCAAACGTGCATGGAGCGGTGCCGCCAGCGCTTTGAGGAGCTGGCCGGTGAGGAGGCGGAAATTTTCCGTGAAAAGAGCGGACTCTGCCGCCGCCTGGCGGCGGCCGCCGGCATCTTTCTGGTGCTCCTTCTGCTCTGAATCCGCGGACGCGGGAGAGCGCCTTTTCAGGAAAGGGCAAAGGATGGTTGACTATGAGTGTAAATCTGATTTTCAAAATAGCGGCTGTCGGAATTCTGGTTTCTGTTTTGAGTCAGATTCTGAAGCAGAGCGGCCGGGAGGAGCACGCGTTTCTGACCGGGATCGCTGGGCTGCTGCTGGTGATGTTCTGGCTGATTCCCTATATCAGTCAGCTGTTCGAGACGATCAAATCGCTGTTCGCGCTGTGAGGTGAGGAGCCGCCATGAATATGATCAAAATCGCCTGCCTGGGGCTGTCCGGCGTGATGCTGGGCCTGTTCCTGCGGCAGGTCAAATCTCCGTTTGCCGAGATGATCAGCCTGGCCACATGCCTGCTGATTATTTTTTACAGCCTGACCAAGCTTTCCTCCGTGTTCGGGCTGGTCAATGAGATCGGCGGTTACTTTACCGCGCAGAAGGATTATTTCAAAATCCTGCTGAAGATCATCGGCATCACCTATGTGGCCGATTTTTCCGCCAACATCTGCAGGGACGCCGGCTACAGCGCGGTGGCCGGGCAGATTGAGGTTTTCGGCAAAATATCGATTCTGGCGGTCAGCGCGCCGATCCTGCTGGCGCTTCTGGAGACGATCCATGGCTTCCTGTAGGCGCCGGACAGGCCTGCTGGCCGTCTGGGCGGCGGTGACGCTGGCGCTGGTTCCGGCGGCCTGTGCACGCGCCAGGGAGAGCAACGCAGGGCTTGGAAATGCTGCGGCGGAATGGAACGATAGGACAGAAAACGGGGATACCGTGACAGAATGGAAACCGGCGGCTGTCCTGAACCGTGTGCCGGGAACAGAGAACACGGGACAGCAAGCATCGGGAGGTAAAAGCGCAGCCGAAACAGACAGCGCGGAAAGCGAATGGGAGCTGGACGTGGAGGATTACCTTGACCTGGAAAAAATACAGGAGAGCTTCCGCGCGCTCTCCGGGGAAACCGGATTTTCGGTCGCCGACACCGTGCGCGGGCTAATCCGGGGCGAGATCCCGTTTGAGCCGCGCCGCCTGCTGCAGGGCGTCGCGGACCTGTTTCTGGCGGAGCTACGGGAACAGCGGCAGATGGCGGTGCAGATTTTGATTATTGTCCTGGCCTCGGCTGTTTTTTCCAATTTCGTGCGCATTTTTGAGAACAGCCAGATCGCGGACATCAGCTTTTATATGATGTATCTTCTGATTTCCACGCTGCTGATGCGCTCGTTTCTCTCGATGAACCGGATTGTCTCCGACACCTGCGGGCTCATCGGCCGGTTTATGCGGGTGCTGCTGCCTTCCTATCTGGTGACGGTGACGCTGAGCGCGGGCAGCGTTTCCGCGCTGGGGTTTTACGAGATCACGGTGCTGGGGATGAATCTGCTGCAGGCATTGATCGTGCGGGCGGTGCTGCCGGTGATCAATTTTTACCTGATTCTGCTGATCCTGAACCAGATGGCCGGGGAGGATTCGTTTTCCCGGCTGGCCGGGCTGATCGAGACGGCGGTCGGGTGGACGCTGAAAACCGTGTTCGGGGTGGTGCTCGGGCTGCAGGCGGTGCAGTGTTTGGTCGCGCCCGCGGTGGATTCCCTGAAAAACTCGGCGCTGCACCGGCTGGCGAAAACGATCCCGGGCGTGGGCGGCCTGCTGGATTCCGCCGCCGAGACGGTGACGGGTTCGGCGGTGGTCATCAAAAACGCGGTCGGCGTGGCGGGAATTTTTGCCCTCCTGGTCCTGTGCGCGACGCCGCTGCTGAAGCTGCTGGCCTGCATCCTGATTTTCCGGGTGCTGTGCGCCCTGATTCAGCCGGTCAGCGAGCGGCGGATGGTGGAGGGGATCGAGAGCATTTCCAGAGGCGCGCTGCTTCTGCTGCGGATTCTGGCAGTGTCGCTGTCGATTTTCGTCATTTCGCTGGCGATGATCACGGCGTCGGCGGGAGGGGGATAGCCTGTGTCTGCCTGGATGAAAAGCCTGACGGGATGCCTGTGCATCCTGACGATTCTGCTGCACCTGCTCCCGCGGGGGCGGTTTGAAAAGTACGTCCGCTTTTACGGCGGCCTGCTGTTTTTCCTGGTGGCGATGGGGCCGCTGCTGGACCTGCTTGCGGGGGACGGCGCGCTGGAGCGGCTTTTGTCGCTGGAATTTCTGCGCGAGGAATACTTTGACCTGGAGACGACGTCCGAGGGCATGGCCGAGCTGAAAAACGACCGCATCCTGGAAGCGTACCGGCGGGAGATCCGGCGGCAGGCCGGAGAAATCGCCGCCGCCTGCGGGCTGGAGACGTCGGAGGTCAGCCTCACATTTGACGCGGAAAACGAATACCGTCTGACCGGCATTTCCATGGAGGTGTCCGCGGGCGCGCCGGGCGGATGGGGAGCGCAGGAGGATGCGGCGGCGGAGGCGGCGCGGCGGGAGCTGGCCGGCGTGTATGCGCTGGGAGAAAATCAGATCCGGATCAGGAGACGGGAGGCGGCAGCTGGTTGAGGCAGTGGATGGAAAAACTGAAAAACGACGGCAGAAACACGATCGTGATTCTGCTTCTGCTGGGCGTGCTGTTGCTGGTGATCGCGCTCCCGGCCGGGGAGCCGCAGGGGGAAGGCCGGGCGGCCGGGGAGACGCAGGAGCAGCCGCAGACGGAGACCGCCCCGAAATCTGTGGAGCAGGAGCTGGAAGAACGCCTGCGGAACATACTGCGCCGGGTGGAGGGCATCGGCGAGGTGGAGGTGATGATCGCCATGGAGTCGAGCGGCCGCAGGATTGTGGAGAAGGATTTGGAGCGGACGCAGAGCACGGAGGAAAACAGCGGAGGGGAGAACAGCGGCAGCTCCGCGCAGGACAGCAGCCGCGAGAGCACCGTCTACCTGCGGGATGCGCAGGGCAACGAGACGCCGTACGTCGTGGAGGAACTGGCGCCGCAGATTTGCGGCGTGCTGGTGACTGCGCAGGGGGCGGGAAATTCGGTCGTGGCGGCGGAGATAACTGAGGCGGTGATGGCATTATTCGGAGTACAGGCGCATAAAATCAAAGTAATGAAGATGGAATGAGGAGGTTCACTTGAAACGCATCTTTAAGAAAAATCAAATCATCATTACGACTCTGGCGATCATGATCGCGATTGCCGGGTACCTGAACTATTCGGGGCGCATCCTCGATGAGCAGGCGGATACCGTGAGCTCGGACGACAACACGGTGTTAGTGACAGACGACAGCATCTTAGACAGTACCTATGCGGATACATATTCCGATATCGTCAGCCTGGACGGCGACGGGACGGAGGAGAGCGAGGCGGACGCGGCCGTCGGGGAGGCGGTGCTGGCGAGCTCGCAGGCCGCGGACAATGTGCTTGCGCAGGCGAAGCTGAACCGGGAGCAGGTGCGCGCCCAGAGCAGGGAGTCGCTGCTGGAGGTCATCAACAATTCCAGCATCGCGGAGGACCAGAAGCAGAATGCGATAGCGGCCATGACTGATATGGCGCAGATTGCCGAAAAGGAAGCGGCGGCGGAGCTTCTGCTGGAGGCCAAAGGCTTTGCGGGCTGCGTCGTCAGCATCACAAACGACAGCGCGGACGTGATGGTGCACGAAACCGAGCTGAGCGAGGCGCAGCGGGCGCAGATCGAGGACATCGTAAAGAGAAAAACGGAGATCGCGGGAGAGAACATCGTCATTACGCCGCAGAATTACGTCGCGGAATCGCTGGACAAATGAGACGGAAAAGGCCCCGGCGTCTGTCTGCAGCATGCGGACGGCAGCCGGGGCTTTTGCAGTCATAGGATGAAACCGTTTAAAACAATGGGCTCGGGTAGACGCCCCCGGCGGTCAGCTCCGCGAACGCCTGCCGCACATAGGGCACGTCCTCGCGGTAGGTGACCCCGAACCAGCGGTCGTTTGACGGCAGCACGGTCAGGTCGACCCGCTTTTCTTTCAACAGGCCGTCGACGATCGTCGGCAGCAGGTATTCGGCCGAGGCCGCGTTTTCCCCGAGACCGCTCAGGAAACGGAGGAAACCGCGCTCCAGCTCGCCGATGAAATCGGGCGTAAAGCCCCAGAAATTCATGGAAACCAGCGTTTCCGGGTCGAGCGCCGTCAAAGAACCGTCCGCGTGCTGCACGGCGGCCCCGCTTTGCGTTTTGACGATGCCGCGCGTCTCCCGGATCTCGGTCAGGGCGCGCCGGCCGTCCAGGCGGCACAGCCCGCGCGTTACGCCGCCGTGCTCCGAGAGGGTGTTCTTCAGTACAAAGCCGGCCATGCAGAACTGATAGCGCTCACGACCCTGCCCCGGCACGTTCGTGAGGTAATCATGGACTTTGCAAAAGGCGTCTTTTCCATAATAATCGTCGGCGTTGATCACGGCGAACGGCTCGTGCACGGCCTGCCGGCAGGCAAGGATCGCCTGACCGGTCCCCCAGGGCTTGACCCGCCCGGACGGCACGGAAAAGCCCTGCGGCAGGTCGTCCATTTCCTGAAACACGTATTCCACAGGCACTGCCCGTTCCATGCGCCGCCCGATTACCTCGCGGAAATCGTCCAGCATCGTTTTGCGGATCACAAACACTACCTTTTGAAATCCCGCTTCGAGCGCATCATAGACGGAATAGTCCATGATGATTTCACCGCCGGGCCCGAAGGAGGTGAGCTGTTTGACGCCTCCGCCGAAGCGGCTGCCGATTCCGGCCGCCATGATCACCAATGTCGTATCTTTCATACTGTCTCCCTGACTGTTTTAATCTGTATGGTATGTCCCGTATTTTTCTCAGTTTATCATAACTGATCAAAAAAAACTACCTGAAAAACAGAAAAATTCAGGAAAAGCGGAAAAACTTGACAATAAGGGCCGGTGAGAGGTAAGATGAATCTGGTTTGCGGACCGGATAAAAAGTATGATGATATCAGGTGAATCGTTATGAAAAAATATTTTAAATTTTTGCTGAGATCAGGACGGTTTCTGGCCGTTCTTCTGACGTTGTCGTTAACCCTGCAGACGCAGTACGCGCGCGCCGCGGATGCCGCGCCGAAAAGCGTCAAAATGAGCCAGGGCTCGCTGACTTTGCGGCTGGGCAGGAGCAAGACGCTGAGCGTGACGTTTTCCCCGAAAAGCGCGGGGAAGGCGGACATCACCTGGAGCAGCAGCAATCAATCGGTCGCGGCGGTGAGCAAGTCGGGAAAAGTGACCGCAAAAAAGACCGGGAATGCCGTGATCACCGCGAAAACGGAAAACGGGAAGAAAGCGACCTGCAAAGTAAAAGTGACGTCCGACGCCCGCCAGTATACCGTTTCCACAAAAAACGGCAAAATGACGTACCAGATGTACAATCGCATGAAATACGGCGGTTATTATGCAAACTATGGCTGCGTGACGACGGTGGTGGCCATTGCGGCGTCAGGCTACGGCAAATACTATACGCCGGCGGAGATTCACACCGGAGCGGCGGACAAATCATACAGCGAGCGCTATGCTGTGAAAAAGATGGGCGCTTCCGCGTCCCTGTACGGGAGGGCCGCCATATCGCTTCTCACGGCCTCGCAGATTCTGACGGATATGGGCATTGAAAACAAAGCCGTCTGCAAATTTACGGCGAGCGCGGCAATTAAGGAGATCAAGGCGCATGTGAAAGAGGGAAAACCGGTTATTCTCAAGGCGAATAACAAAAGACACAACGGGGTGCGGATCGCGGTCGGGCATCACGCGATGGTCCTGGTGGGAATCGACGCCAAAGGGTATGGCATTTTCCTGAGCCCCGATTACGGCAGGGTGAACTATGCGCACGCTTCCAATAATTATTTTAAGATGAGCATTGATACATTTGTGAAGTACCATATGACGTCCGCGAGCGGAAATTATAAAACTCCCTATGTGACGAGCACGGGAGCCGCCGGCGGCTACATTCTGGTCGGATGAAAGGGATGTTGAGACAGGAGGGATAGTTATGCATCAGAGGAGAATTTTAAAACAGATGGCGGTGATCGGCCTGGGCTGCTGGCTGACGGCGGGCATGGCGTTTGCCGCGGAGCCGGATGCCGGACCGGAGACGCAGACGGCGCAGGAGACTGCTTCGGAAGCGCAGACGGAAGCCGGGAGCGAGGCGGAAAGCGAGATCGCGGAAGGCCTGCCGGAGGACGGGATCCTCTATTTTGATCTGGAGGATGAGAGCGAAGGGAGCCTGCAGCTGACGGAAAAGGGCAAAAAGACTTATGTCGTTTACGGGGACGGGAAGGATACAGAGGAGACGGAAATTTCCCTGCTCGATGTCCCGGCTGCCTACTATGCGACGACCGCGCTTTACATGCGGGCGTTTCCGGACGTGGATTCTGAGATCGTACAGGTTCTGCAGATCGAGCAGAAAATTACCGTATATGCCGAAGCGGATAAGTGGTTTCTCGCCGGTACGGACCGCGGATTCGGCTTCGTCGCATCGGCCTACCTGACCGACAGCGCGGAGGAGGCGGCCCAGGCGGTGCGGACGGAGGAAGCGGCGAGAGCGGAAGCGGAGGCGAGAGCCGCGCGGGAAGCCGCGGCAGCTGCCCAGCAGGCGGCGCAGTACCATGCGCCCGCGTCGTCGTCCGGTTCCGGCGTGCATGAGGTGCGCAGGGAAAATGTGCCGAGCTGTGAGGACGGAAGCCATGGCACAACCTATATCACCTATTCGGACGGCTCCGTGAAAACGGTTGATTATTAACGAAAAGGGACTATCGCAAAATTACCAGACAGGGCTTGGCACAATCCGGTTGTACACATGTCTTGTAACGAAGACTAAGTGGACAACCGGATTTGTGACGAGCCCGTCGTATTTTATGGCAGTCCCGTGTGTTTTGGAAACTTATTCGATGGTAATGCGTCCGTCGCCGTGGAGGTCGCCGTAACCGCTTACGTTGGGCAGGCCGTCGCCGTCGGTGTCCTCAAAGGACTGGACGTAGTTGGCCAGGACCATGTAGTCCTCCATGACGTAGTCCACGATATTTTCAGCGCCCTCAAACATGGAGAAGCCGTCGCCGAGATCGCGGAGCGTGTAGTTGTAGCCCGCCAGATTGTAGGTGGCTGCCGGATCCAGAGGCTCATAGCTGTCGGTATCGCGGTTGTAGATCTGGACGTCCTTGACGCGGTAGTCGCCTGCAACGCCGGTGAACACGCCCTTGTCGTCCATGGTGACGGTGGAGTCCACGCTGGTGTCGATGGTATATTTCGCGCCGGAAACCTGCAGGAAGCCGCCGATTTCCTCCCCGGTGCCCACGCCGCGTGCGCCGAACTCCAGCGCATCGAGAATCTGCTGTCCGGTTACCTGGATGAAGCAGGCCACGTTGCCGAAGGTGTGCATGTTTTTGCAGGTGAGGTAGGAAATATCTCCGGTGATGGCCTCATTGCGGATGCCGCCGCCGTTCATCACAGCGATGTCAACCGGGAAGCCGTCCACGACATTGGTCTGGTCGAACAGATAATACAGCGCGTCCGCGGCAAAGTCGCCGGAGTTGGTCTCCTGGCTGCGCACCAGACGGGTGCCGTCCGGCTCGTAGTTGTCAAGGGTGTCTTCGGTGGTGCCGATTACCTGGCCCAGCTCGGTGTTGACTTCGTCGATCCAGCCCGTTTCGATCTCCTCGACCGCAGCCTCCAGCTCTTCCGAGACCGATTCGCCGGCGCGGATTTTGCCGATGTAGCTGTCGTAGAGTCTGGCCTTTACGTTGTCGGGGGAGAGCAGCTCGGTGACGATTTCGCCGTCCGGCTCGATGGTCATCTGGCCGAGGGCGTCAAAATAGGAGCCGGTCTGCGTCAGGATAACGATATTGCCGTCGGCATCCTCAACCGCCTCCATGGGGAGCGTGGTGTGGGAATGGCCGTCGATGAAAGCGTCAAAGCCGGTGGTGTTGGCGATGACTTCCTCGGAGGTCCAGGGGCGGGAAGCGGGGTCAACGCCCAGATGGCCGAGGCCGATGACGATGTCCGCCTCAGCGGAGGCCTCGTCGATGGCTTCCTGTACGGTCTCGTACAGGTCCTCGCCGTCCTGTCCGCCGGCGATGCCGTAGATGTAATTGCCGGCGTCGTCCTGGAAATAAGCCGGGGTGGACTTGGTGAAGGATTCCGGCGTGGTGACGCCGACAAACGCGATCTTGCGGCCGCCGATGTCAAACACCTCGTAGCTGTCGAGCACGTTTTCGCCCTTCACGCCGTTCTCCTCGTGGTAGAAATTACAGGAGACATAGGGGAATTCGGCCCATTCAATGCTGTTCATGGCACCTTCCATGCCATAGTCGAACTCGTGGTTGCCAAGGGTGGCGACGTCGTATCCGGCCGCGTTCATCAGGTCAATGATGGTCTCGCCCTTGTCCATGGAGCCGAACGCGGTGCCCTGAATATGGTCGCCGGCATCCACCAGCAGGACATTGTCCAGCGTGTCGCGGTACTGGGCCGCCAGCGTGTAGTTCAGGTCTTTGTTGATGTACGTGTGCACGTCGTTGGTGTAGAGCACGGTGACAGGTTCGGCTTCCGCCTCCTCCGCGGCGAACGCGGGCAGGCTCAGGCTCAGAGCCATGACAGAAGCCAGAAGAAATGCAAAGCGTTTTTTCATGAAATTCCCTCCTTGTGTTGTGTGGTAGTGTCAAAAGCTACCTGTTTTTTTGTTGCAAAATATAATAAAAACCTTGATTTTAAGGGAAATCTGCAAAAA